>NZ_JAKFWS010000129.1 GCF_021731785.1 Methylocystis sp.
GCGTGGCGCGCGCCATCAGCCGCTCGGTCTATGGCCAGGACCTCATCGACTTAAACGAGAACTGGCGCATTCTGATCGGCGGGCGCTACGATCTTCTCGCCCAGCGCGAGCGCGTCTTCGATCCCTTCGGCGCGCTGACCGGCGAGCCGACATCGAGCTTGAGCAAAGGGATCAAAGGCTATTTTTCGCCGCGCGCCGGCATTCTCTATCGCCCGGACGAAGAGACGCAATTCTTCGCCGCCTACGGCAAATCGCTCATCCCCAACACCGGCGTGCGCATCCAAAGCGGCGAAGCGCCGCCGCCGCAGCAGGACACCCAATATGAGCTCGGCTTCAGGCGCGAGTTTCTCGACCGCAAGATGAGCTTCGAAGTCGGGCACTTCGACATTACCCGCGACAATGTCGCAATCCTCAATCCGGCCAATCCGAGCGGCTTCTATTCGGTCGTCACCGGCCAGCAGCACAGCCACGGCATCGAGGTCAACCTCGGCGGCGAGATCCTGCCGAACCTTAAGATCAATGTCGTCGCCACCTTTCTGCATGCGCTGGTGTCGAAGGACGACAACATCCCCTCGCAGCAGGGCAGCGATCTTCTGGGCGCGCCGCGCCGGGTCTATAGTTTCAACGCCAGCTATACGTTCGACACAGGCGAGCTCAAGGGCCTCGAACTCGGCGCCAGCTATTATTACGCCAGCCGCCTCGAGGCGACGCTGCCCAACACCTACGGCTTTACCCTGGCGCCCCAGCAGATGCTCGGCGCCTCGCTCGCCTATAGCTTCAACGACAATCTCAAATTCGAACTCAACGCCGCCAATCTGACAAACCAATCCAACTAGACATCAAACGGCGCCCTCTACCACGGCGAACCAACGACCGTTGCCGCGAGCCTCTCGTATAAATACTGATCGCTGTCGACATTCGCCCATGGCGTGAGCGCTGCGCACGCTTGTCGCCGCGTCGCGCTTATTTTTCGCAAGATGCTATTTCATTGGTACGGTTGCAGGATTCGAACCCGCGACCTACTGATTACAAAGCATATCGCTGCTGTCTATATAATACTAGAAATATCAAATGATTAACGTAATTATGTCCCGTAATTTTTCGGCTTGAGACACTATGTGAGCCACAGCGCCTCTGTCGTCCACATGCTGAAGTGGGGCAGGGGGCACTTGGCCCGTGGCGCTACTTTTCAGAATGAACGCGCTCGCAAGTTCGAGAGCCCGCCAATATCTTCACGCCATGCGCCCCCTACCCCGCCTTCCATCGCCGATCTTCGCGCTGAGGGCGTCGCTGGCGCATGGGTCTGGTGTGTTGGGCTGGGGTGCGCGAATCATGGCAGAATTGCCTTCGACGTGATGCGGGCAGCGCCGGAGACGCCCTTCATCGCGTTGGCGCGATCGCGCAGATTCGTCTGTTCGCGATGCGGCTCGCGCGCCGTGCATCTGATGCCCGACTGGCCGCCGTATCGGTCGCAAAGTTGAACCCGGCTCTTAGTTTGGAGGCTCACTTAACGCCATGAGCGTATCCTCTCTTCTATCGATTTTTCCGAAGCCAGAGGATTTGCTGGCGCTGACCCCCGAAGACCTTGGGGGAGCAATTATCGAGGTCGCTCCATCGCTCGCTCAGAGAGGCATGTTCAATATCGACTCGCTGGTGTCGGCACTTTACCCCATCACTGGTGCGAGCTATCCAGATAGTTCGCGAGACGCCATAGTCATGGCTATGGCGGAATCTCTCGCATGGCTGAGCACGCAAGGACTCATCGTAAGAGACCCTCAACAGCCCGCGCGATGGTATCGGCTGACTCGACGCGCCGTTAATTTGCATAATCGGGCTGATGTAGAGGTTTTTCGCAAGGGACGTCTCCTACCTTACGAGCTTGTTCCCGCTCTGTTAGCCCAAAAAGTTGTGCCGCTATTCCGTCGTGGCGACTTCGACGTCGCTGTCTTTCAAGCTTTCAAAGAAGTCGAAGTCGCGGTCCGAAAAACAGCGAACGCCAAGAACGCTGGGTATCCAGATAGTGACATTGGCGTTTCGCTAATGCGAAAGGCCTTTCATCCCGAGAATGGTCCGCTTACCGACACGACCGTCGTAGTCGCCGAGCGAGAAGCTTTGCAGCAACTACTCGCAGGCGCGATAGGACACGCGAAGAATCCGACGAGTCATCGGGACATTGTTATTGACGCGCAAGAGGCTGCGCGGCTCATCCTCTTCGCAAGTTATCTTCTAGGCATCGTCGAGCAACGGGCGTAACAGAGCTATCAACGCTCGGCCATGCTGTCATAGGTCTGTTTGTGGACGATTCACGCAACATCCTCCAGGATAAGTCATTATGCCAACTACTTTGAAAACACCTCTAGCTGTTGAAACGGCTTTCGCTTCGTATTCGCTAACCGAACAGCTTGGCGAAGGAGGTGCCGGACGCGTTTATGGGGGAACAGATGAAAGCGGGACACCCATCGCCGTCAAAGTTCTCACACAAACATCGACGGAAAAGCGGCGTCGCTTCAAAAACGAGATCGGGTTTCTTGCGAGAAACACCCACGGCAACATCGTCACTGTGACTGACCATGGCTTCGCCAACAACGGCAAAATTCAAGGTCCGTTCTACGTGATGAATCGCTATACAGGAAGTCTCCGAGCACGAATGGGCACTTTGTCGCCCGAGCAGGCTATGCGACATTATTCTCAAATCCTGGATGGAGTGGAGGCTGCTCACCTGCAAAACGTCACGCATCGAGATTTAAAGCCAGAAAACATCCTTATTGAAAGCAATGGCAACGCGGCGATTGCAGACTTCGGAATTGCCAGCTTTACAGCTGATCAGCTCGTTACTTTAGTCGAAACAAGTCCGACACAGAGACTCGCTAACTTCCAATATGCGGCCCCTGAGCAGCGTCGTGCCGGCCAGCAAATCTCCGCCGCGGCAGATATATATGCACTTGGACTGATGCTAAACGAAATGTTTACAGGGGTAGTTCCACATGGAACGAATTACGCGACTATCGGATCAATCTCGAACGATTTTTCCTTTCTGGACGACATTGTTACGAATATGATTCGGCACAATCCTACCGAACGACCCGCCTCGATCGAAGAAATCAAACGCCTCATCCGACTGCGACGGGACGAGCATATCTCGCTCCAGCGACTCAGCGCGATTAGTCAGACAGTTATTCCGGCAGGTGAAATCGATGATCCCCTTGCTCATACCCCACCAAGCATAATTAACGTTTCTTGGGGTGATGGCCGTTTGGAGCTAACGCTTTGTCAAGCAGTGCATCAGAAATGGGTTGATGCGCTCCACAATATGGGATCGTTCACTTCCGTCATGGGTATTCCACCGACATCTTTCCAATTCAAAGGCAACACTGCCACTGTCAGCGTTCGCGAACACGATGCCCAATTAGTCATTGACTATTTTAAACAATGGCTGCCACAAGCGACTAGAGTCCTCAAACATAATCTTGAACAAGAGATTAATATTTAAGGAAAGACGTGAGGCGGAGCGATTGAAGGAAGAGCGGCAACGTGTGGAACAGCGACTGCGCATCAACAAAAGCCTAAAATTCTAATGCATCGGGCCATTCTTACCAATCGCATTCAGATTGCCTATCAGCTGCGCGGAGAGTTCGACATACTCAAGTGCGGATTCCCTCGACAACTCAAATTCCGCCGCGTGCGCCGCCTCATTCCTCAGGGATCGCAGACGTCTCATCAGCGTTGATATGGAAGCGGGTAATTTGTCTGAGTTCTCCAATCGCAAAATGGCTTGGAACGTCATTGTTTTGTTTGAGAAGTCCGCCCCAAACAATCGCTTCCCGCAGTCGATCGCTGCGGCCTCAACTAGACGCCAGGCCTCGATGACAGCAGCACGTGGGGACACCTCGACCAGTTCAAAAGCATGCTGGCCTGCATACTCTGGCTCTTTGTCTTCCGGACTTTTCGGACGCGGCAATTTTGCTGCTTCCTCGCGGGCAACATCCAATTTTTTATCAAATTCGAACTCGAAGCCACTTACTTTTACCTTGTTGATCAGGCCGATTGCCCTCTCAATTTGCTTCCTCAATACGAGCACGATTGCCAAGACAACCACTGGCCAAGCTAAGTCCCCGATAACTTTCGAAAAAAATTCTAGCCAATCCATCTCGTCCATTGGCCCAACTTTCCACGAGTGATTCAACAAAGCAAGTGTTCGGCTCTGTATTTCGGTTTAGGTCATTGGCCAGCGCGGCTCGTCTATTCGATCCCTAAATTTCAGCGTTGATGCATCCATGAGATTACCGAGGCGTTAGTCCGATAGCGACGCCAACTGGTCGGCGATTTCCGCCATGTCCTCAGTCGAGACGTTGCGGCCGGTGATCGCCGTATAGAGCGCGGCGACGCCCTCAGCGCTCGGACAGCAAAGACCGGAGAAGACTACGTTGGACTATTCCAGCGGGTGGATGGGCAAGCACATCGACCTGCGATATAAGCAACATTTGTTCAAGGCGCTCAAATGCAAGCCGACAGAAAATTTTTTGTTCGTGTTCTTGGGCCTTTGCTACCCGCTTACTTTTTGGTGGGCGTCGCGTTCGCGGAGCAGGCAGAAACCTCAAAGCATGGCGCATGGGAAATCCAGTGCGGACCGACATCAACAACTAACGTCAACAAATGCGCGTTGGTCCAAAGGACGATGTCGGAGGAACAGCCCAGCGTTGGCATAATGGTGGCCGTTACAAAAGCGCCGGGCGTGCCGAACGGGGTAATACAAATTTTTGCTCCGCCGAAAACTTTCTTGCTCGAAGGCGCGGGGATCAAAGTCGATGACAATGAGTTCGGGAGACTGCCGTTTTTCAGATGCACGGAGATTACCTGCGCGGCCGAAGGCCGTATCAGCGACGACCTTCTAAGCAAGATGTTCAACGGCAAAGCCATGCTAATAACGATCTACATTAATCCGGGCGAGGGACTTCGCCACATATTCGCTCTCTATGGCTTTAAGGAAGGCTACAATTCGCTGCGGGAGTGAAAGCCTAAAGGCATGTGCGGACGTTTCACACAACATCTCTCTTGGGAAGAGCTTCACCGGCTCGCCGATTTGATCGGCCAACCGCGCAATCTCGCGCCCCGCTATAACATCGCGCCGACGACGCAAATCGAAGTCATCCGCCTTGACCAATCGGGCAAGCAGTTGACGCCGATGCGCTGGGGACTCGTGCCGTTGTGGTGGAAAAAGCCGCTCAAAGAGCTTCCGGCAACCTTCAACGCTCGCGCCGAGACGGTCGCCGAGAAGCCTATGTTTCGCTCGGCGTTCAAGTCTCGCCGCTGCGTCATACCCGCATCGGGATTCTATGAATGGACAGGCGAGCGCGGAGCGAAGACGCCGCACTATTTCTCATCGCCTGACGGTCGCCCGCTCGCCTTCGCCGGGCTGTGGGAGAGTGCGCCCAATCCCGAGACAAAGGAGTTGATGGACTCAGCGACGATTATCGTCGGTCCAGCGAACGATTGGATGTCGCGCTTCCACGACCGCATGCCGGTGATTCTCGATTGGAACGATGCAAGCGCATGGATGACGGGCGGCGATCCCGCCGCGTTGCTGCGCCCGCCGCCCGAAAACGCTTTGCAGGAATGGATCGTCTCACAGCGCGTGAACCGTTCCGGCGTCGGCGATAACGATCCGGCGCTGATCGAGCCTGAACGACTTGGTGCATCGGAGTCTGCTTAGCGCCATTCTTAGAAGTTAAGCGCGTCGCTCGCCCATGTCTCGGTTTGACCGAAGGCAGACAAAGGCATTGATCGACACCACGTTCGATCCAACGTCTACCAACGTGCGGAGACGACTACAGCCGACTGGTCAGGCTATCTGGTCAGAAACAGCGAGCGTAACGCTTGGTTGGCCTTCGCCTTGCCGGCCTTCTTGTTGAGTAGCCCCGGAACTTCCGTAGCCTTGTAGAATTTCGTTTTGCTCGTGTTCCGCAGCTCCGGGTTTCGAAGTAAACCTAAGCTAACCCGTCTTATTCGCCCTGCCGACACGCATCGGCGATTTTTTTCACGACATGATTGCGGACGCAATTCCGCGTTGCGTTATTTCCGCTGGGTCGATCTGCACATCTTGCACGCGTTGGAGTTGG
>NZ_JAKFWS010000038.1 GCF_021731785.1 Methylocystis sp.
TGTTCGACGGCGACGAACACATAGGCCTTGCCCTCATCCGTCGTGACCGTTTGTGTCATGTCCGTTCCCCACATTTCGTTGATGCGATCAGTGATGATCGCGCCGTCATGAATTTTCATTCGCGTCTACGCCGCGCGATGGGGCGCCAGTAAGCCATGTTCGCCCATCACCCGCCGCACGCGGCGGGGACTGGCGCGAACGCCGGCGACCCGAAGCCGCGTCCATAGCTTGCGGTAGCCCTCGCCGTGAAAACCGGACTCCGCGATAAGACGGCGGATATGGTCAGCCAGTTCCGCGTCCGGACAAGCGCCGATCGGGCCTGGCCGGCGTCGTGGGGCGTCATCCGGCGCCTCCAAGCGGCGCCGATAGACAGTCGCCCGCGACAGGCCCCAGAACGGTGACCTGAAGCTCAAACCGAGGATGCCACGGATACAAAAGCTTCCGAAGCGCGGTCCCGTGGGCGTTCTCAAACCTTGTTCTATAATACGGTTCGACCACATTCAGCGCTCGGTTATCGCCCGCCGGCGCCGCTGACGATCGAGCCCTTGCCGCCCCCACTCGATCAGAGCGCGACTATGCATTAAGCTCTCAAATCCGCTGGACCAGAAAAGCGGTCAGGTAACTTCGAGACCGGACGGTCGGTCGCGACACAAACAATTCATGGAATTCGGCTGGTTGCCGGCTGGGATAACTTTGTTATTGCCGGTAGCAGAAACTGCGATGATTGTGCGGTCGATCGACCGGTCTATCAATCTCGTGAAGTCGAAAAAAATCCTGCTTCAGTATCAAATGAAACTGAAACTCGTGTGAGACCGTAATCTGCTGAACCTTTGTTCTAACAGATATTGGCAGTCTCATATTGAATCCGAAATCGACACCAGACGCCGATCGGCACCGTAAACGCCTGAAACGACTGGCTCCGTCGGGGTGACGGCATCGTGCCGATTCACAATTAAGCAGCCCTCACGGATCCAAAGGCGGCGGGTGATCGCCGTAAGGCCAATTTTTTGTGGCCGTTGGGCTGCATCGATATTGGTTTGTGCTCGTGAGCCAGTTCTGAATGTCCAGGGGGCCCAGCTGCCTTGCGAGATACACATATTCACCGCAGGTCGAGGGCGGCGTATGCCGATCGAACCAACCCGCGGCCTGATCTGATTGCACGAGGCGCGCCTTCGCGCGACCAAGCTCATAGGGAATCCATTTCGATCCGAGGCTGTGCTTCGTGTGGAGGGCAATCACATGCGTCGCGTTCAACAGGGCGATTTCGATGATGGCGGCGAGGAGAATGTCCTTGGCCGGGCTTGGCAGCGAAGACCCACTCGCTGCAATGAGCGTCGGATTGTGGATGTCGAGCCAATAGTCGTATCCGACCTGGGTGGCGAGCCAGGCGATATGCAGCGCATTGTTCACGTCGCTCATCCTGTGGGAAATGAACAGGCAGCACGTTTTCGCCCTGGAGGAGCTGCCCGGACCAAACTCCCGGCTGATGTCGCCAATGAAACTGTCAAATAGCGACGCCCAGGAATCGCTCGGCGCGTCAGGCGGGACGTTGTAGAGGCGCTCAACGAGCGCCCGCCAAGCCGGATAGCCGAGAGCATTATCCGAGAATCTATTTTCGACCGAAAGTCCTTCTACGTCTCTCCAGAAAAACCTCATTGTCAGACCCCCTCCTTGTAAAGCCGCAACGTTTCAGCGTACAGACACTCTCAAGCGCAGTGTGGGCCGGACGCGTACACAGCTTCTCTCGCCGGCCCGTCAGCATCAGAGCCACACGATCGCAAGGCCCGCCGCCTCCACCTGCTTCGGATAGTTCCGCACCGCTTTGCGATCCTTTTCCTTCTCGTCTTCAGGCAGCTGCGAATACGGGACCATGAGCGGATGCAGCTTTCTGTCATCGTCGCGCGTCGGTCCGTAAACCCAGCCGTTCTTGGCGCGATGCGCCATCCAGCCTTCGTGTTCGGCCTCGGCGAGGCGCTCGACATGGGCCTCGATGTAGGGCGGGATCGCGCTATCGGCTGCCCTCTCCCGCGACTTCGTATCCTCCGGCGTCGAGACGCCGAGGCCGACAAGCGCAAGCACGTCGGCAATACGGCGCCCCGCGGCGCGATTGGCGTCCTTGTCGATCGGCGCAAGCTCCGAATAGGGCACGTCGAGTTGAGGCTTCTTCGGATAGTCGCCCTTGCGCCATTCTTCGTGGATCCATTCGGCGAGTTTCTCGATGATCTCGGACATTAGATAGCCCCGTGTTGCGATTGAGTGTAAATCGGCCGGGGGGGGCCGGACGCCGATCAGGCACCGCGAATGCCTGAAACGACTGATTGCATCGGGTCACGGCTTCGCGCCGATTCACATTAATTCCCGAACAGTGCCTTATGGCCGGAACGAAACAACTGCGAAGCGCAGCGGATCCGAATTGGCAGGCTGCCCGCGGAAGACAATTTCGTAAAACCCGCGCGTGCCGATCGCCGGCGACAGCAGCCGTAGTCTGGACACGCGCGGGCCCTTGTAGGTGAGAGCGCTTATTTGCTCCGCGGGCCGCCCGGCTTCGGGCTGCCCCTTGTCGTCGAGCTTTTGCAGGGTCAAAGATCCCGTAATCTCTGGGACAGGAGCGCCCGGAACGACAAGGATTTCGAAGGCGCGCCCAAGCTGTATGACCGGCGTCGCGAGGGAAAGGCGGATCGATGGCGCTTCCTCTTCACGAGCCAGGGACTCGAGCGGGACGCCGAGATCGCCGCCCAATAGACGGTAGAAGACGCGCTTGAAAGGCATGCCGTTGAACACCTTCGAGTGTTCATTCACCACGACCTGCTTCTGCACCGCCCGCGGGAGCGCGCTCCAGAACGGCACGGTGCCATCGCCCGCGTCCTCCGTGCGCGTGACGACCATCTGCTCAATGGGGAACACCCCGTTCACTTCCGAAACATTGATCCGCGTAACAGTCTCGTGGCCGGTCCCAGCAAAGTAAAAGTAACGTGTGTCCTCCGGCGGCGCGCCTTTCGCAAGGCTGTCCTGTACAAACCGCGCTCGGTCGAGCAGCTCGAGGTTCAAGCCAAGTCGCTCTGCCTTGTCCTTGTCATAGATGTCGATAACGCCGACGGCGAGATCTCGCTTGTCCCAGCATGCCGCTTCATTGGGTGCGGGAAGGAGTTGATAGCCCGCTGGATAGCGCCGATCATTCGCGATCTTGCGAAAATCGCTCGCGCTTATACCGAGCGCGCTGTCCAATCCGAGCGCACGCGCCAGCGCCAGCGGCGCGCCTTGATGCGGCGTCGCGAGCGCAATGAAGGTCGTCACCTTTTTGCGCAGACTCTCTGGCGCATATATTTCTGTTTCCAGCACGAGCCTACTAATAAGCCCGCCCATGGAATGCGCGACAAGATGGAGGGCGCTTGCGCCCGCCTGGTCGACCCTTTCGAGCAAGCCCGCTAGTTTCTTCGCCGTCAGGTCGAGGTCCTGACGCCAATCGTATGGGAATGGATAGCGGCGCATTTTCTCGCCGTTCGGCACGAACCCCAAAGCGTTAAATTGATCAAAGAGCGGCGCATAGACGTCGAAGCAGGAGACGGTTTGAATGATGTCTCCATGCTGGACGTCTTCCTTCAGGAGCTCATTGACACGGCGGTAGCCGAAAATCGTCTCTTCCGGCGTCGGCGGCCACAGCTTATCGCCATTCGACGCAATGAGCTCCGTTCCCATGATGCCCGGAACGAAAATGAGCGCTTCCATGGTTCTCCTTTCCGACATTTGCGGCGTTTCGCCTAGCTGAGCTTGATATTTTTGGGCTTCACGTCGGCCTGAATCGATCCGATCCAAATGCCCTCGTTGAAGTCGCGCATAACGCTCGAACCGTTGAGCCCCGGGATTCCGGAAACTTCGTCCTGCGGAAGGCTTTTGCCGCCCGCGTGGTGCAGGCCGATGCACTCCCATTTGTCGTTGAACACCGGGCTGCCGGAGCTGCCTTTCTCCGTGCTCGCTGTGTAGTGCAACCGCAGCCTAGTCGGATCAGGCGGTTTGCCTGTGGGGGGAAGTTCGTGATCCTTTAGAACGTTGTCCTGCAGTGAGAACTGCATCACGTCTCCCAAAGGATAGCCGATCACATAAACGCGCGGCTCCGGACTGAGAGACATTTCAGCGTCCGCGCATATCTCTAACGTCTTCAAAGGCTCCGTCGACCCGTTGAGGCGAATGAGCGAATAGTCGAGTCCGCCATCCGCCGGCGATTCGACAAGAACCTCGTCCACGGCGAAGCTCAGAGGCACATCTGCGATCGCCTCGAAAACCACCTTGACATTACTGAGACTGCGCCGCCCGCCGAGTCCGTTCTTATTGAGCACGTGAAAATTCGTGAGCAACAACTTCTCATCCGCGGGCTCAACGCCAAAATCCCCCGCCTCGACCATGAATCCCGTGCCGAAGCGTAGCCCGAGCTTCTCGGTGATGGCGGCGACGGATGCAGCCCTACCCAATCCCATTTTGTACCATTCGAGCGTCTCTAACCCTCGCGGCCCAACCAGACGCTGCAGCCGTTGACTGTCCTTCGCTTCGAGATTGCGCATCTCGCGCAGATGCGATGCGTCCATTCTCAGCACAGCGCCGGGTGTCGGACGGCGCATCAGCGCGGCTTCCAACATCTGCAGCAGTTCCGCGCCTTCTTTCGTGTCTTGAATGGCCCAAAGCTGTCGGAGCTGGCGCAATGTGCTCGCCAGCATGAAAGGGGTCGTGTTGGTATTGCCTAAATAGGCGCGCAACGCGTCCTCGCTCTTCTTCCACTCGGTGCGAGCGGCGTACGCCTCGCCCAATGTCGCACTCCACCATTCGTTTCGGTGGGCCGGACCTATCGCATTAAGGGTCACGATGAGCTCGTCGACATAGTCGCGAGCCGAGCGCCCTGACGGAGACTTGAGACCGCGGCGCGCCGCGGCGTGTGTGAGCGCCCCAAGGTTGATCCCGTGCCAAAAATTGTTGCCGCGGTCGCGTGTGTAAGGCCCGTTGTATGACTCTACGGCGCGACGTAGATATTCGCTCGCCCAAATATTGTTGGGATCGACGATGTCCATGAGGAGCTGCTTGTAGACCCGGCCGAGCAGCCCTTCGAGCTCCGCATATTCTCGGTGACTCTCGCCATAGCGAATCTTGGCCTCTTCGAGGACGCCGATCGCGGCGGCGAAGCGACGCGTTTCGATGAGACCTTGGGCGTAAAGGCGCCGCGCTTCTGCGTTTTCTTCGTCAAGACCGCACACCAGATCCGCCACGACGCAGAGCCGCTCGAACTCTCGCAAGTCGCGTAGCGGGCCTAACAGCGACGCAGCTTCGGCGACGGCTTCCTTCGTCGGCTGCGCGCCCAGCGTCTCCCGGAGGCGATCCGCCCGCGCCACGATATCTTCAGGGGAATCTGAGCAACCGGGCATGATAGAAACCTTTAGAGCCAACTGATTGTGAATCTTAGCGTGATCGGACACCATTCTGCAGCAGTCTATCAGCCGCCATTATGCACAGTGACGGCTTTGAGTGCGGATTTTTCGGCGGGGGGGCAGCTGGACAAGGAACCAGCGATCGGCGTTCGTCAGCCGACTTGAGCGGCGGGCATTGACACGTTAATGGGCGAAATTCGGACGGATGGGTTATGGTGGCCGATGAAACCCATCTCTTACGCCCGTCACCGCTTCCCTCCCGACGTCATTCGACATGCAGTCTGGCTCTATCTTCGGTTCACCTTGAGCTATCGTGACGTCGAGGATTTGCTGGCTGAAAGAGGATTGGAAGTCAGCAATGAATCGATCCGTCGCTGGGTTTTGAAGTTTGGATCAGCGATCGCCAGGAACCTCCGCAGCGCTCGACCGAGGCCTCACGATCATTGGCATCTCGACGAGATGGTGGTCTCGATTGGCGGTCAGCGAATGTACATGTGGCGGGCCGTCGATAGCGAAGGCGAAGTTCTCGATGTATTGATCCAACGAAGGCGTGACACGGCCGCCGCGCTGAAGCTGCTGAGGATATTACTCAAGAAGCAAGGATTTGCCCCGGCCGTCATTGTCACGGACAAACTCGGATCCTACGGGGCGGCGCTGCGGACCAT
>NZ_JAKFWS010000070.1 GCF_021731785.1 Methylocystis sp.
AGCGCGTTGGCGAAGGCGAGCTCGGCCGCCGAGCCGCGCGGACCCATGATCAAGTCGATATGCGCAACTTCATTGCCGTCGCCGACCAGCGACTCGCCAACCAGCATCTTGTTGATTACTGCCATGTTTTCCTCCCAGAATTCCTCATGACGGCGCGCGCGCCATTTGGCTTTCGAGCGCCCTACCCCTCTTCGGCGCCGAGCGAAAAGAGCCCGATCAGACCGGTGGCCAGATAGCCGCGAGACTATCCCGCGCGCGCGGACTCAACCATTTTTGTGCGGGCTTGCCAAGATGGCCGCCAGATAATCGGCGAAAAGAACCGCGACGGTCAGATCGGCGCTCGTGCCCGGATTCAATCGACGCTGCTTTAGGGCGCGATCGAATTCCAGCGCCAGTTCGAACGCCGCCTCCCGGGCGTCGGCGCTCTTGAGAGTCTTTTCAAAAAGGGCCGCCTCGCCGCGGACCGTTTCGGCGGCGGCGAGCCCATGCTTGCGCGCAATATGACTGTCGGGAAAGGCGGCGAGGAGGGCGGCATAGACGCTGAGCGTTGCAAGCGGCGCGTCTGCGCCTCCTCGTCGCGCGTCGGCCAACGTCTCAAGGCCGACGTCGAAAATATCGGCGAAATCGTTGGCGTATTGCCAGGCGATGCGGTCACGGCCAGCAGCGGCGCGCATCGCCTCGAGCAGAGTCGTTTCAGCCGGCGCATGGACGTCATGCTCGGGCGCCGCTCCGAGCCCCGCCGGCTGCGCCTGGGCGATGGCGCGAAAGGCGGCGGCGGCGTCTTCTAAATCGAGCGCCTGCAGAACGCGCCGGGTCTCCCTGCGCAGATCGGCGCTTTGCGCGGCCGCGGCGGCCTGCGCCAGCGGCGCGCAGAGCAGAATAATGCCGAGATTGGTGTTTTGTCCGACGCGCGCCCATGTCGCCTCGACAGCGCCTTCGATGCGCGCGCCGACGGTCGAGCGCGCCGCGGCGATGAAGGGCGCGGCGGCCTTTGCGCTGGCGAGGAAGTCCGCCGCGGTCATGCCGTGGCCGTCAGCGAAGACATGGACGTTGCCGGGCTTTGGGGCCTGAAGCTCCGCCTCGCAGGCGGCGACGAAGCCGGTCGCGATCTCTTGCGGGGCGACCGGGAAAGTCGCCACGTCAGACGCGCAGTCGCGCATGCGTCATCTGCGCAAGCGCGTCGGCGGCGAGTCGGTCGGCGATCGAGAAGGGCGTCACCCGCTGCAGTCCGCTCCAGCCCGCCATGCTGTTGACTTCGAGAATGAGCGGTTCGTCTTCGTGATCATTGATGATGTCGACGCCGGCGAAATCGACGCCGAGCGCTTTTGCCGCGGCGAGAGCGATTTCCGCCTCCCGCTCTGACGGTTCGACGGCGAGCGGCTTCGCGCCTTGCCGCACATTGGTGATCCAATGGCTCGAACGCCGGCGCATGGCGGCGACGATGTCGCCGCGCGAGACGAGAATGCGCATGTCTTCGAACGGCGGCCGGGCCGGGCCGACGAAGCGTTGGAGATAGAATACGCCGCGCGCGTCGTGAAGCGACGGCAGATCGCTTTCGCGCTCGATCAGCCGCAGACCCCACCCCTGCGCCCCGAAGAGCGGCTTCATCACGAGTGGACCCTTGCCGCATTCGCGCCGCGCGACGGCGCGCGCCTGCGCGAGACTCTGCGCGGCGAAAGTCTCAGGCGTCGGCAGTCCGGCCTGCGCCAGCAGGAAGCTCGCCATGGATTTGTCGGTGCAGCGTTCGATCGCGCGCGCGCTGTTGACGACCGGGACGCCGAGATCTTCCAGAGCATGCAGAACGCCGAGCCGCATGGTGATCGCCTCTAACGAACCGTCGCCGATGGCGCGAACGATGGCGAGATCGGGAAGCTCGCGAAATCCCGGGATGACAAGTCCGTGAGCGCGGCCCGTCTCGATCTTGCAGGCGGAGAGCCGCACGGCGACGGGCGTCGCGCCCTGCGCCCGAAAGGCGCGGAGCGTTCGAACCACATGCCAGTCGAGCTTGTCGGTGAAGATCGCCACACGGGGGCTCCCGCCTCCGCCTCGAGAGGGGAGGTCGAGCGCCGAAAGCGCTCGGGTGGGGGTGAGAAAAGCCGCCGTCATTTGACTTTGTCGCCCCACCCCGGCGCTGCGCGCCGATTCTTCCCGTTCAAGGGGAGGAAATTGCGCGCGCGTCACCCAAACGATTTATCGAGCAGCGCCAGATTGACTTCGCCCGCGCGGAAGGTCTCGCCCGTCTCGACCGCCGTCACCAGCGCTTCGGCCGGCGAGAACAGGCTGCCGTCGATCTTATAGAAATCGCCTTTATACGCTTTGAAAATCTCCGCGAACGGGCGCCCATAGTCGCGCGATGTTTCGCTCGGCAGTTTCTCGGCAAGCGCCTTGGCGGCGGCGGCCGAGCCTTTCACGAACAGATGGGCGCGCCCCGCGTAAATGATCGCGTCATTGGTGCGGCCCATCGCCTGCACGAAGTCGGGGTGGGGCGGCGAGAGCGGCGCGGTGGCGACGCCGTCGATGATGTCGTCGAGCGGAAAATGCAGCTCATGCGCCTTGTGCAGCGCAACTTCGAGCACCCGTCCGACCACCTGGACGCCGCCAGCGAGCGATTGCGTCGGCGCATAGATGAAGGCGACCTTGTCCGGCGACACGCCCGAGCGCGAAGCGACTTTCTCAACGACCTCCTTGGGCGGAGGAGAACCGCTTTCGAGGACGATGGTCACGCGGTCGGCGAGATCTCGGTAGGACAGCTCGTCAAAAAGCTTTTCGGCGCGGGCCTGAGCGCGGCCCGGTCCCGAACCCAGCGCGAAGAATTTCTCGTGGCTCAGGCTCCAGCCGGCGTATTGGCTGGCGAGGCAGGCGACTACCGGGTCGGCGCTCGTCACTGTCAGCCAGAACGGCCATTTCGGCGCGGCTGGCGCGTGCGAAAGGGTGACGCGTCCCAGCCCGCCCATGCAGATCTCGGTCAGCAGCAGGCCAGCCTCTATGCCGCCCGGGACCTTGGCGCCAGCGTCGATCAGCAGTTCGCCGAGACTGCCGCGCTCGATCGAGACCCGATACTGCGCCGCGCCCGCGACGAGACGATCGACCAGCACGCCTGCTAGGGCGTTGACGCTTTCAGTCGTGCGGCCGGTGACATTGAGGCTTCCGCTCACTTGTGGTCCTTCCCCTCTTTCGCTCTGTGGCGCTTTGCGCCCTCTCCCGGCCGTTCTAAGCAGCGAGCCTGCGGCCGGTTCGCGCCGCGGAACTTATCGAGCTTTGCGCCGAAACGAAAGATGGACAGCGTCGCAGCATGTTCCGCCGGATCGTCTCCGGCGTCGATGGGGCAAACCACATTCGGAGAACGGGAGATGCAATTTTTCAATCTTTTTCTGTCTAGGAAGGAAACCAATCGGCAGCTGAAGCGTTGACCCTCGCCTGTGTGTTTGCGCACATCCGCGGGCGGTTTTTAGTGATGGGCTACAGACATTATTTCGCTGGGGGGATGAACGATGGATTTGCAGCCGACTGACCGGAACGCCGCGGAGCGCACAGCCGGAGGCCTTGCGTTGAACGACGTGATTTACGTCGCGCTCGCCATCGCGGTCATTCTTTTCGGCAATGTGGCCCTTGTCCGCGCCATGGATGTCGCGTTGGATACCTTGGTTCGCTGATCCCGCCGCTTCGTCGGTCTTTGAAAGCCCGCTTAGTGCGGGCTTTTTGCGTTTTATGGGCTCTGCGACAGCAAAGCCATTGAGCTAGATTAAGGAATTTTGACTGCGCTGAATTGCTGTGACGCCATAGAACAGGCTCCCATCCTTCGTTGGCCTCCTCTCGGACTGCAACATCTCGAAAGATTTCAACGGCGCAGGCTCAAACTCCCGACCTGAGTTCGCGGTGGCGCGTTCTGCACCGTTTTTGGCAGAACTGGCGTGCTGCGCCGAAAGTCGTTGAAACACAGGATCGCGTCACGCCAGTTCCCATCTTTCACCTGCGGAGGCTGCGATGGTCAAAGCGTCACAACAACACGCCAGAAGCCAGTGGATCAATGTTGACGCCTTGTATGCGGCGGGCGTCTTGATCTGGATCGTCGTCGTCTGGGCATGCGCCTATTACGTCGCAAGCGATGCGATCGCCGATGAATCGGCGGGCGTAGGCGGCAACAGCTTTCTCCTCGCTTCCAGTCTCGCGACGGCGGGATTGATTACGGCTTTTTCCCTCAGAGAGTTTTTTGTCGCCTACAAGCGCTTGGGCGGCAAAGAGGCGCGCAACCGGCGGGAGTAAGGCGATGACCAAGGTTGGATTGTTTGTGACGCTCGAGGCGCAACCCGGAAAAGAAATGCAGTTCGCGCAGTTTCTCATCGGCGCTTTAGAACTGGTCGAGGCCGAGCCCGACACGACCGCATGGTTTGCGGTTCGCACGGGGCCCTCGACCTTCGCCATCTTTGACGTTTTTCCCGACGACAAGGGCCGCGCGGCGCATCTTTCCGGCGAAGTCGCGAAATCGCTGATGGCGAAAGCGCCGGAACTTCTTGCCAAACCGCCGTCGATCGAGAAGATAGACGTTCTCGCCGATAAACTCCCGGCAGCCCCTGAACTCGTCCGCGGGTGACTGCCGCTGAGGAGGGACGGGCCGCTGGCTCAGCTTCGGGCTGCAACGGGCTCGACCATGGAAGTTATCGTCCTCGGTTATGACGGTTGCCTTGGCGCCGGTTTGATCGGCGCCGTGGACATGCTGAAGCTAGCTTGGCTCACGATTTCCAAGGACGAAAATCGCGAGCCGATCAGCGTCTCCACGGCGAGTTTCGATGGACAGCCAATTCAGGACAGTAGCGGTCGTCTGCTCATCGTAGACGGGAGCATCACCGCCGGTACTGCGAGCGCCGTCATTGTTCCAGGCTACCTTTGTGACGACGGCGATCGCTTTCTCGGCGAAGCGTCGATCGCGGCGGCGGCTGCTTGGTTGCGGCGCCAACATGCGCTCGGCGCATTGATATGCGGCTCATGCAGCGGCGTTTTTTTGCTTGGCGAAGCGGGCCTGCTCGATGGCCGACGCTGCACGACGACTTGGTGGCGACACGACGAGTTGAGGGACCGCTATCCACGCGCGGACGCCCAATGGGGCGCTGCGCTGCTTGAGGACAGCCGCGTCGTCACGGCTGGCGGCCCTCTGTCGTGGATAGATCTTTGTCTACATGTGATACGAGCGCTGTACGGCGCCTCCGCCGCCAAGATCGCCGCCGACTTCACGGTCGTCGACACTGTTCCGTCAACGCAATCTAACTATGTTCCACCCGGTCATCTGGCCGCGTCGGACCCGTTTCTACTGAAGGCTGAACACATTATTCGGCAGGCGGGCGACGCTCCGTTGACCGTGCTAGGCCTCGCGCGTGGGCTCGGCACTTCGGTTCGAACATTGCACCGCCATCTCCAGCACGCGTCAGGCGAGACGCCAAAGCGATTCATCGAACGCGTTCGCTTTGAAGCCGCAAGAACCCAGCTCGAAACGACGACGCACTCCGTAAAGAGACTGGCGGCGAGCGCTGGCTACGCTGACGAAGCAAGTTTTCGCCGCGCGTTCTCGCGATATTCCGGAATGACGCCTGGCGCTTACCGGAGATGGGCCCAAGCGCGCAAAAATAGTTGGCGGCTCACGTAAGCGCTAGGAGGCGCCATCGCGACAAAGCTCCAGCCTTTCTTCCTAGGTCGTTGCCTCATGTGCAACAGCGTTGTCGCTGTCCGATATTGCCCGACTAATGTCTAGTCCGGCGCGCTGCAAAGCGCTGCTTTGCGCGCAATCCTGAAGGCCGCCGAAAAATTATCGTTGTTTTTCGGTCGAACTGAAGGAGAGAAAAATGAGCGAAACTACCCAATCGGCGGTAGGCGCCATAGAGCGCGCCGAACCAATCGTAGATTTGAGAGGCATGTGGATCGGCTTGGCCGTTTTGAACGGCTTTTACCTTGTGGTCCGGATTTACGAGCAGATTTTTGGCTGGCGCGCCGGCCTTGATTCGTTTGCTCCGGAATTCCAGACCTATTGGATGTCGA
>NZ_JAKFWS010000196.1 GCF_021731785.1 Methylocystis sp.
GATTTCGGACAGCATGAAACGCACGAAGCTTTTGTGGCGCGGATGCGCGGCAAGCACGGCAAGAAAAGTTCGTTCTGGAATCTTCTGCCATGAAAGTTCCCGCGCATCGGACCTCAAAACATAGGTCCGGAATCGGGAGGCAAACCGGTCTTTGCGTGACCCGACTGCTTATGGGAACGATGCGCCATTTGCTGACCTTCTCGGGACGCCGAAACGATGTCCGTCAAAATCTGCCAGCTTTTTCCGAGCCGACACTTCCGGTGAGGTTTCGCAGTAGCCGCACGATCAGCAGCTTCGAGATGAAGACGAGAAATATTCTGTGCGAATGACGCCAACGAAAAGGCTCATTCCTCACACAAACAGAACTCTGGCTGGGACGCCCTGCGGCGGGCCGCCGCGACGTCTCGCCCAGATTCAATTCAGGACCGCTGGCAAGCGGGAATGATGGCGCATGCTCTAGCCGTTCAAGCTATTCGTAGTCGCACTTGTCGCGCTTTCGCTAGCGTTGGATGGGGCTTTGGTACCCGCTTTCGGCGGCGGCCATGGCGGCTTTGGCGGCGGCGGGCATGGCGGCTTTGGCGGCGGCGGACATGGGTTTGGCGGCGGCTTTGGGGGATTGCCCGGCTTCGGTGGCGGACGTGGTTTCGGCGGGGGCCATGGCTTTGGCGGAATCCCTGGCTTTGGCGGCGGGCGCGGCTTTGGCGGCCAACGCGGCTTTGGTGGAATCCCTAGTTTGGGCGGCGGGCGCGGTTTTGCGAGCCCGCGCGGCTTTGGTGGAATTCCCGGCTTGGGCGCTGTGGCGGGCGGCGCTTTCGCACGAAGCGCCGGCTGGGGAGGTTACGGCGGAGGCTGGGGAGGTTACGGTTGGCCCGGATACGCTTGGGGCGGCTATGGCTGGCCCGGCTATGGCTGGGGCGGCTATGGTTGGCCGGGTTACGGTTGGGGGCTGGGCGTGGCCGGGCTCGGGCTCGGGTTGGCGAGCGCCTATTCCCCATATTCGCCCGTGGCCTTCGCGTATCCCTACTATGCCTCGCCCTTTTACTGGGCCGCATATCCGCTCTACGGGTGGGGCGGCTACGGCTGGGACGGCTATGGTTGCTGCGGCTGGGGCGGTTACGATTGGGGATTGGGCCTGGCCGGGCTTGTGCTTGGCCTAGGGCTGACGAGCGCCTTCTCCTACCCGCTCTATGGAAGCCCCTTTTACGGCGTGCCTTATCCGCTCTATGGCTCTGACGTTCCGCTCGCCTATGCGCCGCCGCCTTACGTTTACGGCGTCGGCCCGGTCTATGGCTATGGCTATGAGTCCGTGGCCTATGACTATGCGCCTGTGACGGCCGTCTCCTACGGCGTGCCACTCTGGTGAGCAGCCAAAAGATCGTTGCGGTCAGGAATGGCGGCGGGCGTAACGCCCGACCCATAAGAGGAAGCATCATGAGATCAAGCACACTCGCAATCGCGTCAGCGGCGCTACTGAGCGTTTTGAGCCCCGCCGGCGCGCAGGATCCCGGCGCGATCAGGCAAGGGGGCGCGGCGACGGCGGGGCAGGCCATGATGTGCCGCGCCTATGAGCGCGTCGAAGGTCAACTCGCCTACATAAAGACGGAGCTCAGGATTACAGCCGCGCAGGAGCCTCAGTGGAACGTCTTCGCCAATGTCTTCCGGGCGAATAAGGAAAAGCAGTATCGGAGCTGCAGAATGGCGCAGGAGCAGAATCGCTCGATGATGTCCGCCAGCTTACCGGAGTCAATCAAGATCAAGGAAGATCACTTGAGCGAAGAGCTAGAGGCCTTGCGCGTGCTGGACGCGGCGCTACAGCCGCTCTATGCGACCCTGAGCAAGGAGCAGAGGAAGACCGCCGACGAGATCTTAAAAGGAGCGTCTTGAGCGAGAATTTTTACATCGCGCCCGGGCCATGAACCGGGCTTTGTGAATGGCTCCTCAGGGTCAAAAGCCGCCTGCAATACTAACGCCCCGTGGACGCGTCATTCGATGGGATGCAGGCTCTGGGAACTGATCGGGGGCTGTACCGGCGGTAGCATTTTCTTAAGAAATTGAGCGTCGCATGATCCTGCAACGTCAGGCGCTCCTTTTCTTAACGCCGCAAAGTTTTGAGAACGTAAAGCAGCTTGGCGTTGCACCAAAATTCCCCCGCCGTGGATTCGTGAGCAAGTCGCCCATGCCCCGGCGCTGGCCTCTGTTCGAAAGACAGTCGAGGTTTGGCTGTGCTCATCCGCCCGGTGGGCGCATGTGATCGGCGAGGGAGTCCGTCGCACATGCCCCCGCGCTGGTGTGGCACTAGTGGAGTTGCTCTAGATGCATCAGCAGTTGCCATGAGCCAACGGTTAGCGCCAGCGTTATGCCTAGTAGCATAATGGCGACCAAGACGCGCGCTGCTTTATTGGAGAGCATGGCGAGACTCCGTGAAAAAGAATGCCATTAATTTGCCATTTGATCTGTATTTTATTGGTCCCCATGTGGCTGCTTGCCTGATTCCAGCGCCCCAACATTGGAGGCTTGCTATGTCGGAAGAAATCAAAAAATTAACAGCCTCGAAAGAAGCAGACCTATTCGACTCCGCAAAGCTATTAAAGCAGTTGCACGATGAAATTTTGGCACACATTAATTTGGCGCACACTAAGAAGTTCGACGAACTGATCACAAAAATGTCTTCAAGCACGCACTCACTGACCTGAGCTTCTGCGTCTCAATAAGATTGAGCTTGACCGCTATACTTTTACTCACCATGAGCAAAAGACAAACGGCGAAGGTCGAGCGGCTTTCGTCTTTTGATACGGCTTCCCCATTGGAGGGCCTAGAAAACCAAAAGCCGCAGGCGACGCGCCAAGCCGGATATGCCGCCAAAAGACGAAGAGCGATCCACGCGGCGCTGGTCGAGACGATGTAGATGTGTCGGTAATGCGCCGATTTCGTTGAAAAAGTCTGGGAGATAGGGCCGTCGGCCTCCGTGGAGGTGTTTTTCAGGCATTGGACTGCGCGTTCTTCGGCGTGGTGGCGGCAACGCCGCCATAGTGTGCGGCTTATGCCGCCATTTCGAACTCTGGGGGTCTCAACCGCGCGAGACGTCGCAAGTTTTGCGCGGTCGCGGCGAGCAGGAACTCGTCCTTTGCGCCACATGGACCCCGTAGCCGCAAGCGCCCGAGTCGCAATATGCGTTTGAGATGGGCGAACAGCATCTCCACCTTTTTGCGTCGCTGACAGGCCGTTTCAAATTCGGGCGTTCCAGCAAGCGCCCGAGCGACATCGCGGGAATCTTCCTCCAGATCGCGTGGAATCTTCCGCGCCACAGCGTTCGGGCAACATCTCGCTTTGAGTTCGCAAACGTCACAATCCTTCTTGCTCGCACGGTAACGACGCGTGCCGTCAGCCCCGACGCCGGTGCGCGGCGTGGCGTAGGCGCGCCGGAACTGAACCAGCTTTTTTTCAGCCGGGCAGATATAGCAGTCGGCCTCGGGATCGAACGTGAAGTCTGAACGCGAGAACGTGCCGTCGGTTCGCGTCGACTTATCGAAAACGGGAATGTACGGCGTGATCCGCTTCTGCTTGACGAGCCAGGCGAGATTATCCGCCGAGCCATATGCGGTGTCGGCGACAAGATAACCCGGCTTCAGGCCGAAGCGCTCTTCGGTGCGCTCTACCATCGTTCTTGAAGCGCCGACCTCGGCCTGTCGGACGGCGCGCGTTGCTTCGACATCGACGATCACGCCGTGATCCGTATCGATCAAATAATTGGTCGCGTAGGCGAAGAACGCGTGGCCTTTATGCGCGCCGGTCCATTGCGCCGCGGGATCCGACCGCGCGATGAACTTCGGCGTCACGGGCGAAGCCGCGCCGAACGCGGCGTCATCGAGCGTTGCAAGATATTCGCGCGCCGCGCGGCACGCGTCATCTTTGATTTCGCCGGGGTCCCAGTCGCTGCTCGGAACTGAGCGCTGCTTGTTGGCGTCGGCAGCGATCAGACTTGCATCGACGGCGAAGCCGTTAGCGCTGACAAGCCCTTCCGCCATGCAACGCTCGACGATGGATTCAAAGAGCTGGCGCAAGATGTCGCTCTCGCGAAAGCGGCCATGCCGGTTCTTGGAAAACGTCGAATGGTCTGGGACTTTGCCGTCCAGGCCGAGGCGGCAGAACCAGCGATAGGCGAGATTGAGATGCACTTCCTCGCACAGGCGGCGTTCCTACCGAATGCCCAGGCAATAGCCGACAAGAAGCATGCGGATCATCAGCTCCGGATCGACTGAAGGGCGGCCAGTGCTGCTGTAGAAGGGCTTTAACGCGGCGCGAACGCCTTCGAGATCGAGATGCCGATCGATCCCGCGCAATTGATGGTCCTTCGGCACATGATCGTCGAGGCAGAAATCATAAAAAAACCGAGCGGCTGCTGTCTGAGCTCCCATCATCGCCGCTTCTCCTGCAAATTAGCAGGAAAAGTGAATCACGACCCGTGGCGCCCGGCAACAATCGAGTTTTTCAACAGTATCCGCCATTTGCAGACCTTCGGCTACGCGCCGGAAGTCGGCAAGGCCAGGCTCATTGCGCCGGACAACCCATAGCCTTCTGCTTAGGTCGAATATGGCGGCATCTCAATTTTGGCCTTTGGTTGGATCTCCGCTTGCCTCAGTCGCAGAGAATTGATGACGACGCTGACTGATGACAGCGCCATCGCCGCGGCGGCGATCGTCGGCGATAAGAGTAGCCCGAAGGTCGGATAGAGCGCGCCGGCCGCAATGGGCACGCCCGCGACATTATAAATGAACGCAAAGAATAGATTCTCGCGGATGTTGCGCATCGTCATCTTGGAGAGGCGTCTGCCACGCATAATGCCCCGGAGATCGCCCTTCAACAAAGTCACTCCCGCGCTCTCGATCGCGACATCGGCGCCGGCACCCATGGCGATGCCGACATCGGCCGCGGCCAAGGCGGGGGCGTCATTCACGCCGTCTCCCGCCATGGCGACGATTCGACCCGCCTCGCGCAAGCGGGTCACGACTTTGCTCTTATCCTCGGGCAGGATCTCAGCTTCGATCTCGCCGATCCCCAAGCGCTTGGCGACCGCGCGCGCCGTTGTCCAGTTGTCGCCGGTGAGCATCACGACAGCGACGCCATCTTCGCGCAGCGATTGCAGCGCGCCTTCCGTCGTCGGTTTAATCGGATCCGCAATGGCAATGACGCCAGCAATCATTCCGTTGATCGCCACGAAGATCGCTGTCGCGCCGTCTTCCCGCAGGCGTTCAGCGTCGCTATCGAGCGGCGTCGCATCGACGCCGAGCTCCACGAGATATCGACGATTGCCGATCGCGACCGCTTTGCCTTCGACCCGGCCGATGACGCCCTTGCCCACGGGGGAATCGAAATCCGTCGCGCCCTTGAGCGCGAGCCCGCGCTCGGCTGCGGCCTGAACGATCGCCAACGCCAGCGGATGCTCGCTGCCGCGTTCAAGACTCGCCGCCGTCGCCAATAGATCGTTCTCTGCAATGCCCGCAACGACGCGGATGGCCGTGACGCGCGGCTTGCCTTCGGTGAGCGTCCCGGTCTTGTCCACCACCAGCGTGTCTATTTTTTCCAAGCGCTCCAGCGCCTCGGCGCTTTTTATCAGCACGCCCGACTGCGCGCCGCGTCCCACGCCGACCATGATCGACATCGGCGTCGCAAGACCGAGCGCGCAGGGGCAGGCGATGATGAGGACGGAAACGGCTGCAACTAGCCCAAAAGTCATACGTGGTTCCGGTCCCCACATCGCCCAGGCAAGAAATGCTAGAACGGCGACGAGAATGACGACGGGCACGAACCATCCCGCCACTTGATCGGCGAGGCGTTGTATTGGCGCGCGGCTTCGTTGCGCGGAAGCGACCATCTCGACAATCCTTGAGAGCACGGTGTCGTGGCCAACCTTCTCGGCGCGCATCACAAAGCCGCCAGTCTGATTGAGCGTGCCGCCAATGACGTTGTCGCCTGCAGTCTTGGTCACCGGCAT
>NZ_JAKFWS010000059.1 GCF_021731785.1 Methylocystis sp.
GATCCTTTCGGCTTTTAGAGGCTGAACGGATCGAAATTATGCCGAGTAAATCCTTGAGGTCATCCAGGCCGCGCAATGCCCCGCCCACTCTTGCTCGGCATAATCTCCTGCTCGACATAACAGGTCTTATGCCGATATCGGCATAAAACTTCCTCCTGTCGGGTGTGATCATCGGTGACGCAAAAGGCCATCAGCTGTTCGAGGCTCAACTCCTCGGCGACATAGAGGTCGAGCAGCTTTTGGCTCGCCGCCGCGAGCTTAAGCCGCTGGCGCACCACTTGCGCGCCGACGAAAAACCGCGCGGCGATTTCGTCGATCGTCACGCCCTGATCGTGTAGGTTCTTGAACGCCCGGAACTGATCGAGCGGGTGCAGAGCCTCGCGCATCGTGTTCTCGGCGAGCGAATCCTCTTCCTCGATCCCGTCCGTCTTCACGATGCAGGGAACCGGCGCGTTTTTCGCCAGCCGCTTCTGCTTCACGAGAAGTTTCAGCGCGGCGAGCCGGCGCCCGCCGGCGCTCACCGAGAATTTGCCCGTCTCCACGCCGTCGCCGTCCGGCGCAGGTCGCACGCTCAGCGACTGCAACAATCCCCGCCGGGCAATATCCTCGGCCAAATCCTCGATGCTCACCCCCGGCCTTGATCCGCCGCACATTCGCGTCCGACGCCACGAGCTTGTCGAGCGCAATGTCCCGCGCCGCCGTCAAAACAATCTTCGCCATGTCCATGAACTCCGCGACGGGCGGGCGAGAGCCTCTCTCTCACCCTCTTCTCCGTCGAAAAGCCCAAAGGGCCCTCTCACTCTCGACGCTCCTCGACACAGCGCCGATCACGAAACCGGGGCGAACTGCGCCGCCAGTCTGGACATTGCGGATCACTGTGACCGGCACCGGCCCCCTTCCTCGCAAGTCAGCCGATCACTGAAATCCTGCACACAGTCTCAGCTGATCGGCGGTAATGCGGCTTTCAACGCAAACGTTGGGCCGCCGAAATCGCATCCTTGCCACGACGAAGACTTGAGCCCCGCCACTTCCGGTTCACGGCTCTACTGGTTCCAATCAACTGGCTATTGACTTCCAATTATCATGCTTCATAGTTCCAATTGACAGAGGCCCGGAAAAAGCATGTACGAGCGGTTCGTGGAACGTCGGGCGAAGGAGGCCCTTTCGGACACCCCTGTTGTCCTGATCGTGGGACCGCGCCGGGCGGGCAAGACCACGCTCGTCCGAAAAATGGCGGAAGCCGGCCGGACCTATATCACGCTCGACGATCAGACGGTCCTCGACGCCGCCCAGTCCGATCCCACCGGCTTTATTCGTGGTTTGGACCACGCCATTATCGACGAAATCCAGCGCGCGCCGGACCTGCTGCTTGCGATCAAGAGAACGGTGGACGAGGATTATCGGCCCGGCCGCTTCCTGCTAACTGGCTCCGCCAATGTGCTGACCTTGCCGCGCGTCGCGGACAGCTTGGCTGGCCGGATGGAAACCATCCGGATGCTGCCGCTGGCGCGCGCCGAAATAGCCGGCAATGCGCCGACCTTCCTGGAGCGTCTGTTCGCCGGGAAGCTGCAGGGCGACCGGAACGCGGTCGTCGGCGACGACCTCGTCCGGCTGGCGCTACTCGGAGGGTTCCCCGAGGCCATTAGCCGAGAAAGCGAACGCCGGCGACAGGATTGGGCGCGGTCCTATCTGACGTCCGTCCTGACGCGCGACCTCAGAGACATCGCCGACATCGAGAAGCTGACCGAGTTGCCGAAATTCGTTCGGTTGCTGGCGGAACATTCGGGGCAATTGGTCAACTATTCGCAATTCGGCTCCAGCATCAATGTCAGCCACAAGACGGGGCAGCGTTATGTCGCACTGCTGGAGCAGGTGTTCCTCGTCTCGACAGTGCAGCCTTGGTACACAAACGCGCTGAAGCGAATCGCCAAGACGCCGAAGCTGCATTTCCTCGACTCCGGCCTGCTCGCCGCGGCGCGGGGGTTGAGCTTCGATCGGGTGAAGGCTAGTCGCGACCTATTCGGCGCGCTCCTCGAAAGCTTCGTGTTCTCCGAAGTCCTGAAGCTCATGACGGCGTCCGACATGCGACTGACGCCCTATCATTTCCGCGACCAGCAGATGCACGAAGTAGACGTCGTGCTGGAGCGCGACGACGGCATGATTGCGGGTGTCGAGGTCAAGGCGTCGGCAACGGTGAAATCCAGCGATTTCGCCGGGATGCGGACCTTGGCCGAGGCGTGCAAGGAGCGCTTTGCCTTTGGCGTGGTCCTCTATGACAGCGCCGGTTTTGTGCCCTTCGGCGACCGGCTGGCTGCGGCGCCATTGTCGTCTTTGTGGGGTTGAAAGCCCAAGGTTTGCTCGAAAGCTCGTTACGAAGACATTCCCAACCGGACAATCAAATCTCCATGCGGCCTGCGACGAGGGCGATCTTTCTGACCTCGACCAATGTCAGCATTTTATTTGCTGATATTGACATTGTCAGTTTTATGTTGCATTTTCCCGACATTGGAGGTTGCCATGACCGATGGACCGTTCAGAAACGCAAAGCTGAGCTGCCGCTGGAAGCGGTACGGCCAAGATTTGGTCAGCGATGCCACGAGCGCCGAAGAGCGCACCGCGCAAGCATGCCACAGCATGCTCGGTGATGCGGGCATGACGATAATCAGCCCCGTCCTGAGCGCCCTCCAAGCCCCCGCTCAGCACTCCCAGCTAGACTTAGACCCCGTTTCCTCGACCGACGCCATCTTCGACAGCTATCCAAAGTCGCCTCTGACTGACACCCTCCAAAAGCATCTAACTGCCAACCTGCGAGACCAGATGCCTCGCGATGTGGCGCTGGATCAGGCGCTCGCCAGCACCGCTAAAGACTGGATCGACGTCACCAAAAACCGCCTCGACGAAGAATGCATCCATGCCCGCGACCTCGGCGACATGAGCAAGGACGACTACGGCAAGGCGATCGAACGCAATCGCGACACGTTCGCCGCCATTAACCCGGGCGACCTCTGCAGTGCCCTAACCTCCGGCAACAAGCGCGCTTTCAAGCAAATGCTTCGAAAGAAAGCCGGCGTAGATGAGGGACCCGACGAGTGAGCGCCCATCCGACGAGGTCACCGGCGCCGGGCAAGCACCTGTGCGTCATTGAGAAAGGCCAAAAGCCCGACCACAGCTGTCCGAAGGACGCGGTGACGGCTGAGATCGGCCGACAGATTGTCTTCGACGCAGCGGTTCTGGATACCTTCGATGTGAAAGGATTTCAGTCGCTGCATTACGACCTACTGGTTCTCTGCGCCGCGATCGAGTTTGCCGACCGCCGCTGGAAACGTCCGCAAAGTTGGAGTCGCACCTTTGATGTGGTGGTCCCAGTCATCGACCTTAAAATCTGGCAGAGACAAGACGTCACGGACAGCCTTCAAAGTGCGTTGCGCCACCTAACGTGCGACAATTGGCGCTTTACCTTCGTCCAAGCGAAGAATCTCTCGCCGGTTGGCTCCCGACAAATCCCTCTCGACTTCGGGAAGACCAAGACCTTCGCCATCGCCTACAGTGACGGTTTGGATTCCCAGGCCGTCTCGGCCCTGAGCGGCGAGAGGGATGAAGCCCTCTGTGTCCGTGTCACCAGCAGCCACCAACACCGAAAGAACGGCGACAGTTACTTTACTCAAATCCCGTTCAAGGTTGAGGGCTACCAGAGTAATGAGAGCAGCTTTCGGTCGCGCGGCTTTCAATTTGCGGCAATAACGGCGGTTGCCGCGCACCTTTCGAACGTGTCACGGATTGTGGTTCCAGAGAGTGGCCAAGGCGCACTTGGCCCGGTATTGCTGCCCCTGCACAACATCTATGCGGACTACCGCAACCATCCGACTTTCTTCCGAAAGATGGAGCGGTTCATAAACGCGGCGCTAGGTCACCGACTTCAGTTTAAGCAGCCGCGCCTGTGGTTCACGAAGGGCGAGACGCTCCGCGCCTTTCTGGACCTACCTGGAAAGACCGCAGGGGACCTAACAAGCACCCGTTCCTGCTGGCAGACGCGCCGAGTTGTTAATGTAGGCGACAGGAAACAGTGTGGGCTCTGCGCTGCCTGCCTTCTAAGACGACTTAGCCTACACGCTGCGGGCGTCGACGAGACGCCTGCCACCTACGTGCTTTGGGACCTGAGCGGCTCTGACGTGAACAAGGCTCTGTCGATTATCCCCCAGAAAGCCGACCGAGACGTCATGGTCAAGTATGGCAGCGTCGGTGTGCGCCACCTGCAACACCTCGCGGATATGGCGGAGCTGCCTGACGGCGCCCTCCGTGTGCATGTTTCGGAAATCGCCGCAGCGACCGGTGCAACCAACCAAGAAACGCTAAAGAACCTGAGGACCCTGTTAGTGACGCATGCGAAAGAGTGGCGGGCGTTTCTGTCCGCACAAGGAGAACAAAGCTTTTTGAAAAGCTGGATGGACGGAGGGCGCTATGGCCGATCTGAATGAGCTGAGCGCAAAGGAAATTGGTCGACGTCTCCGACTGGCGCGGGAGAACGCCGGTATCCGACAGGATGACGCGGCCCAGATCATCGGCACGTCCCGTCCGACCCTGGTTTCCATTGAGAAGGGCGTACGCCGCGTGCGCGTTCAAGAGATCCAAATGCTCGCCCGCTATTATGGGGTGTCGGTGAACGCGCTCCTCCGCCGCGAGGCAGTCCACACGGATTTGGTGCCTCGCTTCCGTAAACTGCGCGAGACAGAGGACGCGCATACGACCGAGGCCTTTCAGCTGTTCAACGACTTGATCAAGGCGGATGTTGAGATGGAGAACATGCTCGGCATCGAGCGGCGACGAAACTACCCACCGGAGCGCGGTATCAACGAGGGTGACGTGGTAGCCCTTGCCGAAAGGCATGCCAAGGAGCTACGCGACTGGATGGGTCTTGGCCTTGGACCGATTACTGACATCTTCTCGGTCATCGAACTGGGTCTCGGCATCCGATTGTATCAGCGCCGCCTCTCGTCCGCTTCGAAGATTGCGGGGCTATTTACCTATGACGAAGCCATCGGCGCTTGCATATTTCTGAATGCCAATCATCCAACGCCGCGGCGAGTCCAATCCGCTGCGCACGAGCTCGGACATTTCTACGGCACCCGCTACAACCCAGAAGTGCTCGAAGAGGATGAAAAGTTCCTGTCACGCGACGAACGCTACGCCAACGCGTTTGGTCGTGCGCTCCTGACGCCCGCCGAGAGCTTTTCGGAGAGCTTCCGCCAACTGAAGGAGATCACCGGCAAAACGACCCGACGCCTGATCATTCTCCTATCTCAACAATACAACATCTCGCGCCAAGCCTGCGGTCTCCGATTGGAAGAATTGGGCCTCGCCAAGAAGGGTACTTGGGCATGGTTCGAAAACAATGGCGGCATCACGGATGCACATGTTCGGGAGGTTCTCGGAGAAATGGCAGGCCGCCCCGATCCGGCCAAGAGCGATGCAGACCGCCCCATCTCCCACCGCATGAGCCTGATGGCGCACGCCGCCTGGAAGCGTGAGCTCATGTCAGAAGGCCAGCTGGCGGAACTGCTGAAGGTGAAGCGGGTGGAGCTGCGCCGCGTCATCGACCAGATCGAGCTTGAAGAAAGAGAGACGGATGAGTTGCTCAAGCTCCCTGACTGATAACCAGCGGCCGCTGGTTCTCGACACGAGTGTGCTGATCAACCTCCACGCCTGCACCTACGGTGAGCGGATCCTCACGGCCATCACCAACGACATCCTCGTGCCGCAGATCGTAGCCGGAGAATTGAAACTGTCAATCGGCTCGCAAAATTGACCCCATATCGGCGTCCAACATTGACCCTTTGTTGCGCGCGTCGTGACGGAAGGAGGGCGTAGCTCGACTGGAGTTACGATGCGCGCGGCGGCGT
>NZ_JAKFWS010000149.1 GCF_021731785.1 Methylocystis sp.
CCAAACTGCCGAAAGTCGGCGGGTCGGGCGCCGGCCAGCTCTATCTCGCGCCGGCGACCGCCCGGCTTTTCGACAACGCCGAGAAGATCGCCCAGAAGGCGGGCGATTCATACGTCACCGTCGAGCGCCTGCTCCTGGCGCTGGCGATGGAGAAGGATTCCGAGGCCGCGCGCATCCTCAAGGACGCCGGCGTCACGCCGCAGACGCTCAACGCCGCGATCGAGGATTTGCGCAAGGGCCGCACGGCGGATTCGGCGTCCGCCGAAAACGCCTATGACGCGCTCAAGAAATACGCCCGCGACCTCACCGAAGCGGCGCGCGAGGGCAAGCTCGACCCCGTCATCGGCCGCGACGAGGAAATCCGCCGCACCATCCAGGTGCTGTCGCGGCGCACCAAGAACAATCCGGTGCTGATCGGCGAGCCCGGCGTCGGCAAGACCGCGATCGTCGAGGGCCTCGCGCTGCGCATCATCAACGGCGATGTGCCTGAGTCGCTCGAGGACAAGAAGCTGCTGGCGCTCGACATGGGCGCGCTGATCGCCGGCGCGAAATATCGCGGCGAATTCGAGGAGCGGCTGAAGGCGGTGCTGAACGAAGTCACCGCGGCCGAAGGCAATGTCATCCTGTTTATCGACGAAATGCACACGCTCGTTGGCGCCGGCAAGGCGGATGGCGCGATGGACGCCTCCAATCTGCTGAAACCGGCGCTGGCGCGCGGCGAATTACATTGCGTCGGCGCGACGACGCTCGACGAATACCGGAAGCATGTCGAAAAGGACGCGGCGCTGGCGCGGCGCTTCCAGCCGGTCTTCGTCGACGAACCGACGGTCGAGGATACGATCTCGATCCTGCGCGGGTTGAAGGAGAAATACGAACTCCATCACGGCGTGCGCATCACCGACAGCGCGATCGTCGCCGCGGCGACTTTGTCCAACCGCTACATTTCCGACCGGTTTCTGCCCGACAAGGCGATCGACCTCATCGACGAGGCGTCGTCGCGCCTGCGCATGCAGATCGACTCGAAGCCAGAGGAGCTCGACGAACTCGACCGGCGCATCATCCAGCTCAAGATCGAGCAGGAAGCGCTGAAGAAGGAAACCGACGCCGCCTCGAAGGACCGTCTGTCGAAGCTGGAAGGCGAGCTGGCCGACCTCGAAGAGAAGTCGGCGGCGCTCACGGCGCGCTGGCGGGCCGAGAAGGACAAGCTCGGCGCGGCGCAGAAACTCAAGGAGCAGCTTGAAGCCGCGCGCAACGAACTGGCGCAGGCGCAGCGTCGCGGCGAATATCAGCGCGCCGGCGAACTCACCTATGGCGTGATCCCCGACCTCGAAAAGAAGCTCGGCGAGACCGAAAGCCAGGCCGACACGCTCGTCGACGAAGCGGTCACCGCCAATGACGTGGCGCAGGTCGTCTCGCGCTGGACCGGCGTGCCGGTCGACAAAATGTTAGAGGGCGAACGCGAGAAGCTGCTTCATATGGAAGACGAGCTTGCGCGGCGCGTCGTCGGGCAGCATGACGCGGTCGTCGCCGTGTCGACCGCGGTGCGCCGGGCGCGCGCCGGACTGCAGGACCCGAATCGCCCCATCGGCAGCTTCATCTTCCTTGGCCCCACCGGCGTCGGCAAGACGGAGCTGACCAAGGCGCTGGCGAGCTTCCTCTTCGACGACGAGACCGCGATGGTGCGGCTCGACATGTCCGAATATATGGAAAAGCACTCCGTTGCGCGGCTGATCGGCGCGCCGCCCGGCTATGTCGGCTATGAGGAAGGCGGCGCGTTGACCGAAGCCGTCCGCCGCCGGCCGTATCAGGTGGTGCTCTTCGACGAAATCGAAAAGGCGCATCCCGACGTCTTCAACGTGCTGCTGCAGGTGCTCGACGACGGCCGCCTCACCGACGGCCAGGGCCGCACGGTGGATTTCAAGAACACGCTGATCATCATGACCTCGAATCTCGGCTCCGAATTCCTGGTCATGCAGAAGGAGGGCGAGGATTCCTCCGCCGTGCATGACGAAGTGATGCAGGTCGTGCGGGCGCATTTCAGGCCGGAGTTCCTGAACCGCGTCGACGAGATCATCCTGTTCAACCGACTGCGGCGCGAGGACATGGGCGCGATCGTCGACATCCAGGTCAAGCGGCTGCAGAAGCTTCTCGAGGATCGCAAGATCACGCTGCATCTCGACGCCAAGGCGCGCGACTGGCTGGCGGCGAAGGGCTACGATCCGACCTATGGCGCGCGGCCGTTAAAGCGCGTCATGCAGAAGGAGCTGCAGGATGCGCTGGCCGAACGGATACTTGCCGGCGAGATCATCGACGGCGCGACGGTCGACGTATCGGCCGACGCGACGGGGCTTGTCATCGACGGCAAGTCGGCGCATGGCCGCGCCGCGCCGCTGCTGCGGACGGTGGGGAACGCGTAACAGAGACGAAGTTTAGGCCCGCTTCGGCGGGCCCAAATTTTCTGACAAAAAGAGGCTGAACGTGCGATGCATATTTTGCTTGGAATCAGACCGTCCCGCGTACAGCGTGGAACACATTATTCCAGAAAGTTTTGGCAATACCGAGCATGTGCTCCCGCGAGGCGTAGTGTGTGACCCGTGCAATAACTATCTAGCGAGAAAAGTCGAAAAGCCGCTTCTAGACTCGATCCATTTCATGAATTTGCGCGGCCGGAATGTTGTTTCCAACAAACGTGGAATGGTGCCGCTTCAGTATGGATTTTGTCCTGGCGCTCGAACTGCTGTCGGCGTTCAATTCTCATCAACCGAAGGACTGTCGATTGGCGCGTGGAGCGAGGCAGACGACAAGCCGTTCGTCAAATATGTCCTGGGTTCGTCGAAAGGCTCTGTATTGGTTCCGCTCGAAGGGCCTATCGATGAACGAGTTCTTGCGCGTTTTCTTGGCAAGATTGGGTATGAAATCGCATTTATATACTTGACAAAAGTAGGAAGGACATCCTAGATTCGTGACCGCCGCGAAAGCGGCTGGCTCCCCGAATGGTCAAGTATGTGAGTGCGCCGCCTGAAAAAGGTGACGGTATGAATAAAGGTATATTATTGAGGGAAAATGTTTCCGGGTCTATTGGAGGCTGCAATCAAAAAATTGACAGCTTCATTGACAGCATCCATGCATTTACGAAGCGTTGTAATGACGCTTTGATGCTCGAAAGGCAGCCCTTTTTCAAAAGCTATGAAGAAGGACGGCTGGATGTTTGTTTCTTCCTCCCAGATTCCTCGTTTCTTTGCGAGAATAAGGCGATCGCGCCTGTTCCCAAACCCACCGTTAATATTAACCAACGATTCGTTTTCAGGGCCGCAAAATACGAGTATGCCGGGGCCGGCGATAGGAAGGCCGCTAACGCGACCGAGTTCATCGGCGCTCATTTGGGGGATATGGCGGGACAGAATGAGCAATCGATGCTTGTCTTGAGCGTCGAGCCTGTGCAACGCGCTGAGTATTTCATTTCCTCCTGGATATGGCTCGAGGGCTTCGACCGCCTCGACGACGTTTGTTCCGGCAAACTTTACTTGAGCCTTATCAATGGCGCCTGCAAGTCCCTCCGCTTTTTTGGGGAACGGGAATGCGATGAAGTGGGGACTGGGCGATCTGTCGCGCGCAAGTTGGAACATCGTCAAGTCGAGTGCTGCGCACAAGTTGTGAACGGCGTCTCCTGTGATAAGCGAAAGCTCGTCTGGAATGGGTATGTCGGTTTTAATCATTACGGAAGTCCTATTGGACTTTGGATCGAATCGGCGCATGAGCCTGAAGGGTTTCCTTTCCATGAAGGATTCGATTTGACGCTCAAGATCGTTGATGTGATGCTTGGCCCGTTCAATCTTTAAACGCGGACCGAATGCTAAATAATCAGGCATGTTACACATGGCGCAGGATGATAGGTCGCTGGACGGGACGAAACGGTTGATGGGTGCCTTAGTAAGGCACCCACCTACGCCCCATAATGAAATGAAGCCCAACAATAAGACTAACGCGATTCCGAGTCGTCCTAAAAATCGGGTCCGCGGCGGTTCTTCCGCCAAGCCAAAAAACGCTTAGCGAACTGTTTTTTAGTTCTGATCTTGATTAGCGCTGCGATACGTCAGGCGCTTACCCTCGATACCCGCGAGAGCCTTCGCCGTCCGTTCCCCGTCGTTCACGCCTAGGCCGGTTCGATTATTGTGGCGGAATTCGAATTCCGCCAAATAGCGCGCAAGATGCTGTTCGCTGCAAAAGCGATAAGTGCCCTTCATTGAACGCTTAAAATTTCCAAAGAAGTTCTCGACGGCGTTTGTCGTCTGGCCGTCTTTGCCAACGTAGTAGCCGCTCTGGTTCATACCGTGCTCGACAGTCTTGTGCGCGGCGAACTCTCTACCGACTTTGATGTAAAGGCGGCTTTCGTCCGTATGCAGCTCTGATTTGCGATGGGCGTTTGTGACGAGTATCTCGCGAACTGTCTCGACCGTGGCGCTCTTGACGTGAAAGACGCGGGCGCGGCCCTTCGGCTCGACAAGGGCGACAACACCGGCCTTGTGGCTGTGGCCCTTCTTGTAGCCTTTGGCGCGCTTTGACGTGTTGCCGTAGTAGGTTTCGTCGGCTTGCACGCTTTGGCCTTCCCCGCCCATAGGCGCGGGCGCAAGGTCTTTCATGGCCTCGCGCAAGCGATGCATCATGAACCATGCGGTTTTGTAGGTGACGCCAAGCGAGCGGTGGATTTCGTGAGCCGAAACGCCGTTCTTGCCGGAATTGAACATGTGCGCAGCCATCCACCACTTTGTGAGGGGAACCTTGCTGCGCTCGAATACGGTTCCGACTGTGACCGTGAACTGTTTCTTGCACTCCAAGCAATAGCGGAGGCCGGGGCGATGCGACTGCTTCTTGCCAGCGATCAAAGCAATGCGGTCAGGATCGGCGTTGCCGCAGTGGGGACAAATGGCCCCATTGGGCCAGCGCACGGCTTCAAGCGCCTCGCGAGCTTTGTCTTCGTCCTGAAAGATGGGGTTTTGGAACACGGCGGTCATATGGGCAACTCCCTATGACTGCGATCCTATCATTGTCCCAACTTTTGTCAAGTATATAAATACGTATGAAATCCTCGCTCAACGGCTTATTGCCGCTAACCTTGACGTTAACGCGCTGTCTGAGCAGCCGGAGCTAGAACCTTTACGAAGATTTGTAAGGCGAGGAGATGTTCCTAACCGTTGGCCGGTTCACAGGCGTAGGATTTATCGAGAGGGTGAGAGCTTCCAAGACGATGCACAAAGCTACGAGGTACTCCACGAGTACACCCTGCTTTACACACACCAAAATGAAATTTATGCCGTTGTATGCCTTTTCGGAGAAGAGTTTGCGATCAATCTAGGAGGCCCTTCAATAGAAGGATACGAGCGCTGGATTACGAACAATCAAGGTCGCTCGCCGTTGTATTGAGAGACGTCGAAAAAAGTTCTCTACCCTAACCGCTCATTCCTTCGATTCAGCACGTCCGCCTCGCGCAGATCGAGTTCGCGCTCGATGCGGCGGCGGGCCTCGTCCTTGAGTTTGCCTTCCCGCAGCATGGCGTTGATCGCGTCGCGCTCCTCGGCGATGAGCTGCAGGTCGAGTTCGTCGTGAAGCGACGCCAGCGCGCGGCGTTCTTCGCTGACTTCGCATTTCATGCGGATGCGCGACAGAAAAAATTCCTGCTGCGCGCGAAGCGTCAGCATCGCTTCTTCGGGAATGTCGCTCTCCGCGCCTATTCTCGCGAGCTTCGCGCTCGAAGCCTCGATCGCGGAATGACGGACGCGCAGCTCCTCGGCGCGGTCGAGGATGCGCTCCTCGATGCCGTCTTTGGCGAGACCGAGTTTGCGGATGATCCATGGCAGCATGGACCCCTGAAAGACAAGCGTGACCATCACGACGAAAA
>NZ_JAKFWS010000139.1 GCF_021731785.1 Methylocystis sp.
GCCAGGAACGCTTGGCGGATCGCCTCGCTTCTGTCCGGCATCGCCAGGGACGGCTGATCGGACGCATGGAGGGGCTAGGCTTTCACCTGCGCGCGGAAGCGGTCCTTCAGACTCTCACTGAAGAAGTCCTGAAATCCAGCGAGATCGAAGGAGAGCTGCTCGACAAGGAACAGGTGCGTTCTTCCATCGCACGTCGTCTGGGCATGGACATCGCTGGACTTGTCCCGGCCGATCGCAACGTGGAAGGCGTCGTCGAGATGATGCTCGACGCGACCCAGAATTACGCGGCCTTGCTGACGAAAGAGCGGCTGTTCGGCTGGCACGCCGCGCTGTTTCCGACTGGTCGCAGCGGAATGCGTAAGATCACTGTTGGCGCATGGCGCACCAAAGAGTCAGGTCCGATGCAGGTCGTCTCGGGACCGATCGGACGCGAACATGTGCATTTCGAGGCGCCACATGCAGGACGAGTCGGCGAAGAGATGCGTGCGTTCCTCGATTGGTTCGAGGCTGACGTCGCAATCGATCCGGTCATCAAAGCTGGCGTCGCGCATCTATGGTTCGTCACCATCCATCCGTTCGAGGATGGCAATGGCCGCATCGCCCGCGCAGTCGCCGATCTCGCGCTCACGCGTTCCGAGGGCACTCCGCAGCGGTTCTACAGCATGTCGGCGCAAATCCGCCTAGAGCGGAACGCCTATTACGACATCCTGGAAGCGACGCAGAAAGGCGACCTCGATATTACCCCCTGGCTTGAATGGTTCCTCGACTGCTTGAATCGAGCGTTCGACGCCGCGGAAACGATCTTGGCTTCCGTCTTACGAAAAGCGCGCTTCTGGGACGCTCGCGCCGGGGAACGGCTCAATGACCGTCAACGCATCATCATCAATCGGCTGCTGAATGGATTCGAGGGCAAGCTCACATCTTCGAAATGGGCGAAGCTCGCCAAATGTTCACAAGACACTGCGCTGCGCGACATTGACGACCTCCTCCAGCGCGGCATCCTGGTCAAGGACGCCGCGGGCGGTCGCAGCACGAGCTACTCGCTGCGCGAAGTCTGAGCATCGACGGAAACGACAATTCTCTTTTCATTGCAGCAGCTGGCCGGATTTTAAACGCAAGGCCGTGGAAATCTTGCCGGTCAGCGATCGTCATCGGCGCCGCCTCTCTCCTTGCCCCTCGAAGGCGTTCGGGCGCCGCGACGCGTGAGGCTATCGATAAGCTCTCTTCTCAATTGATCGCGCTTCGTTTCGGGAGCAGTCATTTCGGCGGCGAACCGGCGCAGCTGCTTCGCAAGCTCGTTATCAGCAGGATCGCCAGATCGCTCGAGATCCCCCGCCTGTATCCGATATGAATCGCGGATCGCCGCCTGCCGGTTGCGCGTCTTTGCCTCCCAAGGGCGCAGCGAATTTTTGCCCGCACGCGCTTCACTCACGATCTCCTCGCGAGCGAGCCGCTCCACGCGCGGCTGCTCGCCGCGATTCCTGATCGTGCGAACGACGCCGTGCTCGGCCTTCCTGACCTTGCCGCGTGCACGGCGCGGCGTCGCCTCCGCCTCGACGCCGCGCAATCGCAATTCGCCGGCGAAGTGCTCGCGCCATGTCGCGAGATCGCCCTTGCGTGGATTGAGCCGCCTTCCGTCATAACCGAGCGAGCGCACTGTGAGGTGGACGTGCGGATGCTCGTCGTCGAGATGCTGAACGAAGACGTAGTCGTGCCGCCCCCCGAAGGTTTCGATCGCAAAGGCGCGGAAGGCTGTCAAACAGCATTGAATCGGGACCCCAGATTTGCATCCAAAAGAGACCCCTTTGGAGACGGGCAGGAACGACCGCGCGCGCCCCGGCGGAGTGGTCAGGGTGCGCGGCCGGGGTGTGCGCGGTGGCGTGAGGCTAACCTTGAGAATCAAGCGCGGTTTTTGAAGCGCCAGCTTTCGTTGCCGGTTTCGACAATGTCGCAGTGATGCGTCAGACGATCGAGCAGCGCCGTCGTCATCTTGGCGTCGCCGAAAACGCTTGGCCATTCGCCGAAGGCGAGATTGGTGGTGACGATCACCGAGGTCTGCTCATACAGCCGGCTGACGAGATGGAACAGCAGTTGGCCGCCGGCCTGCGCGAAGGGCAGATAGCCGAGTTCGCCGAGAACGACAAAGTTCATTCGCGTGAGATAGTCCGCGATGCGTCCCTGCCGGCCGGCGCGCGTTTCCGCTTCGAGCCGGTTGACGAGATCAACTGTGTTGAAGAAGCGCCCGCGCAGGCCAGCGCGGATGCAGCTTCGCGCGAGCGCGATGGCGAGATGCGTCTTCCCGGTTCCCGTGCCGCCGACAAGGACGATATTGCGTTGCTGGGCGACGAAGCCGCCTCCGGCAAGATCGCGCACGAGGGTTTCGTTGATCGTCGCGCCGTCAAAATCATAGTCGTCGATGTCTTTCGCCAGGGGAAGTTTGGCGGTGGTCATTTGATATCTGATGGAGCGCGCCTGCTTTTCGGCGATCTCCGCCTTGAGAAGATCGCCGACGATGCGCGGCGGCTCGTGCTGCCGTTTGACGCCGCTTGTCATCACCTCATCGTAAGCGCTTCGCATGCCAAAGAGCTTGAGTTCGCTCATCAGGTCGAAGATCTGCGTGCGTTCCATCGGCCTCAACTCCTCAGTTGATCGTATCTTGCGCAGTCGGCGAGCGGCATGTGCTGAAGTTTCAGCGCATCCGGGGTGAGAATGGTCAGCGGCGGAACCGGATCGCGGCGGCGCGCCAGAATGTTGAGAATGACATCGGCGGAATGGACGTTCTGATCGAGCGCCTCGGCGCAAGCGGCTTCGACTGCGGGCAGCCCGTCGTCGAGAACAGCGGCGAGGATTTTCACCATCTGCCGGTCGCCATCCGCGGAGCCGGCAAGCTTGCGGCGGATTTTCTCCATGGCCGACGGCAAAACCCAATCCTTGAACGGCGCGCCGTTTCTCAGAGCGCCGGGCTTTCGCGCCAGAACCGCCACGTAATGCCAAGGATCGTAGACCGTCTGCGCGCGACCGAAGGCGCGCTTGTGATCGGCGACGACAATCCCATCCTGGCGGATCACGATACGATCGGCGTAAGCATGAACTTCGACCGGCCGACCGACGGCGCTCGCCTTGACCGAGTATTTGTTGCCGTCAAAGCGCACGAGACACGTCTTCGACACCGAAGCGCTCACCGCGTGGAAGCCGTCGAAGCGCCCCCGCAGCGGCACGAGCTTTTGCCGCTCCTCCTCGAAGACTTCCCACACCGTCTCGTCGGCGATCTCCGGATGGCGGTGCGCCTTGGCGTAGGCGACGCATTTGTCGAGCAGCCAGGCGTTCAGATCGTCATAGCTCTTGAACCGCAGGCGCGGCGTAAAGAAGCGCTCGCGTACGAGACCGACCTGGTTTTCGACCTGACCCTTTTCCCAGCCCGACGCCGGTGTGCAGGCGACCGGCTCAACAAGGTAATGCCCGCACATCTGAAGGAAGCGGCGATTATATTGCCGATCCTTGCCAATGAGGATCGTATCCACCGCGGTCTTCATGTTGTCGTAGACGCCACGCTCGCAGGCGCCCTTGAAAAAAGCGAACGCCCGGTCGTGCGCGTCGAACACCATCTCCGGCTTTGTCACGTTGTCGAACGAAAGACGCGAATGATCTCGTTGACGATCCTGTTTATGCTGCAGCAGTGGCCGAACGCCATGTGTCCACGGCCGAGGCTCGAAAAGCTCGGTGCGTCCTTGCTGAAATGAGATGGCGTTGAACGTTGAACGTGTTGTGGGCTGCTGCGTGAAAGGAGAGAAATCTTTGTGCTGAACCAACGCTCTTGAAACCTTGCATCTTGCGCTCCCGTCGTCGGGTTGGTTGGTGAGAATTCTCTGCTCTGTTGTTTCGCCATCGGCCAGTGCGATGCCGATGTTCGATCCCCAGATCACGCGCGGCGGCATGGTAAGACTGCAGATCGTCGGTAACCAAATTCTCCGGCGCGAAGCCATATTTCTTCAGAAGCTTGCGCATTAATTTCAGCGCTGCGGCCTTATTCCGCCTGGTCTGGACCAAGACATCCAGAACCTCTCCTTCACTATCGACGGCGCGCCACAGATAAACCAAGCGTCCATCGATCTTGAGATAGACTTCGTCGAGATGCCATGTGGTGTGCGGCTTCGGCCGGCGTTTGCGCAGATCGGCTGCGATCTTGGGCCCAAAATGATTGACCCATCGTCTCACGGTTTCATAAGAGACCGCGATCCCCCGTTCCGCTTGTGTGTGTTGAAAACTTCATCCGGAATTGAGGGGCGTCGTGAATTGGCTAAGCTGGCGCAATGATGGCGCTCATCCGCTTTCTGCTGGCCATTCTGACGTCGCCGTTCAAGTCGAAAAGCCGGCTTGAGGCAGAGAATGCTGCGCTCCGGCAGCACCTGGTCGTGCTGCAACGAAAGGTGAAAGGCCGAGGAGAGAATTCGAACGGCGACCGCCTCTTCCTCGTCCAACTTTACCGATGGTTCCCGTCGATCCTCGAGGTTCCTTACGATCATCCGGCCCGAGACATTGGTGCGCTGGCATCGGGCCGGCTTTCGCCGTTATTGGCGTTGGACGTCACGGCGACGCGGCGGACGCCCGCGGATTCAGCCGGAGCTGCGTGCGCTGATCCGGCAGATGAGCGTCGAGAACCGGCTGTGGGGCGCGCCGCGCATTCATGGCGAATTGCTGAAGCTCGGATTCGAGGTTTCCCAGTCGACGGTCGCCAAATACATGGTCAGGCGCCGGGGGCCGCCAAGCCAAGGATGGCGCGCCTTTCTCGCCAACCATGCGCCGCATATCGCTGCAATGGATTTGTTCGTTGTGCCGACCATCGGTTTCGCCCTGCTCTATGTCTTCGTCATCGTCCGGCTCGACCGGAGAACCCTTGTCTGGACCAATGTCACCAGACATCCGACAGCGGACTGGATTGCGCGTCAGATCGCTGAGGCTTTCCCGTGGGATGAGGCTCCACGCTATCTGATCCGCGATTGGGATGGCGTCGTTGGCGCCGCCGTCATGCGTCGGCTACGCGCCATGGGCATACGAGACAAGCCGATTGCGCCTGCGTCGCCATGGCAAAACGCTTTCGCCGAACGGTTGATCGGGTCGATCCGCCGCGAGTGCGTCGACCATCTCATCGTTCTTGGCGCGCAGCATCTGCGTCGGATTCTGCGATGCTACGCTCATTATTACAACGAAGTGAGAACGCATCGGTCGTTAAATAAGGATACGCCGATCTCTCGCGCCGTTCAGCGGATTGGAGACATAAAATCGCACGTCCTGCTCGGCGGAATTCATCATCATTACGTCCGGATATAGTTTTCGGCACACACAGCCTATGCAGTCAGATGCGTAACAGCGCCGAGCGCCACGAAAGCAACCCAAAACAACAGGGGGAAAACGGAAGCTGTGTCGATCTTGGTCATAGGTTCGCCCTCTCGACCATAACGCACAATCCGAGTCGGCGCCGGAGCCGCACAGCGGAAAAATTTGTTCAGCCGTCGACCTTAATCACCAATTTATTGGTTCGTGTGTCTATGACCACGACATCGGCCGATCGTTTCGTTCCTTTGACTTTTCTGGCGACCGCAACAGCGTCGCGGACATCATAGAACCGGTCGTGCAAGACATTGTCGACGCGGACTTCAAAGGGACATTCGACGAGCTTCGTCGGCGTTTCTGCGTTCATGAGCTGCGATAGAGATACCTTGGCGGGCTGTGAGCGAGGCTTCCCGGTTGCGATCTCGTTAGCCGATAGCTCTTTCTCAAAGCGGCCGCGACCTGCTGAAGCCTACGTCGACGCTAAGACCGTCGTCAGCGCCCACGCTTCGTCTTCGCGACAGCCTTGGCGTCGTC
>NZ_JAKFWS010000165.1 GCF_021731785.1 Methylocystis sp.
CAGACCCAGCTCAGCGTGCCGCAACAATTCCAATAACCCCAACGCCACACAATACCCCTTGGTATAGAGCAATACAATCTATCGAATAGCCAATACAACCATATAGGGTAGGTTCATGCCTACCCTATTGGAGTGGCAATGACATATATGCGACTGCGCCGCTACAACGCAATCTTGCGATAAACCAATTGCTTAAAAAAGGCGGCACCATTAGCGGCAATTTTTTGGCGTAAACGTGGCCGTTTCAGAACTTCCCCGCCAGAAGGACGGAAGCCTTATCGGCGCCGCCCATGAATTACGGGTCGCTCAACGCATTGCGCAAGTCCGCCGCTTTAGCGTCGCGCTCGGCAAGCGGCGCAACCCCGAAGCGCACCTCGATCGTGCGCAAAATTGACAGGGTGTCGTAAACGGTTTTGTCGACGAAGCCCTTTTTGGCGAAAGGCGAGATGATCAGCGTGGGGACGCGTGTCCCCGGTCCGAAGCGATCTCTTTTCGGCGGCGCGACGTGGTCCCAAAAGCCGCCATTTTCATCCGCCGTGACGATGATCAGCATGTCGGCCCAATTCGGGCTGTTGCGCAGTCGCGCGACGACGTCCGCGACATGAGCGTCGCCGGCGGCGAGATCGGAATAGTCCGGATGCCCGTTAAACACGCCGAGAGGCTTGTAGAAGCTGACTTGCGGCAGTTCGCCCTTATCGGCGGCCCGGAAAAACTCGTCGGCGTCCTTAAGATGCGCGCGTCCTTCCCGGCCTTCGGCGTAGTTGGCGAAATAGACAAAGGGCTGATGGTGAGTCTGAAAGCCGTCGGGCCTGTCTTCGTAAGGCCTGAGTCGGCCTTCGACGACGTCGCGCCAGCCGCCGGCGTACCATGCCCAGCTCACATTTTTCTCGCTCAACCGATCGCCGATCGTCGGCAGATGCAACGGCGGAAGCCGTTCCTGCGCTTCCGTCTTGTCATGTTTCGAGATCGGATTTCCGGGCTGCAGCGTTCCAATCGCCTCAAGATCCATGGTCAATCGGCCGAAGCGCTTGTGGCGCGGCGGCCCGTCAAGCACGCTTCGCGGCGAGTCCTCTTCGCGTTCGCGAATCGTGAGCTCCGCTCCTTGCGAATCCTTGATGGTCGTCAGCTTCGGCAGAAACTTTCTTTTGGTCGACTCCACCGGATTGTCGAAGATCGGCGCGCAACCGCAGACCAGGAAAAAATGGTTGAGCATCGAGCCGCCGAAGGCCGCATGAAAGAAATGGTCGGCGAGCGTGAATTCCTTCGCCAAGGCCCATTGTTTGAGCTGTGAGCCGTCGTAATAGCCCATGACGAGCGCGCCGGCGTTCGAGGCCTCGACAAAGCGGTCCATTTTCCCGCCGTCGATCTGCTCCTGCTCAAGATAAAAGTCGTGCACCGGGTCCATGGTGTGACCGTCGCTGTCGACAAAGGGCTCGAGACGAAACGGCGCATTGGGCAAGCTGCGCGGAAAGCGATCATCCCATCGCGGGCGCGGCAACGCGGCGAGCGGCCGCTCGTCGAAATCCACTTGCGGCGGGCGCTCGCCGGAATTGACGCCTTCGGCGCCGGGAAACAGCCCGAACACATGATCGAAGCTGCGGTTCTCGGTGAAGACGACGACGACATGGCCGATGCGCGCGAACGGATTCGCCTGCTCTTGCGCAGTGACGGACGCGCATGTCGCCCACGCGAAAACCGCAAGCAAAATTCTAAGGCGACGAACGACTTTCATTTGACGGCGTCTCTCGCGCGCTCATTGTGACGCGCAGGAATTTAGTGAACCGCCACCCCAATATTGTGACAGGGCAGAACGGCGAGCGCCGATCGACCGGCGCTCGCTTCGAGACTTTCTCGGACCGCGCTCTGCGGCTTACTGCGGCAGCGGCGTGCTCGACGAGCGCGGCGGCAGCATAGGATAGACAACTTTCGGCGTTTCGCCGTTCAGCGTCCCAAGGAAAGCCACGATCGCCTTGACGTCTTGATCGGAGAGAGATTCGCCGAGCTGATCTTTCGCCATCAGGTCGACCGCCTCTTCAAGCGTCCAGACGGAGCCGGTGTGGAAGAAGGGCGCACGCAGGGCGACATTGCGCAGCGGCGCCGAGCGGAACACAAATTCGTCGGCCGCGTCATTCGTCACCTTGGCCCGGCCTTTGTCCGCGACAGGAAGAACCTCGACGCTCGGCCTTTGCGCGACTCCAAAGGGGAAATAGCCGTTGCCGCCGATATTGACGCCGCCATGACACCCGGCGCATCCCTTGTCGAGGAAAAGGCGCAGCCCCTTCTTCTCGACATCGTTGAGCGCGCTCGCGTCGCCCTTGAGGTAATTATCGAAACGCGAATTGGGCGTCGTCAGCGTCGCCTCAAAAGCTTCGATCGCCTTCGCCATATTGTCGAAGCTCACGGGATTGGGATCCGCCGGAAAGGCCGCTTTGAACTCCGCAACATAGGCGGGGATGCTGTTGAGCGTCTTCTCGACCTGCCCCGGCGTATTGTTCATTTCCACGTCGGCCTGCACCGGACCTTTCGCCTGCGCCTTAAGGTCGACGGCGCGCCCATCCCAGAACTGCGCGACATTGAAAACGGCGTTGAGCACGGTCGGCGCGCGGCGCGGCCCCTTGGCCCAACCATGGCCGATCGACGTCGGCCCGGCGTCGGCGCCGCCCGTTCCGAGATTGTGACAGGAATTGCAGCTGATGATCTGACTCTTCGAAAGCCGCGGATCGAAAAAGAGCTTGCCGCCCAATTCGATCTTGGCGGGGGTGAGTTCGTTGTTCTTGACGACCACCGCGACGCTGGCGGCGTCGATCGGCTTGAAGACGGCGTTGGCGTCGGCGCGCAGATCGCCCGCCGCAGCCATGTTCGGCGCCAGCAGAGTCGCTGCGAGCGCGGCGAACCGTTTCAGGTGCATCACTTCCTCCTTCAGTGGATTTGCCGACGCGCTTTCGCAGCGCGAAGCACGGTCTCTCTCGGCTGTCAGCTATCACAGCCGCCCTGGCGGCGGAAGAGCACGCCGAAGCGACGCTCTTTAAAAACAATCCGATGTAGCATGAACGTGACAGGACAGCCGAAAATGACCGAATGCAAATCACATGAAGAGAGGAGCAAATTATTGCGGGCTGGCAGTGCAATGCACAATCATTACTCGCAGGGGCGGAATATTGGCCCTCCGAATTCTTCGATTTCCCTGCCGGGCGTCACAACGACGACTTGCCCTGCCGCTAAAAGCAGAGCAAACTTAATGTGAAAACAAAAGCCGGCGATAAGCCGAGCGTCAGCGGAGGGAGCACATGGCGCGCATTCCTAATGTCCGGAAATCCGTCAAGACGACGCTTGTCGCGCTTCCGCTTGCGGCCCTGCTCTCTGGCGGATGGGCGATGGCCGAGCCGCTCGGCCTGCCGAAGGTGCCGGTTCCGGCCGATAATCCGCAATCGCCGGAAAAGGTCGCGCTCGGCGACAAGCTCTTCCACGACGCGCGCTTCTCGATCGACGGCACAGTGAGCTGCTCGACCTGTCATAACGACAAGAAGGCCTTCACCGACAGTCCATTGCGCGTCTCCGAGGGGCATCACAAGCTCACCGGCACGCGCAACGCCCCGACGGTGATCAACGCCGCCTATTACACGTCGCAGTTCTGGGACGGACGCTCGCCTTCGCTGGAAGACCAGTCGCAGCACCCGATGGTCAATCCCGTCGAAATGGGGATGCCCGATCACGACCCCGTGCTCAAGATCGTTCGCGAAGACCCGGCCTATGTCGATGGCTTCAAGAAGGCGTTCGGCAAGAGCGGCCGCGACGTGACGATGGACGACGTGCAGAAGGCGATCGCGAGTTTCGAGCGCACGATCATCTCGGGCGATTCGCCTTTCGACAAATGGTATTTCGGCGGCGACCGCAACGCCATCAGCGATCAGGCGAAGCGCGGCTTCGACCTTTATGTCGGCCAGGGACGCTGCGTCTCCTGCCATGTCATCGAACAGACGCAGGCGCTCTTCACCGACAACAGATTCCACAATATCGGCGTCGGCATTAACCGCATCCAAAACGACGTGCCGCGCCTCGCCGCCGAATTCCTCAAGGCCAAAGCGGCTGGCGCATCCGTCGACAAGACCGTGCTCGCCGATCCGAAGGTCTCGGAACTCGGCCGCTTCGCCGTCACAAATTCCTTCGACGAAATCGGCGCCTTCAAAACCACGACGCTGCGCAATATCGCAATGACCGCGCCCTATATGCATGACGGATCGCTCAAGACGCTCAAGGACGTCGTCAAGCACTACAACGAGGGCGGCAAGAGTCCCAGCGATCCATGGCCGGTCAACCCTTATCTTTCCGGCGGCATTCGGCCGTTGGATCTGAAGGATCAGCAGATCGACGATCTCGTCGCCTTCCTGGAGACGCTGACGAGCCCTGCTTATGTAACGGCGCAGACGAAATAAGACGCTAGAAAAACAAGCGGCGTCGCCACGTAAGCGCGAAGCCGCGAGGGAGGATAGGACATGACCAGACTGATCACCCGGCGCAGCGTGATCGCCGCCGGGGCCACGGCCGGGACCCTAACGACCCTGCCGATCTCCATGGTGCGCCTCGCGTTCGGGGGAACGCGCGAGGATTTCAGCTTCACCTACATTTCCGACTCGCACATTCAGCAGATCAAAGGCGCGAGCTTCGTGCGCAATTGGGACATGGGCTTGAAGCGCGCCGTCGCCGAAGCCAATCTCATCACGCCTGAAGCCGATTTCGTCATGTTCGGCGGCGATCTTGCCCAGCTCGGCAAGAAGGAGGAACTCGACCACGGCGCTGAAATGCTCTCGCATGTGAAGGGCAAGCTCCACTGCGTCATGGGCGAGCATGACTATTATCTCGACCTCGGCGAGTATTGGTCGAAGCTCTATGGTCCGCAGTGGTACAGCTTCGATCACAAGGGCGTGCATTTCGTCGTGTTGAATTCGATTCTCACGACGGATGAATGGACGTTTCATCGGTGGCCGACGGCCGAGCAGCGCATGCTTGAGATGGCCGGCCTCGACAATCCGAACGGCTCACCGTTTATGGTCGGCGAAAAGCAGCGCGCGTGGCTTAAGAATGATCTCGACAAAGTGTCCAAGGACACACCGCTCATCATCTTCTCGCATTCGCCGCTGCAGAAGATCTATAAGGGCTGGAATTTCTGGACCGACGACGCCGAGCAGGTGCAGGAGCTGTTACAGCCGTTCAAGACCGTCAATGTGATCTACGGCCATGTGCACCAGATCCAGTACAATCAGATCGGCAACATCGCCTTCAATGCGGTGATGGCGACGGCCTGGCCCTGGCCCTATCCCGACACTTATGCGCAGGCCGGCGCGCATGTTCCTGTGCTGACGGTTCCGATGAACCGCGCCGATCCGTTCTTCGAACGCGACGCCACAGGCTGGCAGATGATCGACGTCAACTCCGGCCGCGTCACCGCGCGCTATCAGCTGTGGGACAACCAGGAGCGCGTCGTCGGCTACGATCCGAAGCTGGGGAAGCCCGTCGACAAGAGATATCAAGAGGCGATCGTCCGCAAGGCGCCGCAGCTGCATTACTAGTAGAGCGTTTCTTTGGATCGACTCATATCATGCCGCGATGTCGATCTTGTAAGTCCAGGTATGAACGACAGGCTCACGGTTAACGTCGTCGATTGCCTCAATGATTCGATCCTTCAACTCCTGTTTGGACGCGACGCGGATATGGCGAAGTGCCGATCGCGCGAGC
>NZ_JAKFWS010000180.1 GCF_021731785.1 Methylocystis sp.
CGCCGACCGCGGCATTGTCGAGTTTCCCATATGCGCCGGAAGCGGCGCTTCGCGCCATGCGGCATTTTTACGATAAGCTCGGCGACAGGCTTTGGGGTCGTTTTGGTTTTACCGATGCGTTCAGCGAAGATGCCGATTGGTTCTCCCATACCTATCTTGCAATCGACCAGGGACCTACCGTCGCGATGATCGAAAATCACCGCACGGGTCTGTTGTGGGATCTTTTCATGAAGGATCCCGATGTGCAGGTCGGATTGCGTCGCCTCGGATTTCAAAGCCCGCATCTCAAATAGGACCCCGCAGGGAGCTGTAAAAGCCAGCGGTGAAAGAAAATGCGATGAGCGACAATGCGGGCATGCTTTTGGAATGGATGGAGCGGCAATATCTGCTCTCTTACGCGGCCATGCTCAGGGCGGTTTCAGCAACCGAACTCGTCAAAGTTCGCCGCCATTTTGGGCAGACCATTCGGCCAGCGCCCGGGTCCGTCCTGGCGTCTCCCGAGATCGCTTCTTACGATCCAAATTCGGACTATTTTTTCCATTGGGTGCGCGATTCAGCGATTGTCATTGACGCTTTACGCGTATTGCTCGCGGAGCAGACGCTGGGATCGGATGCGACCCGTTATCTCGTCGATTTTGTCAATTTCAGCCTTGGTCTTTGTCAACTCGATGGCCGCGCTTTTTTGCGTCGGGGCGATTATCGCCAAGCGATTGATCCGGCTTTCCTCCCTCACGCGCGCAGCGACCGTGATCTTAGCCAAGTCTATCGTGACCGCGTCCTCGGCGAAGCGCGTTACAATGCGGACGGGACGCTCAACATTCTCAATTGGGCCCGTCCGCAAAATGATGGGCCAGCGTTGCGCGCACTCGCCGTCTTGCGCTTTTTCCTGCTTGACGCGTTTCGTGATCGTATAGACCAGGCGTCGGTAACACGTTGCTCCAATTCGATCTTGACTATACGCTTCAGCATTGGCGAGAGCCCTGTTTCGATCTTTGGGAGGAAATTTCAGGCGACCATTATCACACGCGCCTCGTACAATATGCAGCGCTTGCCGATGGGGCGGCATAACGCTTTGTCGACATTGTGGTGAAGCACTTCGCCGCATTCCAAGAGATAGAGGCGCGATAGCGCCAAACTCATCTGTTCGGCAATTTCATCGCAGATTGTATCCGGATGACCCAGGCCCTTTCGCTCGACGATCTCAAAGTCAAGCAAGTCCCCGCTCGGGTGATCGATGTCGCGAATGAAGAGGCGCTCAGGCGTCACGAGTCGGTTTCCTCTTCTCTATTGCTGAGGCATGGAAGCCCGCGAAAAGGTTCGTAACCGCCATTAGCGCTGCAGGCTTGGAACGCGCGGTGGGGCACTCGATCATAGCGGTGCAGTCCAATTACGAGGGCCATTTTTCTACTTCCGCTCGCCGGATCGGGTGAAGTTTGACTGATCGCCAGCGTCCCGTGTGGAACGGATGGCCGTTTCGACACAAGCTTAGAGCGCACAGCCATGAAAGCCATCGATAAGCCAGGCTGCCGCGAGTGGGCGTGTACCCCGAATGTCCCGGAACCCGATCGTCGCTGCCGGCATTCATTAAGCCCCTTTTGTATGATAGCGAGATCGGGCCCCTGAAACTGGAGCAGGTTTTCAGAATTTGATGGGAACGACATGCGGAGAACATCGAGACGTGACCACGCCTGGCTCTACCCGATGCTATCCTTGGCGTTCGCCGTCACCATTCTGCTCGCTTTTGGACTCACCTGGTGGCACGCATTGGCTGTTACCGCGCTGCTTGGATGTCCGCTCGTCATATTATGGGGCTTGATTTTCAGTTGGTCCCAACCGGAGGCCGGAAGTGAGCTAGTACCTCGTCACAGTGATTATGACTCTTTGGCGGCGTCTGGATAGGCCCGGGCGAGTTTTTGGCGGGCTTTCTGTGTGTTGAACTTCCATTCGATGCGCGCGCCGGAAGCATTTCGTTGGTGCTGCCACGCGGCGATTTCGGAAACGAGGCGATCGCGCTCGCCGATGCGGCGATCCAGGCACTGGCCACGCAGCACGCCGATCTCGATTTCAACCATGTTAAGCCAACTGGCGTGCTTTGGCGTGTAATGGAACTCGAGCCGCTGCAAAATGCGATGGGCCTCGGGTGCGGGGAAAGCTTCGTATAGAGCGCCGCAGCTGTGGGTCGAAAGGTTGTCGAGCACGACGCGGATCCTGTCCGCATCGGGATAATGCGTATCGACGAGATCGCGCATGCAATGAGCAAAATCCTTCCCAGTTCTGTGATCCGTGACCTTCACGTGACGCCAGGATTTATGCGCATCAAGAAACACGAACAGATTGGCCGTGCCGTTGCGCCGATATTCGCAATCATAGCGCTCCAGCCTCCCTGGCGCGGCCGGGATCGGCAGCCGGACCTCGCCAATCAACTGCGTGGGGCTTTCGTCGAAGCAAATGACTGGGCGCTTTTGATCCGCCTCTTCGGCATAAAGGTCGAGCACGTCCTCCATGCGGGCGACATAGGCGCCGTCCACTTGCGGGATGCACCACATGTCTTTGCGCCAGGGTTTCAGGTCGTCTTCGGCCAAGCGCCGCCGCACAGTTTCCCGCGACAGCTCTTCATGCTCAGTTAGCTTGACCATCTCTTCGGCCAGCAGGTCCAACGTCCAGCGCTTGCGTCCCTCGGGCGGGTTGGAGCACGCGGTCGCCACCAGCAACGCCGTTTCCTTGCCGGTCAGCTTGCGCGCCGCGCCTGGACGTGGCTCTTCCTTCAGCGCGAGTTCCAGATTGCCTTCGACAAAGCGCCGTTTGGTCCGGTAAACGGTCGAGCCGCTGACCCTCACAGTGCTGGCGATGGTCTCGTCGCTGGCGCCTGCGTCCGCGGCAAGCAGTATTTGCGCACGCTTGAGTTTTCGTGCCGCATGTTTGCCGCCGCTCAGCAGCGCCGAAAGCTCATTGCGTTCCGCCTCGTTCAAATCCACGCGATAGCGTATGTTCATCGTGCGCCCTCCGCTTTCGAGGACTCTCGATGAATCGAACCGCCAGTGATTCGCGACCGGATTTCACCCCAAAACAGGGGCAGTATCTCGCTTTTATTCACGCATATACGTTAGTGAACGGGCGCCCCCCAGCCGAAGCCGATATGATACGGTTCTTCAAAGTCACGCCGCCTACAGTCCATCAAATGGTGCTGACGCTCGAACATGCCGGCCTCATCTCACGACGACCCGGCGCTGCGCGAACCATTAAAATACTCGTCGATCAAACCGCCTTGCCAGCCCTCCAGCCGATCCAAAACCAACCCGTCAAAATCACTGTGTCGGAGTACTAGCGCCGGAAACCGATGGCGTGACCATCGAGTGGATTGCGCCCTTTTACGACCGTTTGTGCACGTTGCTCGGATTGGGTCGCGCTTTCCGGGGACAAATTCTCGAGGTGGCTGCCCTAAAGGCCGGCGAGCGCGTCCTCGATGCCGGTTGCGGAAGCGGCGTATGGACCCGTCTTGCGGCCGAGGCGGTCGGGTCCTCGGGTCAGGTCGTCGGCTTCGATCCTGGTCCGAGGATGATAGGGATCGCCCGCCGCAATGCCGCTCAGGAAGGAAGTCGGGCGACCTTCGAATTGGCTGCTGTCGAAGAGCTTCCTTTCGAGGACTCCAGCTTCGACGCGGCGCTATTGAGCTTGGTCCTCCATCACCTGCCAGCCGAAGTGAAGCGAAGCGGCCTCAAGGAAATTGGCCGTGTCCTTCGGCCGGGCGGGCGGTTGATCGTAGTCGACTTAGACCGGTCCGACAGCGTGCTGTGGCGGATTGTCCTGTGGCCGCTGTCGCACGTCGGGACCTCGGCCGACGCCTTCGAAGGAAAGATACCGATCTATCTGCGCGAGGCTGGGTTTGAACCAGTCACAGTCGAGGTGCGGTGGTGGAAGTCGCTGACCTTTTGGCGGGCGATGAAGCCGCTGTCATCCATCGCCTCGGTGGAAACGCCTGCCAAGTGAACCGATTCGAAATCGACTCGTCGAAGGCGCCGCTTACGCGATTGTCGATATCCGGGTTGGTTTCCTCACTCGCCACTGCGTGCTGCGGACCAAGTTCCCGCAGATCTATGTAACGCAGACGCTCCGAGCCATAGGTCGCTTACCCGACCTCTGGTTCCATGTTGTTGATTTACACTTCAAGGTGAGACTCGGCCGGTTCGGCCGCGATTCGTGCTGCCGCGCTGGTTTTCAAATCGGCAGCACGGTTGTAGGAGGCCAGCTGATCCGACTAGGTCCGCGACCGCTCAGAGCTTCGTCGAGAACCACGAAGAAGGGGGACGTGGGATTAGGCTGCTCGATTGGAATGGCGCTACTGGCTACGACGCCGAAGTGTGAGAAACTGCAGTCTACGCAGGCATGTCGCTCCTGTTGGTCGTCTCCGTCCCTTGTTGGAGCGCCATCGACATTCTTGTGCGCTGCCTCGCGATGCGCATGAGCGCCGCGCTGCTTGTGCGCGTTGCCATGAAGATCCATAGCCGCAAGAGCGCCATGATGCTCGCTCAGGCAGTGGGTCGCTGCGGCGCCAAGAACGAAGGTGAGCGCGACCGCAGGTCTGACCACGCAAGTGGCGTAAAGCGCGAGCAAACAGATCGCCGCGCGAAATCGCAGTCTCTGAGCCAGACGATTCATGCCGAGATCGGTCCTCCTCGGACACCTTGACGCCACGCTAAATTCCGAAAGGGGACGAAACAAGGGTTTCAGCGCCTCTGTTGGCGACTTTATACAAGATATTGCGCCGGCTCGTGTTCAATTTCCCAGGTTTTGGGCCTTCGGGTCGCGAGGCGCGTTCGTTACCCGTGCGTCGCTCTAGTTTTAGCGACATGGAGAGGGAGCGTCTTTACCGAGGCGCGCCGGCCCTGGATTAAATCCAAGACCGCATCCCCGCTCCGTCCCTTTCTCAGACTTGGCCGCGTCTGCGATTCCCCCTCCTGGCTCCGATCCGCGGAACGAAAGCGGGAACCTCGGCCATATATCGCTCATAGGCGACGCCGAACTCGGCGAGCGCTTCGCGCTCCTCGGCCCGGGAAAGGCGCACATACATGACGACCCGCCAACATGCATCAAGACCCCTTAAGCTCGATCAGCATCCGCAAGACGTTGGCCCGATGGACTTCGATGATCCAGACCTCGACGCTTAATTCATGCGCGATGGCGATCTGCTAACGATGTTCTGCGGATGGCCCTCGAGGAAGGCGTGGATATTTGCGACTGTGGTCTCGACTATTCGACCTACGGCTTCCCTTGTATTGAAAGCGCTATGCGGAGTAACGATTACGTTTGGCATCCGAAGCAGTACATGATCCGCCACGAGATCGCGCAGGTCGTGCTGATTGCAGAAGATCGAGCAGATAAGTTCGGCCTCCTCGCGGATCAAAGGCTCGTCGGGCAGGACATCGAGTCCGGCGCCAGCCACCTTGCCCGAGCGGAGCGCTTGGATCAGCGCAAGAGAATCGATTAGGCTTCCGCGCGCCGTGTTGACGATGATGACGCCGTTCTTCATCCGTGCGAACGTCTTGGCCGAGAGCAGATGATAAGTCGCGGGTGTCGCCGGAGCGTGGAGCGTGATCACATCCGAGTGCGCGA
>NZ_JAKFWS010000150.1 GCF_021731785.1 Methylocystis sp.
TCGGCGTCGAGTTGACGCCAAATTTCTCGGCGGCGCGATTACGCACCTTATTGACGTTTTCGTAAAGCGTCTGATCCTTTAAGACGGCCTCGAACTTCTCCTGGCCGATCCCAGCCTGTTTCAAGACATTGGCCAAGCCGTCGAGCGGCTTGTCGGAAAAGGCCCAGTTCTTCTGCTGCGAGAACAGAAGATCGACCGTCGCGTCGCGCTTGTCGCCGAGTTCGCGCGCCAGCATGAAAGCGGCCGTCGCGAGCGGATCGAGCGGGAACTCACGCAGAATGAATTTCGCCTTGCCCGTGTCGATATAGTTCTTCTTCAGCTCCGGATACACGTCGTGATGGAACGCCGCGCAGTGGCTGCACGTCATCGAAGCATATTCGACGATCGTCACGGGAGCGTCCGCCGCGCCTTCCACCACGTCGGGCAGAGCGTTCGGCGCCATCAGCTCGTCAATTGCGACCTTGCCCGAAGCAGACTTTTCGGCAAGGGCGGGCATTGCGGCGAGGAGCGCGCAGGCGGCGCCGACAAGGAAACGACGACGGGGCATAAAAGCGAAGGGCATGTGCGGTCCGTAACTGTTGCGACGCCAAAGACCATATCGTCTTCGACAATTGTGGCAAATCAAATCTGGCGAGGAGGGGCGCTAACCGGGCGCTACAGCCCGTGTTTCGGCCGAATGAACCAGTAAAGCACGCCGATAAAAGCGAGCACGACGCCGAACCAGAAAACGACGTCGCCGAGCATCAGGTCCCGCATGGTGTAGCTGATGACGCTGACCAGCAAGCCGCCGATCGCAATCCAGAGGGGACGCTGACCGCGTTCCTGCTCGGCCGGCGGCTTCTTCGATAGCCCGGACACACGCCTCTCCTTCTGCGTTTCCCTTGGTCGGCCGTCTTCAGCTGCTCGCAAGCGATGACGGCGCTTTTGCGCGTTAGACTTTCCGATTGCGGACCCACAGTCAACAATTCGGGCATAAAAAAACAGCCGCTCGACGCGGCTGTCTTCTTCACATTGCTGCGCGTCGAGGTTAGCGCGAATAGAACTCGATGACGAGGTTCGGCTCCATCTGCACCGGATAGGGCACCTCCGTCGCATGCGGCACCCGGATGAGCTTCGCGACCATTTTGGTGTGGTCGACGTCGTAATATTCCGGGGCGTCGCGCTCGGCGAGCTGAACCGCCTCGAGAACGGTCACCGCCTGTTTCGAGGCTTCCTTCACCTCGATCACGTCGCCGACCTTCACCTGATAAGACGGAATGTTGACGCGCTTGCCGTTGACGCGGATGTGGCCGTGATTGACGAACTGGCGCGCGGCGAAAACCGTCGGAACGAATTTCGCGCGATAGACGATCGCGTCAAGGCGCCGCTCCAAAAGGCCGATCAGATTATCGCCCGAGTCGCCCTTCAACCGGATCGCTTCCGCATAATATTTGCGAAACTGCTTTTCGGAAATATTGCCGTAATAGCCCTTGAGCTTCTGCTTGGCTTTGAGCTGCGTGCCATAGTCGGAGAGCTTGCCCTTGCGCCGCTGTCCGTGTTGGCCGGGGCCATATTCGCGGCGGTTGACCGGGCTCTTCGGCCGGCCCCAGATGTTCTGGCCCAGGCGGCGGTCGAGCTTGTATTTTGATTCTGCGCGCTTCGTCACTTTGACTTCGTCCTCTCATCATCGCGTTTGTTGCGTGCGAGAGGCGACAGACGAAAATCGTCCGGAGCCTTGCGCTCGGACGTCGTCCAGAATCGCGTCTCTCGCCGCCCCCGGCCAGCGCCGGGGCATCAAGAACGCGCCCTCCTCTGCCGTCATAACGGCCGACAGGCGTTTGCAGCAAACGCCACGGGTGCTGGCCTGGCGCGAACGGGCCGCGTCAGGCTCGTGGGGAGCTAAAGGAAAGCGCCCCTGAAGTCAAGATTCATGGAAAAAAGCCCGACTTACGGCCACCAGAACGGGAAACCCTCGTCGTAAGGCACGATCATGCTGGCGTTATAAGGCGGCCGCTGCGGAAGCGTCTCCTGCATATACCAGCTACGCTGGTTGCGCTCGATCGGATCGTGATTGAGGTAGGTCTGCTGGACCATGTAGCGGTTGGTGCTGCCGACCGGCACCTGGGTGCCGGGATCGAGCCAGCTGCGGCGCTGGATGTCGATCGGACCGCGGCCGCAACACGCATCGCCCGAGGCGACGCGATAGCGGGACTTCGCGAGCGCATCGCCCGCCGCGAACAACACCAGACAGGCGAGCCCCGCCGACAGCACTCTATTCTTGCGCATCACGATCCCCTTTGGACTGAACGCCTAGGATCATAATAGCGGATCGTTTCGCAAAAGCGAATTAAAGCGGGCTTTTCCCGCCAGCAATCCGCCGTCAGGGTGAATGCGGAACGCCTAGCGCGTGATCTCTGCGCCTTGGCGCGATGGCCTCGCATGCGCGCGGCGCGCGCCCTGCGCCGGACGCGCGGCGTTCTTTTGCGCCGGGATGGTCGCGGTCAGGTCGTCGCGCGAGATGTTGCCGCAGCCAATGGCGCGCGTCGACGCCGCTTGCGCGAAGAAGTCGTTCAGCGCCGGATTATCCCGACTCGCCGTGTAGTTGATGTGGTCCAACATGCAGCCGAGCGCGACCCGGTCGATCGGTTTCGCCGATTCGCCGCAGGCCAGTCCGGCGATTTCGAGAGCGAGCTTGCCATCGATGAAACGTGCGGCAAGGCAGCTGCGTTCGCTCGCCGCGACGCCTTCGGATGCAGTTTGCGAGAGCCGTATTTCGGCCGTCTCAAACGCCCCGAATTTGGTGATGAGCGCGCTCGGCTGGCCGATCTTCGCGACGTTAAGGCCGGCCTGGGCGGCGTGTCGGGTCATGTCGAGGAAGAAATCGGACGTCTTTTCCTTGTCGACGATATCCTGATGAATATCGACGCGCATGAAGGGCGCGCCCATGGCGAATTGCCCCACGGCGATCGTGTCGATACGGCCGGAGCCGTTCTCGCTGTCGCGCACGGCGAGCGTTTTTTTCTCCCGGTCGAATTCCGGCGCGGCGATGTCGAATGCGCTGAAGGGCTTCGCCATCAGCGCCGAGGCCTCGATGGCTTCGACGGAAACCTTGGTGGAAATCTTGCGCGATGGCGCGACAGGGACGCGCGGTTGCTCGACGTTCGCAGCGACTTTCGGTTCTGGGATCTGAGGTCCGCGCGGAAGAAGGACGAGTGCGGCGAGGAGAATGAGCGTCGCGCCGACGCCCATTCCGATCGCTGCGCGAACGCCCGCCGGGCGGGCGCGCAGCGGCTGCGCATAACGCCTGTAGTTGGGGTCGAATTCGGCAACGCTCATGGGACGCGACTCCGGCGGCCCGCGGCGGCCGCGGGCGGAAAACACGCCGACTTTGCCCAGTCGTTTCAGAAGTTAGCGTTAACGGCTCTGCGCGAATTGGGGTTTGGTGAATGAAAGGTTTACGCGAGGCGCAAAGAAAAGCCCGCGCCTTGCGGCGCGGGCCTGAAACTCGCGGTCGAGGAGATCTTACTCCTCGTCGTCCTTCTTGGCTTTCTTGGGCGTCTCTTCGCGGGCTTTGAGCGCCGCGCCAAGGATGTCGCCCAATGAAGCGCCGGAGTCGGCCGAGCCATATTGCGCGATGGCCTCCTTCTCTTCAGCGACTTCGAGCGCCTTGATCGAGACGGAGACCTTGCGGGCCTTGCGGTCGAACAGCGTCACGCGGGCGTCGACCTTCTCGCCGACGGCGAACCGTTCGGGACGCTGGTCGGCGCGGTCGCGAGCGAGTTCGCTGCGCTTGATGAAGGTGGAGAGATCGGTGCCGGTGATCTTTACGTCGATGCCGGAATCCTTCACCTCGATCACCTCGCAGGTGATGACGAGGCCCTTTCTGAGCTCGGCGCCTTCTTCGGCGCTGACGGAAGCGAACGGATCGCCCGCGAGCTGCTTGACGCCAAGCGAAATGCGCTCCTTCTCCACGTCGACGTCGAGGACCTGGGCGTTGATCGTGTCGCCCTTCTTATACTCCTCGATGACCTGCTCGCCGGGACGGTTCCAGTCGAGATCCGACAGATGGACCATGCCGTCAACGTCGCCGTCGAGGCCGATGAAGAGCCCGAACTCGGTCTTGTTCTTCACTTCGCCAGAGACGGTCGAGCCGATCGGATGCTTCTCGGCGAAGGCCTCCCACGGATTCTGCAGGCACTGCTTGAGGCCCAGCGAGATTCGGCGCTTGACCGGATCGACCTCGAGCACCTGAACGTCGACTTCCTGGCTCGTCGAGACGATCTTGCCGGGGTGGACGTTCTTTTTCGTCCAGCTCATTTCCGAGACATGGACGAGGCCTTCGATGCCAGGCTCCAGTTCGACGAAAGCGCCGTAGTCGGTGATGTTGGTCACGCGGCCGTGGAATCTGGCGCTGATCGGATATTTCGCCTCGATGCCCTGCCAGGGATCCTCGAGGAGCTGCTTCATGCCGAGCGAGATGCGGTGCGTCTCGTGATTGATCTTGATGATCTTCACCTTGACGGTCTGACCGATGGTCAGCACCTCGGACGGATGATTGACGCGCCGCCATGCGATGTCGGTGACATGCAGCAGGCCGTCGATGCCGCCGAGATCCACGAAGGCGCCGTAGTCGGTGATATTCTTCACGACGCCGTCGATCACCTGTCCCTCTTCGAGGTTGGCGACGATCTCATGGCGCTGCTCGGCGCGGCTCTCTTCGAGCACGGTGCGGCGCGAGACGACGATATTGCCGCGCCGGCGGTCCATCTTCAGGATGTGGAACGGCTGCGGCACGTTCATCAGCGGGCCGACGTCGCGGATCGGTCGGATGTCGACCTGGCTGCGCGGCAGAAAGGCCACGGCGCCGTCGAGGTCGACGGTGAAGCCGCCCTTGACCTGATTGAAGATGACGCCCTCGACCTTTTCATTGGTCTCGAAGGCCTTTTCGAGCTTGACCCAGCTCTCTTCGCGGCGCGCCTTGTCGCGCGAAATGACGGCTTCGCCGAGCGCGTTCTCGACGCGCTCCAGGTAGACTTCGACCTCTTCGCCCACTTGGGGGGCGGGGTCGCGGCCATAGCCGGTGAATTCCTTGATGGCGACGCGGCCCTCGGTCTTGAGGCCGATGTCGATGACGGCGACATCCTTTTCGATGGCGACGACGCGGCCCTTGATGACGGAGCCTTCGAAGGCCTCGTTCTGGCCATAGCTCTCGTCAAGCAGAGCGGCGAAATCTTCGCGCGTAGGCGCGCGATCGGTCGTGGCGGACATTTGTTCTCCTGAGAGCCCAGAGAGGGCGGCGCCGGCAAGGGTTAGCGTTGCAGATCGGCTTTCGGCGATCGGACGTCCCCCGCGGCTAAAACGCGAGGCTGGACGAAAAGTTCGCTAAGCGAACTGCCGGCGCGGCCCGATGTCGAAAACCAAAGCGAATGCCCCGGCTTGGTTACCGAGGCGGGGCCTATCTACCAGCGGCGCGCCGCCGTCGCAAGCGCGCCGAAAAGAAAAGAGTTGACGCAGCCTGCGCAAAGCCATGATATTGCGCTGCAATAAGTTAACAATAGACTGTTTTAATATAATAATCATATCGCGAAAGGCACGCTTATTGGCGAATTTCTCGCTAGCGGAATC
>NZ_JAKFWS010000064.1 GCF_021731785.1 Methylocystis sp.
ACCACATGCTCGATGACGAGCCGCGGCTCTTTTTCGTGCACTTCTGGGCGAATGACGACGCTGTGAAACTGGCGCGTGGATTGCGCGCAGCTCTCGATACAGTCCATGTGGCCGCCAGGAGCTGACACCTCATTTCGTCGCCTCAATGAACCGTCACAGCCATCACACGCTGCGCCGGTCACATAAGACCGAACGACCGCTTGTGGACCCAACGCAGACATTGCAGGAGCGCGCCACCGCCGCTAGCGTCCGCCGCCGTGGTGCCGGCTCTCTTGTCATTAAGACGAGACATGAGCGTAGGAATTGCCGAACGGGCCTGGACCCTCTGTCAAAGGTAAAAAGCATTGGCATTGGCGCGCCGTCGATCAGGGCCGCATCGATCACGAGCGCTGCCAAAGGCTGTTGCCCAAAACCATAGTTCATGGGGGATCGCTCTTCAGGCGGCAGACCACGTCAAGAATGACGTGACGACCTTGCCACCACGTGACCGAAGATGATTGCGTGCTTAGCCCTTAGCTTTCTGATCAGGTCGAGAACGGCGGCATCTCAATTTTGGCCTGAGGTTCGATCTCCGCTTGCCGGAGCCGCAGAGAATTGAGGACGACGCTAACCGACGATAGCGCCATCGCCGCCGCGGCGATCGTCGGCGACAAGAGGATCCCGAAGGCCGGATAGAGCGCGCCGGCCGCGATCGGCACCCCGGCGGCGTTATAGAAAAACGCGAAGAAAAGATTTTCTCGGATATTGCGCATGGTCGTCTTGGAAAGGCGCCGCCCGCGCACGATGCCTCGGAGATCGCCCTTCAGCAAGGTCACCCCCGCGCTCTCGATCGCGACATCGGTTCCGGTCCCCATAGCTATGCCTACATCGGCGGCGGCCAAGGCGGGCGCGTCGTTCACGCCGTCCCCCGCCATGGCGACAACTCGACCCGCCTCGCGCAAACGGCTCACAATTTTGCTCTTGTCCTCGGGCAGGATTTCAGCTTCGACTTCGGTTATTCCGAGTTGTTTTGCGACAGCGCGCGCTGTCGTCCAGTTATCGCCCGTCAGCATTACGACAGCAACGCCATCCTCGCGCAGCGATTGCAGCGCGTCGAGCGTCGTCGCTTTGATTGGGTCGGCGATCCCGATGAGGCCGGAAATTTTTTTGTCTATGGCGACAAAGATCGCGGTTGCGGCCTCTTCGCGCAGTCGTTCCGCTTGGTTATCGAGCGGCGTGGTATCGACGCCAAGTTCTCCCAGAAAGCGACGATTGCCGATCGCGATCGCCTTGCCGTCGACCCGGCCAATCACGCCCTTGCCGACAGGCGAATCGAAATCCGTCGCCTCTTTCAGCGCGAGCCCCCGTTCGGCAGCGGTTTGAACAATCGCCAACGCCAGCGGATGTTCACTTGCGCGCTCAAGACTCGCCGCGATCGCCAATAGATCATTCTCGGCGACTCCGGCAGCCGGGTGGACGGCCGTTACGCGCGGCTTGCCTTCGGTCAGCGTCCCGGTTTTGTCCACAACTAGCGTGTCGATCTTCTCGAAGCGCTCCAGCGCTTCGGCATTTTTGATGAGCACCCCATATTGAGCGCCACGCCCGATGCCGACCATCACGGACATAGGGGTCGCAAGACCAAGAGCACAGGGACAAGCGATGATAAGAACCGAAACGGCGGCGATAAGGCCATAGCTCATCCGCGGCTCCGGTCCCCAGAATGCCCAGGCGGTGAAGGCCAGCAGCGCAATGAGGATCACAAGCGGGACGAACCAGCCTGAGACTTGATCGGCAAGGCGCTGAATCGGCGCGCGGCTTCGTTGCGCGGAAGCGACCATGTCTACGATGCGCGAAAGCAGCGTGTCGCCGCCAACCTTGTCTGCGCGCATCACGAAGCTACCAGTTTGATTAAGCGTGCCACCGATGACCGTGTCGCCGGCGCTTTTGGTCGCCGGCATGGACTCCCCGGTCACCAAGGACTCGTCAACAGAACTGCGCCCTTCGAGAAGCACGCCGTCGACTGGGACCTTTTCGCCTGGACGCACGCGCAGGCGGTCGCCGACATGAACCTCGGTTAAGGAGACCTCCTCGTCAGAGCCATCTTCCTTGACGCGCTTCGCCGTCATAGGCGCAAGATTGAGTAGTGCGCGAATAGCGCCGCCGGTCTGCTCTCTGGCGCGCAGTTCGAGAACTTGTCCAAGCAGAACAAGGACCGTGATAACCGCCGCCGCCTCGAAATAGATCGGGACAGAGCCATCAAGGTTGCGGAATGCCAGCGGGAAGAGCGACGGCGCCAATGTTGCGATGACGCTGTAAATCCAGGCGATGCCCGTTCCCATGGCGATGAGCGTGAACATATTAAGATTACGTGTCACGAGCGATTGCGCGCCTCGAACGAAAAACGGCCAGCCAGCCCAAATCACGACCGGCGTCGCCAAAATGAGCTGAAGCCAGTTCGATGCCTGCGGCGCTAGCAAGTGATGCAGATTGAATAAATGGCCGCCCATCTCCAAGACGAGCACCGGCGCCGCCAACGCCAGCCCGATCCAGAACCGCCTGGTCATGTCCATGAGTTCGGCGTTCGGTTCGGCTTCGGTCGAAGCGACGAGTGGCTCAAGCGTCATGCCGCAGATCGGACAATTTCCGGGCCCGATCTTACGAATCTGCGGATGCATCGGGCATGTGTAGATAGCGTTCGTCGCGTGTGTATCACCTTGAGCCGAATGTTCGGTCGCGCCGCCGGCGCGGGCGGATCTCGATTCCTCATGGGAGGCGTGATCATGCCGATGCTCCTGGGCCACGCGGGTCATCCTTCTGTTGCACCATTTCTCCTGTCAGTGCCCACGACGCCATCGGCAGCGGAATATACCGCTCGCGCTATGTCGTCATCGTGCATCGTCACTCGGAAAGCTTCGCAATGCAAAGCTTACGGGGGCACTGCAGTCACTCGAATTCGGTCTGCCAAATTTGAGCGGCCCGATAGCCGATTTGCTGTCGGGCCGCTCCATTGTCATCAATAGAGATTACCATATACGGGACTTCGCATTGAATATGCGTTCAATCAAGAAGCGCTCTCCGTCAGCGACAGACCCACACCCATCTTCCATGATGGCGGTGCCAGCACACATTATGTCTGTGCTGACCGGGGGTGCTCCAATCACGATGCATGTGCCTCCCATGTCCGCCAGGCACCATCCCATGAGTCTGCGGATCGTGTTCGTCCATGCCTTGCGCCATCGCGGGAACGGATAAGGACAGCATCGTCGCTAAGGCAATAGAGAGTCTAAGCATTGGGCTTCCTCCTCTGAAGATAGTTGTCATTGTATTATGGAGCTGCGTGGATAGTTCCTTCCAACTCCTGTTTGACCTCTCTTATTTGAGACAGGCCAAACCCCTTGATCAGCGCATAGATCGCCGGAATGACAACGAGCGTCAGAGCCGTCGAAGACACCATCCCGCCAATCATCGGAACGGCGATACGCTGCATAACTTCTGATCCTGCGCCCGTGCTCCAGAGGATCGGCACGAGCCCCGCCATGATCGCGACGACTGTCATCATCTTCGGCCGCACACGTTCGACAGCGCCGAGCATGATCGCCTCATGCAAATCCGCTCTCGTAAGAGTAGTGCGCGAACTTTCACGTGTAGTCATAATTTCTTGCATCGCGTGGTCGAGATAAATCAGCATGACGACGCCGGTTTCTGCGGCGACGCCGGCGAGCGCGATGAATCCCACCGCCACCGCGACGGACATGTTGAAGTTCAACCACCACATCAGCCACACGCCGCCGACCAGCGCGAAGGGCAGCGACAGCATGACAATCAATGTCTCGGTCAAGCGGCGGAAATTCAGATAGAGCAGCAGGAAAATGACGAGCAGCGTCAGGGGCACGACGATCCGCATGCGCGCGTCGGCGCGCTCCAGATATTCGAATTGGCCGCTCCAGGTGACATAAGAACCGGGCGGGAACTCGATCGCGTCTGTGACCGATTTACGCGCTTCCGCGACATAGCCGCCAAGATCGCGGTCCCGAATATCGACGAAGATATAGACCGCGAGCTGGCCGTTTTCGGTGCGGATCGAAGTTGGACCACGAACGAGTTCCACCCTCGCCACCTCGCCGAGCGGAACCGTCCCGCCGCCCGGCATGGCGACCAGCACTTCGCTGGCGATCGCCCTCGGATCAGATCGAAAGTCGCGCGGATAGCGAATATTGACGCCGTAGCGTTCACGCCCCTCGACGGTCGTGGTTACGGTCTCGCCGCCAAGAGCCGTCGCGATAACCTCTTGCAAGTCGCCGATCATGAGGCCGTAGCGCGCGAGCATCGCGCGGTCGGGAACAATATCCAGATAATAGCCGCCGATGACGCGTTCGGCGTAGGCGCTCGAAGTTCCGGGCACGCGCTTCAAGACGGCCTCGACTTGGCGCGCGAGCCCCTCCATTTGCGACAGGTCGCGGCCAAAAATCTTGACGCCGATCGGCGTTCTGATCCCCGTCGCCAGCATGTCGATCCTGTTTCGGATCGGCATGGTCCAGGCGTTCGACACGCCGGGGAATTGCAGCGCCGCATCCATTTCTGCAATGAGCTTGTCGATTGTTATTCCAGAACGCCACTGATCCTTCGGCTTCAACTGGATGACGGTCTCGGACATTTCGAGCGGCGCCGGGTCGGTCGCGGTGGAAGCGCGCCCAGCCTTGCCATAGGCGGACTGAACCTCGGGGAAGGATTTGATGATGCGGTCCTGCGTTTGCAGGAGTTCGGCGGCCTTGGTGACCGAGAGCCCCGGCAGCGTCGTCGGCATGTAAAGAAGCGCGCCCTCGTTGAGAGTGGGCATGAATTCGCTACCGAGCTGGCGGGCCGGAATGATGGTCAGCGCCAGCGCGCCCAGCGCCAGCAGAATAGTGGCGACTTTCGCTTTGAGCACCAGACGTATGATCGGCCGATAGAGCCAGATGAGTGCGCGATTGATGGGGTTTCTCGCCTCGGGAACAATTTTTCCGCGCACGAAGACGACCATCAGCGCCGGCACGAGCGTCACGGAAAGAAGCGCCGCCGCCGCCATAGCGAACGTCTTGGTGAAGGCGAGCGGGCTGAACAGACGCCCCTCTTGCGCTTCGAGCGTGAAGATGGGCAGGAACGAAACCGTAATGATCAACAGGCTGAAGAACAGCGCGGGGCCAACCTCGGTCGCAGCATCGATCAGTATCTCGATACGCTGTTTGTTGGGAAGCGCGCGCTCCAGATGCTTATGCGCGTTCTCAATCATAACGATGGCGGCGTCCACCATTGCGCCGATAGCGATGGCGATGCCGCCCAAACTCATGATGTTGGAGCCGATTCCCAGCGCCTTCATCGCGGCGAAAGCCATTAATACGCCAACGGGAAGCATGATGATGGCGACGAGTGCGCTGCGCACATGCATTAGAAAGACGACGCAGACGAGAGCGACAATGACGCCTTCTTCGACGAGTGTGCTCCTGAGCGTCTCGATGGCTGCATGAATGAGCTGGGAGCGGTCGTAAACCGAGACGATCTCAACGCCCTTGGGCAAGCTTGTCGCCATCTGCGCAAGGG
>NZ_JAKFWS010000164.1 GCF_021731785.1 Methylocystis sp.
GCTCGCGCGATCGGCACTTCGCCATATCCGCGTCGCGTCCAAACAGGAGTTGAAGGATCGAATCATTGAGGCAATCGACGACGTTAACCGTGAGCCTGTCGTTCATACCTGGACTTACAAGATCGACATCGCGGCATGATATGAGTCGATCCAAAGAAACGCTCTACTAGTGTCAGGAATGCGCCTCCCGAAGCAGCTTGACAGACGCCCGGAAAGACGTTCCGTCGGCACCGCCGCGACCGAACCGGCGCTTCTTTAGCGACGAACAGAAGCATGCGATCGCGCTGGAAACCGAACGGCCGGGTGTAAGCGGCTCGGCTGTCGCGCGAAAGCACGGGATCGTCACCGGACTGCTATTCCGTTGGCGCTCGCAGTTCGGCCTCGCGCCAAAGAAGCGCGCCCAGCTTGCACCGGTGGCACTGCCCGGCGACACAGCAGCGGTGCGTCTTCTGCAGAACCTGTGCAGTCCCCAGACGGGATGGCGACTGTCAAATTGAGCGACGGACGGCGCGTCTTCGCTCCCATTGGCAGCGACCTTGACGCCGTTCGGACGCATGTCGAAAGCGGGGAGACTGCGCCATGATGATCGTTCCTGCCGGCGTCAAAGTGCATTTGGCGCTGGACTACACCGACACGCGCAATCTCTCTCGTAACGTCCAATCCTCTCTTCTGACTCAACGCGCCTTTTCATTTTTCAACGTCAACTGGCCGCACGTCTAAAAGATCGCCACCAGGATGTTCCTGGGCGAGTGGAGATTGAGCGTTTTTGGCGGGCGACTAGATCCTCGCACAGCAAACTTGCCATTCGGTCAGCGCCGAATTCTAATTCCTGCCGCAACGGAAGCTGCGCCACTCGACCGCGCGGCGTCACGCGACCAATCATTTTCTCCCCGCGATCTACGGCGTTTTCAATTGCGTCTGCAAGGGAGTCGCCATCCAATCGAGAAGGGGAAATGACGTTAGGATTTCGCTTGATTAGATTTTTTTCGGCGTAGTCGTTGACGACCGTAACAAGGCCCGCCTCGATCATCTCCAAAGGCGGATAGCTTGGATGCGGAGACAGCATGATCGAAACGCCGACCGACGCAGTGTTAAGAAGCGCGGCGTAATCTTCGAGAGGAAGCTTGCCGGCCACTTCAAAATTCTGAACGGGTTCGGCCAAACCGGGGGCGAATTGCTCGCCTGCAAAGATGATCCGCCAGCGACTCGCTCTCACCGGATCCTGTTGCTGCCAGAGGAACAGCGAGTCGCAAATCAGTTCAAACGCATTGCGCGCGACACTGGGCCTTCCATAAACGAGGATCGTTCGTTCGCGCAGTTTAGGCGACAACCTCTCCGCGATCGCTTGATTCAACTGGAAAGGGATGCAGCACGCGCTTTTAAAGCGATGCTTGCTCAGAATCGTCGCAAACAGCTCCTCGGAATTTATGATTGCTCTGATTCCATCACCATTTTTGTAGGTCGCCGCCGCCAAGGCGAATTTGCTGCCCCAGCCGTAAAAATAGGGCTCGTCGTCCTGGATCAAATAGACAAACGGCAGATCCTTGCCGAATATCCGGGCGCGATCTCTTTCGAGTTGCTCGGCGAAGTTGGCGGTCCACCAGGCCGTCGCCAAGAAAATGTCATTCTCGCGCAAATCAAGCCGTCGCAGGCCATCGCTGCGCTCATAAGCGTCGACGAGCGAGCAGCGCGCCTCGTCCAACGTCGGCTCATAGGGAGCGGGCGTATAGTTCGGGAGCGATGCGAAGCCCTCTTCGTCGATCTTGGCGTTAGTCACGACGACCCGGCGATCGAAATCCGCGCCCAGCGCGTCGGCAATGCTGGAAAAGACCGCCAGAGCCGTATTCAAGCCGCCGAACATATGCCGCGGATTGACGGAGGGAGCGAGCAAATTGAGGCGCGGCCGCGAATTGCGCGACGGATAGGGAAGCAGCGGACGCGTTTCCTGAATGCCGAGAGCTGCAGGTCGCACCGACGCGTCCGCGCCGCACAGGCAGGGACGAAAGACCTTCAGTCGCGCCTTTCGGATGTCGTCCATCGAGTTCACGTCGAGAATTGTTTGCTGCAACGGATACAAATCCCTTCGCGCCACTTTCAGCCACTCATGCCCGCTCCGCTCGGCGAACATGAGAATCGTACGCTCGACCGCGTGCGCGAGCGTTCCGTCGATCTGTCCGGACTCAACCGCGAAATCTTCAAAGCGGAGATCGAGATCAAGCAAAGGGCGAATGGCGGCGCTCCTTCCCCAGAACATCGAGCCCGATGGGAATTCCAGCGGCAAATTCTTGCTTAGTCCGACTCCAGCTCTCCTCAGCAGGCCGCGCGCAATGTCATAGTCATAGCCCCAGTTCAGAATGCCTCTGACGTCGAACATGTGCTGTGGAAAAACAATGCCCATCTTCGGATCGTCGAACAGAGACAGGTTGGACGAAGCGATTTCGCGCGAACCGATCAGTGTGTCTACGAGGTAGTCGCGCCATTTCGCGAGAGGGTCTCCCCCATGAGGGGACTTTTTCGTATGCAGATGAAGAAAAATTTCGTAGCGCTGATAGACATCGGCGAAACCGAAAAATTTGGGCGCAACGTCCCTGCCGCGATTGGGAAAGACTCGTACCTCTACGTTGCCCCGCCTGCTTGCGCAGATCTTTTCAATTTTGGCCTTCTTCTCATGCGTATCGGTCGACAGAAACAGATCTGCCTCGCAAGGCAGCCGCTGCAACTTTTCCAGCAGGAGCGGCAGGACGTCGGGGTAGAAGCAGTGGATAAAGACGGCGATTTTCCGCTCGCGCTCGGGCGGCGTGAATCCGAATGGGGTGGCGATCGCGAAATCTTGTTCATTGACCGGGCGCCGGGCCGGAACGATTCCGTCCGGTTTGACCAGCTCATACGTATAGAGGAAAGATTTGCGCTTGCCGTCGCCGCCTTCGCAGCGAAAAGCCCCGTCGACGTTTAGGTAACCTCGGCCCTCCGCGCGGCCAAATTGAAGATAATGAATTTTATACTGTACCTCCCGCTTGAAAGACGTCGCAAGGTCTGGATTGACCGCGCAGTAGCCGGACCAAGTAAAGTCGTCAGGCAGCGGCCCGTTGCGCGCGGCAAGAATTTGAAGCGCCCGCTGGGGATTGAATAGACGGTTTTCTCTCCATCCATGCAGCAGGAAATGTTTGTGAAGCTGAGGAACTGATAGCCGCTCGAGATCGGGGTGATGATCGCGATAAAAATTGTGGTCAAATTTGAGGTGTCGAAAAGGACTGGAGATTTTGTTGGGGAACGACATAGAGGATCCCTAATGGTGAGACATCGAAACCAGGATTCGCTTGATAGCCTTCGTTCGAACGCAACTTTCCCCGAATTTGCCGCGTTCGACAAGATCGCCCGGTCGCAGAGACCGCCGCCGGAGCGCAAATTTGCAGACGGCCGACCTCGGCCGGCGTTCCGACCAAGGAAATCGCAAAATTGCCTGTCATCTGGACGCGCCTCTCCGCTCGTTTGACTCGAAATCATGTCACGCGAACGCGCTATGCCGTTGACGCCAAGGGCAGAGGCCGCAGTTCGGCGATCATCCACAAGATGTCGGCGAACAGGCTGTCAAACGGCTCGCAAAATTGACCCTCTATCGGCGTCCAAGATTGGCTCTGACTCACATTTGATGAAGTTTGGGCGCCGGCTTGTGTTGGTTCATTGAAGGAATCAACGACATGCCCCGTAGCCTTCGCCCCTCGACTTTTGTGCCACCCGGTTTCCACGTTGAAAATGCTGTCCAAGATGGCGGGATCGCCATCATCACTGTTCGCCCTATGAGCAAAAAGGCGGATGCCCGAGCTGCGCGGTGATCGCAGAGCGAGTCCACAGCCGTTATCTCCGGCGCCTGGCCGATCTGCCGCTGGCGGGGCGACAGGTTCGGCTCGTCGTCATCGCGCGGCGGTTTCGCGGTCGGCGACGGTTCACGAAGGGTCTTGCCCTCACTGCAATGAAGGTAAGGGCCAGCGAAGGCGAGGACTAAAGGCAAAGCTCACTACGGAATGGCTCGGCCCACACCCAGATAACGGAAAAGCGTTTGCAGTCGCCCGCGGATCCAACCTCAAGAATGTCACGGGATGCAGGCACTGCAAGCCTGAGAAGCCAGTTTAGGAAACTACTGATTCAGGCTGGCAGAGAAATGGCCAATGCTGCCGCAAGTTGCGCCAGCAATGATTTCCGGGCAGACGGCCGCCGCATGGGGCCGCAGCCTCAAAAAAGCGGCGTACGCAAAGCCGTCAGAGAGCTGGCATAGACCGTGACGACGCCCGCCGCGCCAAGGAAATAAAATGGGCGAATCTGGCAAAATTGCCGAACTCCGACCATGCGGCCGCATCCCACGTGACCCACGTCGCCGATCCACAATTTTGGAAACAGCAAAACAAGGCGGGACGCTCAGGACACTTCGGCAACATGGGAATGAGCGATGAAGCTGAAGCCGCCATATTCCGGCCTCATCATGCCCGCTCGGATACCGGTGACGAGGAGATTGATGCCTATCGTCGCGAGCGATGCATCCTTGCGACAAGGATTTGTATGAGATCGAATATCGCCGCTCCCTCGCGACGCCTTTTCCTCGGCGCGATCGCGCCAGTACTGGGGGCGGTCGCTCTAGGACCCGCCGTCGCCAGCATCGCCGTCGTCGGCGATAGTCTCGCGGCCGGCTGCCCATTCCGCACGCTGTCGTGTCGCCCCTTTGAGGTGATAAACCTCGCCAAGGGGGGCGCGCGGCTCGCGGATATCGCCGGGCAGTTGGAGCGTGCGCAACGAAATCGCGCGCGGCGCTTCATCATCGACGGAGGTCTGAACGATCTTTTCGGCGCCGCCGCACGAAGGCGGATTCCGTGCCGCTGCCCACGATCTCGGGATAGACCGCGACGACGCCCGACGCGCGACGGAGGTTGCCAAGCGCTCCCCGACCCCGCCGGCCTCTATTTCCTGCATTCGTTTCACGAGCCTCTCGGCGAGAGCGTCGGCGACGGCGCCACGCGCCCGCGCCCGCCTGATTCAATGCGTAAAGTTTAGCCAGCGGTGCAGCATGCACCAAAGCATGTAACCTGTGCTCGATCTCAATTGGCCAGAAGCCGCTAATTCGGATGGCTTACGATTGGAGAGATGGTCAGAATCGATCGGTTTGCAAATTTCGATGCGGTCTCGCTCGCTCGCTTCAAACTCAGGTGGGGGAAAAAATTTGAGCGCAGTCGACGACTCAGATTTTGCCGCATTGTTCGTCTAAATAGCGGTAATTGGAGCGTAATTAAGCGCGAGATTTGAAAAACGAGAGCACATGAAGAAGATTTTGCCCGTGATTATGTGCGGCGGGTCGGGGACGAGGGTGTGGCCCGAGTCGCGCGAGACCTTGCCCAAGCAGTTCATTCCGCTTGTCGGCGAGCGCTCGACCTTCCAGACGACGA
>NZ_JAKFWS010000105.1 GCF_021731785.1 Methylocystis sp.
CAAACAATCTTTTGGCGCCTGCGGTCCCCCTCTTGCTCGGCGCGCCGAAATATCTTGCCGGCGATTTGACGCTCGGAGATCTGATGCAGGCCGCCGCAGCCTTTTTGCAGGTGCAGCTTTCCCTCAACTGGCTCGCCGACAACGCCCTGAGCATCGCAAACTGGTCGGCGTCGGCGCGGCGCGTCGCGGCGCTTGATGTGGCGATTGACTCGCCACTGGGCGCATAGCGCGCGGCGTTTGCAGGAGGCGCGTGGCGGCGATGGCGAAGACGTTTGAACAAGCGCTTTCCGCGCTTCTGCCCGAGCGCGACCGCGCCATATTATGGTCGCTTCGATCTTTTCGACGTCGCCGCGGTCTCGGCCGAAGTGGCGGCGACCGCCATATCTTGTTCCATGCCGACCGGCGCGACCGCATCGGGCGCAACCGTGGGTGCGGGCCTTAAGAATGGGTTGGAGCGCATGGACGCCTGGCGCGGCGGCGAACGTACGATCTCCACGACCTTAAAAACGGCGGCGCATTTGGGGCAGAGAATCGGCGTGCGGGCGAGGTCGAAAAAAGGCGTGTTGCAACTGAGGCATCGGCGTTTTTCGCCGAGTTCCGCTTTGGCCATTGACGTTGATCCTTTCAGAGCCCTGCAGAGCACGCAAAGCTTTCGGTTAAATCGAAGCCTCGCGCCGCCGCCGCGGACGAAGTCCTGCGGCGCCGGTCTTCACGCGCTGCTCAGCGCTATGAACAGCGTCGATTTTGAAGAAGCAGCGATATAGAGAAGTCAGGCCCGCTGACGCGCCCGCGTTTGCCGAAATCGTTCGGCGAAGCCACCCTTTAATATGAGCGCTTAGGGCACGGATTACAAGGCGAAATCCGGGATTTTCCGAGAGAGAAGGCGGAAGCCGCGCCGGGCGCAATATTCACGACATGCGGTGACCAGGAGGAATCATGAGCCGGCTTCGCTTGCACGGGGAAAGTCATCTCGTCCAGCGCATCGGATGGCTGAGGGCGGCGGTGCTCGGCGCCAATGACGGCATCGTCTCGACCGCGAGCCTCATCGTCGGCGTCGCCGCTGCGGCAGCGACGCGCGAGGATGTGCTGATCGCCGGCGCCGCCGGATTGGTCGCCGGCGCCATGTCGATGGCGGCGGGCGAATATGTTTCGGTCAGCTCTCAAGCCGACGCCGAACGGGCCGACCTCGCGCGCGAACACAAGGAACTGAGCGATCATGCGGAAAGCGAAAGGGAAGAGCTTGCGCAAATCTATGTCGAACGCGGCGTAGACCTCGACCTCGCGCGGCAGGTCGCCGCGCAACTGATGGAGAAGGACGCGCTGAGCGCCCACGCGCGCGACGAACTGGGAATTTCGGAAATCGTCGCAGCAAGGCCGGCGCAGGCGGCGTTGACGTCGGCCCTGACGTTCGCCGCCGGCGCCGCTTTGCCTCTTCTCGCCATATGGATTTCGCCGCGAGATTCGATCGTCCCCGTCGTCTCGGCCGCGTCTTTAGGATTTCTCGCGCTTCTCGGCGCAATCGGCGCAAGAGCCGGTGGCGCCGCAATTCTTCGCGCCACGGCGCGGGTGATGGTCTGGGGCGCGCTGGCACTGGCGCTAACGGCGAGCGTCGGCAAGATTTTCGGCATGGCCGTTTGACGCGCGCGAAGGAAAAAGGCCCACATACGACCACTGCAGGCTTGGATTTCAAAATGGAGCAACAGATGATTCGCTTGGCGTTTGTCGCGATGCTTAGCATTGCGTTGATGGCGGTCGGCGCCGCCCGTGCGGAGGAGCGGGCGCTCGCCGAAGCCGTGACCGAAATCGCCAGGTCGACCAAAACCGCCACCGGGCAGCCGATCGCTCTGCCGCAGGGTCCCCTTGAGGTCGTGGCTTCGATTTACGCTTTGGCGCCCGGCGTCAAGCTGCCGGAGCACAAGCATCCTTATCAGCGCTTTGCTTATGTTCTTGAAGGCGAGCTGAAGCTCCAACAAGCGGATTTGCCGCCGCGGCTCTACCGCGCCGGCGACTTCATCGTCGAAAGCGTCGATGGTTGGCATTTCGGCGCGACAGCCGGGAACGTTCCGGTCAGATTGCTGGTCATCGATCAAGCGCCGCCCGGCGGCGTCATCACCATCAATCGGCCCTAGATCACGCTGCATTCGGGCGAATGCGCCCGGCGCGATCTACCGCAGTTTGATCGTCAGATCGGTGCCGACGGCTCCGGTCTCGCTGCTGACCGGCTGGTCCGAGATAATGAGCGAAGCGCCCGTCCAAAGCCGCTCGCCGATACGGTCGCGAACCTCCTTTGGAATGTCGACGCGCTCTAGCGCCTCGGTGGGGCTCGCGACGGTCCGCAGCGTCCAAGACATGCCGGTATCGGCGGAGGCGGTCTTTCTGCCTGCGCTTGGCTCGTCGCCCAAGCGGACCGGCATCGAGACGACTTGCCATTTGAGCGATCTCCCGTCTTCGCCGGCCGCCGTCGCCACATAAAGATGCGATCCGAGCGGCGCATTCGGGTCCCTTATGTCGATCGGCGCGTCGAACAGCGGCGCCAGTCCCTGGCGCACATAGATGCGCCGTTCCTTCTTGCTGATCAGCATCGAAATGGGCGCCGCGCGCCGCTCGGCTTCCCTTTGAGCGATGACCGCCGCCGCCGCTGCCGTTCTCGCGTCGTTCAGGCGTCGATCGGCGTCGGCGAACGCCGAATCCATGGCGGCCGAGGCCGTTCTCGCCTGTTCGAGTCTCGCCATCGCCTCGGCAAGAACCGAGTCGGCGTTCGTCTTCGCCAATAGCGCCGCGTCCTGTGCGAGTAGAGCCTTTCCATAGGCTCTCGTCAGGCCGTCGGCTTTGGCCCTGGCCGGCGCGTCGCCCGCCGAAGCGCTGCGCTCCGCCGTCTCGGCGGCCTCGTGCTGGCTGGCGGCCAACGCTGCCGCGGCGTCATATGTCGCAGCGGCCGCGTTCGCTTTCGTTTGCGCCCATGCTTGGGTCGCCCCGGCGGCGTTGAGCTCGGCCGCGGCCCGCGCCGCCTCTTTCTGCTTTATTCCCACTTCGATGGTCAGAGCCTTGACCGCCTTGGCGCCTGCGGCGGCTTCGGCGGCCGCCTTGGCCTTGAGGCGCTGAGCATATTGCTGCGGATTGATCGTAGGCTGTTCGGCGACGGCGCTCGCGGGAGCGGCGGGCGAAGGCTCCGCTTTGTCGGATACGGCGCTGGCGGGCGCGCCGGGCGAAGGCTCCGCTTTGTCAGCGACGGCTTCGACTTTCGGCTGTTCCGCGCGCTGCTTCGAAACGTCGGAAGCAGCATCTGCGCCGACCGACGGCTCCTGCCGCGGAACAGCGGCGGGTTCTGCGTTGGCGGAGGGCACCGGCGCGGCGGCCCCGACCTTCGACTGCTCCGCCTCGGGTTTCGGCTTTGCGGCGGGCGCCTCGGCGGCGGCAAGGGACGGTTGCTGCGGGTCAGCAGCTGGCGTGGCCTTCGCGGAGGCGGCGGCTTCGTCGCCAGCGTTGGCTTCGGGCTTCCCTTCCGGCCGCTGCGGCGCGACTGGCGTTTGACTCGCCGCAACGGGCTGAGACTGGCGAGGCTCTGCGCCCAGATCGCCCTTATCGGCTTCAGCGGACGTCCGCATTTTTGCCTGGGGCAGCAGCGCATGGTCAAATGCGACGGGGGCCAGATCATGCGGCGAGATGATGACTCGCTCGCCGATCCTGGTCATCCCCCAGAGCTTGGCGGCGAATGCGGCAGGCAGCCGAATGCAACCATGCGAGGCCGGATGCCCCGGCACCACGCCGAGATGCATCGCGATTCCCGACCAGGTGATCCTCTGCATGAACGGCATCGGCGCGCTGGAATAAATATTGGATCGATGGAATCGTTCGCGGCCGATGATGCTGAAAATGCCTTTGGGCGTCGGATGTCCAGGGATCCCTGTCGAGATCGCCGAGCGGACGACGAGGCCGCGGTGATTGTAAATCGACACATGCTGATCGGCGATCGAGGCGATGAGGAACAGCGGTCGCTCGAGTTGAGGAGCCTCGGCCTTGGCCTCGCGCGCTGGCGTTGCGCCGGTCTTGTCGGCCGTCGGCAGGGAGGCTTTTTTTCCTCCAATATGGCGTTGCGGTCGGGCGACGCGACTGCGCTCGCGCGCCGGCTCTACGCGACGCGGGCTTTCGCCGCCCCAAAAAAAGAAGCCCTGCGCCATGGCCGGCGTGCGCCAAGCGCCAAGCGCCGCGATGGAGCCTGCGGCCAGAGCCACCGTCGAAAAAAACCGGGCGCGAGAACGCGTTGGCAAGCGCATATTCCGCTCCAAACTTCGATTGACCGCATTCGGTCCAAGATGAGTTTCTTATTTAATAGATAATGAATGGCTAATGCGAGGCAGGATTAATCGGTCAAGACCCAGCTTTCGGCTTGAACGCCGAAGCGTTAAGGCCTCGCTTGAACTCGCCGATCGGTCAGAGCCGGCCCGGCCTGCCGATTGATCATCTCTTTGAAAAGCTGATGTTCCCTCATGAAGTCAGGCGATTCAGGATGCGCTGACGCGCGAAAAACGCTGGCACTATGTATCTGATTCTCTCCTTTTTGAATATCTGCGCATCAAGCCGTTTCGTTTCGGTCGATGTCGCATTTGCCGCCAATAGGCGCGTTACTGTGACGAAGACGAATCACGATCGTTGCAGCGTCTCGGCGAGAAATCTCGCGATTGCCGCGAAGGCGGCGTCGACTTCGCTCAACAGGCCCGGAAAGAAATAGAAACCGTGCGGCATGGCGCCTCCGATAAAATGTTCGACCGTCACGCCCGCCGCCATCAATTTCTCGGCAAAGGCGCGATTGTCGTCGACAAGCGGATCGGCCCCGCCGCTGACGAGCAAAGTTCGCGGATAGCCGTTCAAATCGCCGAGCGCCGGGCTTGCCCAGGGATGGCGCCATTGCTGCATCTTCGTAAGATAGGCGGCGCGCGCAAACGCCATGAAGGGCGCGTCGATCACGACGCCGGTCGGAGCCAAACGCTCAAAAGACGGAAATTGTTCGAAGCAGAAATCCGTGACCGGGCATAACAGTGCGGCCGCAAGAATGGCCAGTCGCTCGTCGCGCGCTCTGATTGGCAGCGCCGCAGCGAGATTTCCTCCGGCGGAATCGCCGCAGACCAATATGCGCGATGGGTCGCCGCCGATCTCGGGGCCCGCCTCGCGCATCCAGCGGAGAACCGCCATGCAATCGTCGAGGCCGGCGGGAAACGGCCATTCGGGCGCCCAACGATAATTGACGCTGACGACGACGACATTGTTTTCGGCGGCGATGCGGCTGGTGACAAACGCCGTATCTTCCGATCGTCCGACGACAAAGCCGCCGCCATGGACGTAGAGCATCAGCGGCATCGGACTTTCGCCGGGTGGCGTGAAACATTCGCAGCGGAT
>NZ_JAKFWS010000171.1 GCF_021731785.1 Methylocystis sp.
CGTCGGCGCCGTGAAGCGGCTGAACGCCATCGCCGAGCAACTGGCAAATCTCGATTTTGACAAGGCGCCGGGATTCCAGATCAACGGCTTGAAGCGCGAAGAGCTGATCGCGACCAATTCAATGATCTTGCACGAAGTCTATTTCGCTGGCCTCGGCGAGGGCAACAAACCGGGCGCCGCGCTGAATGAAGCGATCGAACGCGACTTCGGCTCCTTCGATCGCTGGCGTTTGGAATTCGTTGGCATGGGCAAGGCGCTCGGTGGCGGCTCGGGCTGGGTTATTCTGGCCTATGACAAGCACGGGAAGCGGCTAGTCAATTCCTGGGCGAATGACCACACGCAATCCATCGCCGGAGGCGATCCAGTCCTTGTCCTCGACATGTTCGAGCACGCCTATCAGATGGATTTCGGCGCCAAGGCCGGCGATTACGTCAAGGCCATCATGGCGGCGATCAATTGGTCCAACGCCGACCGCCTCTATGAGAGATATGGCAGGGGATAGCGGGTAAGCATGGAAGGAGACACGCGTCACCCCGCAAGAAACCGCCGAATCTTTTTCTCCACCTCCGTTCGATCTCGCCCGAAGCGACTGCGGTTCGTGTCTATTAGCCGATGCGCGGACGGTCGCAGCGGCCGGGGCGCGGGGTAGAGATGGAAGGGGATAGGGGATGTGGGCGCGCCATTGCGCAACAGCCGCGTCCAGGCGGAAAAATTGCGAAGGTCGAGAAGCGCATCGTCGCCGCCAAGCCCGATCTGCTCGGCGAGGATCGGCGCGTCGGATGCGCCTGTGCGGCAAGCGATAATCGAGCCGGCGTTGCCGAAGATCGCCGCGCGTAGGGGGAGCGGGAGCTGGTCGAGATATTGATGCGCGAGTGTGAGAGTCAGCGGTCCGCAACGGCACAAAAGACACGGCAAGATCGGAGGCGATCAGCCGCTGGCCTGCAAAAGCCGCATTCTTCGCCCGCGTGAATCGCGCAGAAGCCGCGCTGATCGCCGTCGCCGGACGGATAAAACTGGTGGGCAATGCCTAATAGGCCGCATACGTCTGCCCTAGTGACGCCGCCAGCGCAGCGCGCGATCTGGGTCGCCGTTCTTCGATTGTTGCTCGTAGTTCGCGAGGGCTTGGCCGAACGCGGGTGGAAATTTCTCGACAAGCCAAGGACTTTCGAATACGCGCCAACGACCGAAGGTCGGCGATCGTCGGCGGGGCAGGACTCTGAGGTTACGCTACGGTGGCGACATGGTGGCGACATAATTGACTGGAGTTGATAGTGGCGGCCAAAAATGTTTGATTAAGCCTTTGTTTTTTCTGGTGCCGCAAGAGGGATTCGAACCCCCGACCCCATCATTACGAATGATGTGCTCTACCAGCTGAGCTATTGCGGCGATCGCGTTGCGCGAAGGGCGCGCGGCGCGTCACTCTTATCGGCGCGCGGCGGCTTTTTCAAGCAGCCACGCGCCTTGCAAAGCGGCGGCGTTCAGGAATTGCGGCGTGCGGCGGCGAAGGCCAAATAGGCCTGCGCGACGGCGCTTGCGATGTCGGGCGTCGCATTGACCGGAACGCGCCCCCAATCTTCGAGCGCGCCGCGCCACACGCGAATGGCGCCGGCGTCGGTGAGTGCGGCGAGATAGCCGTCGATTTTGCTCCGGCGTCCGGGCGCCGCGACGACATAGACCGGCGCGGCGGTGGCGACGGCTTCCCCCACCATGTTGACGCTGTCGCCGGTGACGATGATCGTGTCGGCGTTCGCCAGCATCGAGAGATAGGGGTTCTCTCCCTCTCTATCCCAGAAGAAGCCGCCAGGCGCGGCGAGAACGCGCCGAAGCGCATCGCGCAGGGCGACGGGCGTGCGTCGCGACGAGGTGGCGATCACGCCGCGCCCGCTGGCTAGCAGCAGCGCGGCGATATGCTCCAGTTCGGCGATGTGCGCCGCGCCATAGGCGCCATGCCGGCTGTCGCCGCCGATAATGAGCGCGACGCGCGGACGGGGCAGGGCGGCGATGCGGGGATCAGGCGCGGCGCGCGCGCCGGAGAGGCGCTCCGGCGTGATGCGGTTGACGGGCGTCAGCGGCGACAGGACGTTATCGCCGGAAAATCTGTCATGGCGCGGCGCGACGATGAGATCGGCGGCGCCGGTCCCATTCGCGGGTCTGTTCGCATAGACGGTGAAGGTCCGTCCGCCAGAGTCGCGCTTCAAGCGCCGGAGCGCGGGGATCGTCCGGCGTCCAGCGGCGATGGCGATGTCGGGGTAGGGTGGGGCATAGGCAAGCGCGTCGCCGGGATCTGGGGGCGCGAACGGCGCAAACGCGGCGTAAAAAGCGCGTGGCGCGACGCGGCGGAGGTCGGGCGCAAGCCCTAGCGCCTCAGTAATGCCAAGCGTCTGCGCCTCATGGCCGGCGCTTCCGTCGGAGAGGATGCGGATTGTCGTATGCGGCGGAAGAGGGGCGGCGTCCCGCGCCTCACCCAAAGGCGACCTTCAGAATCTCGTAGCTTTTGCCGCCGCCGGGCGTCGTGACCTCGACAGTGTCGCCGACCGTCTTGCCGATCAGCGCGCGGGCGATCGGGCTCGTGATCGACACCCGGCCGCTCTTCACGTCGGCCTCGGTTTCGCCGACGATCTGATAGGCCCGCTCCTCTTCGGTGTCCTCGTCGACGACCGTGACCGTCGCGCCGAACTTGATCGTCGAGCCATTGAGCTTCGAGACATCGATGACTTCGGCGCGCGACAGCTTGTCCTCGAGTTCGGCGATGCGGCCTTCGTTGAGGGACTGCGCCTCCTTGGCGGCGTGATATTCGGCGTTTTCCGAGAGGTCGCCATGGGCGCGCGCCTCGGCGATCTGCTGAATGACGCGCGGACGGTCTTCCTGCTGCCTGCGGCGCAATTCCTCAGTTAGCGCCGCGTAGCCGGCGGCGGTCATGGGCACCTTGTCGACCATTGCTCTCGCTTCTCGCCTTTCTTAAGTTTTGCCAGTCATGCGCCGCATTCGCCGCGCGCTCGTTGGCGGAGCCGCTGGTCAAGCTGGGGTCGGCCAATCGCGGCCAAAGGTCAGCGTATTGCGACTGAGTCGCACAACTCCTCAATATTCAGTTGGTCGCGGTCGGCGGAAAATAGTCCTGCAGCGCCCGGACCTTAAGATCCCCCGAAACATAGGCGCGTATCCCCTGGGCCGCCGCGACCGCCCCCGCCAGGGTCGTGTAATAAGGAACCTTATGCAGAAGCGCCGCGCGGCGCAAGGAGCGCGAGTCGGCCAGCGCCTGCGCCCCCTCAGTGGTATTGAAAACAAGCGCGATCGAGCCGTTCTTGATCGCGTCGACGATATGCGGCCTTCCCTCCGAGACCTTGTTCAGCTTCTGGGCGGCGATTCCCCGCTCGACGAGATAGCGCGCCGTGCCGCCGGTCGCGACGACCGAAAAGCCGACTTCCTTCAATAGGCGAACCGCGGGGATAATGCGGCTCTTGTCCGCATCCTTCACCGAGACGAAAACGACGCCCTCGCGCGGCGCGTTTGTGCCGCCCCCTAACTGACTTTTGACGAAGGCGGCGTCAAAGGAGGTGTCGAGACCCATGACTTCGCCGGTCGAGCGCATTTCCGGACCGAGGACGGTGTCGACGCCCGGAAACCGCGCGAAGGGAAAGACGGCTTCCTTCACGCCGACATGCGCCGGCTTCGTTTCCAGCGGATCGAAGTCGGCAAGCTTCGCGCCGGCCATAATCTCGGCCGCAATCTTGGCGATCGGCCTGCCGATGACCTTGGCCACGAAGGGCACGGTGCGGGACGCGCGCGGATTCACTTCCAGCACGTAGATCTCGCCGTTCTTCAGCGCAAATTGCACATTCATCAGTCCGATGACGCCGAGCGCCACGGCGAGGCTTTTGGTCTGCGCCTCGAGCGCGGCGATGGTCTCAGGCGAAAGCGAGCGCGGCGGCAGCGAGCAGGCGGAATCGCCCGAATGAATGCCCGCCTCTTCAATATGTTCCATGACGCCGGCGATGACCGCTTCGTCGCCGTCGGCGAGACAGTCCACGTCGACCTCGATGGCGTCGGCCAGATAGCGGTCGAAGAGCAGCGGATTCTTGCCGAGCACCGTGTTGATCTGACCCGTCTTGTCATTCGGGTAGCGCGCCTTGACCTCGGACGGCACCAGGCTCGGCAATGTGCCGAGGAGATAATCGTCGAGATCGCCTTGGTCGCGGATGATCGCCATGGCGCGGCCGCCGAGCACATAGCTCGGACGCACGACCAGCGGCAATCCGAGCTCCTGCACGACGAGGCGCGACTGTTCTACCGAATAGGCGATGCCGTTATTGGGTTGTTTGAGCCCCAGCTTGTCGAGCAGCCGCTTGAAGCGGTCGCGGTCCTCGGCGAGGTCGATTGAATCGACCGGCGTGCCGAGGACCGGCGCGCCGGCCTGCTCGAGGCCGTGCGCAAGCTTCAGCGGCGTCTGGCCGCCATATTGGACGATGACGCCGACAAGTTCGCCGTTCGACTTTTCGATATCGAGGATTTCCGCCACGTCCTCATTCGTCAGCGGTTCGAAATAGAGCCGGTCGGAGGTGTCGTAATCAGTCGACACCGTCTCCGGATTGCAATTGATCATGATCGTTTCGAAACCGGCGTCGGCAAGCGCAAAGCAGGCGTGACAGCAGCAATAGTCGAATTCGATGCCTTGGCCGATACGGTTGGGGCCGCCGCCCAGGATGACGATCTTGTTCCTGTCCGAGGGACGCGCCTCATTCGCCGGAACGCCGATGAAAGGCGCTTCATAGGTCGAATACATATAGGCTGTGGGCGAGGCGAATTCGGCCGCGCAGGTGTCGATGCGCTTGTAGACCGGACGCACGCCAAGGCGATGGCGGATGTCGCGCACAGAGTCTTCTTCGAGACCGGAAAGCGTCGCGAGACGCATGTCGGAAAAGCCGGCGAATTTGAGCGTGCGAAAATTCTCGGCGTCCTCGGGCAGGCCGAAGTTCTTCACCTTGTTTTCGAGCGCGACGATTTCGGCGATGCGCTCGATGAACCAGATGTCGATCTGGCTCGCTTCGTGAATAGCTTCGGCGGTCATGCCGAGCCGCAGCGCCTGGCCGACGACGAGCAGCCGGTCGGGCGTCGGCGTGCCGAGCGCGCCGCGCAGCACATTCATGTCGTCGCCCTTGCCGAGGCTTTCGATCTCGATCTCGTCGAGGCCGGACAATCCGGTCTCCAGCGAGCGCAACGCCTTTTGCAGCGACTCGGCGAAGTTGCGGCCGATCGCCATGGCTTCGCCGACCGACTTCATCGCGGTCGTCAATATCGG
>NZ_JAKFWS010000191.1 GCF_021731785.1 Methylocystis sp.
GCAACCCGATCCTACCGGCGAATCGTCGATGACCACCGCAAGCCGATCGCTCGCTACGGCGCTAGCAAAAGCGCGCGTCGCGAGCGGCTTGCTCCCACTGAGCTACACCATCACTGGGGGCACGACCGCCGATTGGGCGGAAGGTGCTTGAGGCCTCATAGTGAACCGCCTTGGGGTTGCTGGAGGCAATTTCGTTTGAGTCACGGAACGCAGTGGCGGAGCCCTCTCGCCCCCTCGCCTCTTCGAAATTGGTGAGTTTCGAGAATGCAATCCAAGCTCCATAGTGAAATAGGAAGATGCGGAATACGTGGATGTTCAAAGCCTGCGTGGGAGTCTGCTGCGTGTTCGCCGGCGCGGAAGTCCGATGTGGGCGCATCCCGGCGGGCGCTGGATGATCCGGGGGATGCCGCCATATGGTTGCAGCCAGAGGTAGAGCGGACGCCTTGTTTGCAGACGCTCCAAATTCACGGCGATATTTCAAGCACATACGTGTTCGCATCTTTGTCCTGACCGGCACGCCAATTTAAAATAAATTTGTCATGCCAGTTTGCGAGCCAAAAATTCGGGTGTGTCCAATATTTGTCCAATATACGGACATGCATTGCCGAGAAGTCATGCGGATAAAAAAGCCGCCATGCGCCAGCCGCCAACTCATCGCAAGGTGTCTCGGGCGTTCTCTAATCGCGCTTCCGTCCAGTCCACCAAATTGATCATATGAACCTCCGATGATGCGAATCACCGCGGGAAGCCGCCCGGATCGCGGCACTGTCGGACGATCAAGCGCCGATCGCGATTATCGGATGTCCACATATGGTGTTTAAGCCGCACCTGGCAGCATTATGGAGTCGTGTCCTTCGAAGAGATAGGCGCTCCCGCACGAAAAAGCCCGTTCGTCGCCGGCTGGGCTGTGAGGAACCTGGAACGACGGCGCTTCCCCCGGGAAGGGCTTCATGCCGAAAGCTCGCGCTCAATCGCGCGCACGAGCAGCTTGATCCGATTCATTTCAATGAGCAGCTCTAAGGAAAGCGCCTTGTCTTCAGCCGTTATTTGCTCGCGAAAGGGGAAGTCGACCGCGACCGTCCGGATTTCGGCGAAGATTGCGTCTATCTCATCATCGTCTCGTTTCGGCCGCGACGCTGCGCGCCGCGGATCGGTCCAATGTCTAACATGAGCTTGATTCAGCATATCTACTGCTCCTTTCGTGCATGCATACAGCCACGCCGCAGTATCAGCGGCGCCAGCGATATGAGGTGATCAGCTCATTGCCAAGCGAGGCCGCCGCGCAATCGGATGGAGCGGGTCGGCGCCCCCAAACGCTAGCGGCGCTGCCTTTACTGCGGCGGAGTCGCTTCCTTGCCGCTCTGCGTGCCCTTTTTACCTTCGACTCCTGGTTCACCGGCGGAGGTTGCGCTTGGTGTCGCGATGTTCTTTTTCTGCGTGTGTGGGATGCTGGGATTTTCCTTTTGCACCGCTCCAGAAGGCTTGACCGGCTTGCCAGTCATCGGCCCTGATGTCTCTCCTTGGTCTTGTCCAAACGCAATCGGCGACGCCAAAAAGGCAGTGGCGAGGCTTACGATGATGACGAGAAGTTTCTCCATGGCGAGCTCCTGAACCAACGCGGTGTGGCGTCTGAGAGCCCCTCTCAAGCCATATTGGAATTAGCCTACCTGGGGTGAACGCGTGCATTGGCAAGCCATGCCGGTCTGCATAAAACCGCCGCCGCACATCCACAGCGGAGCGTTATGTTGCGCCGAGAAAAAAGGAAACTGGCGCTTGCAAGCATGTATGGGCGTCACAGCTTGCGCCGCAATTCGCCCACCACTTTGCGGTCTGCGCGCGCGCCAGCTAGGCTTGCCATAGCGGCGCCGAGCTATTTAGCCGACGTCGCGTCCCGCGAAGCGACTGTAATCTTCTTGCCTAAGTTACTTGTCTGCGGCTTCGCGGGCGCGCTCGCCATTGGGCGCTGCTTGACGATCTTCGGGGACGGGCGGAAATTGGGGCGACCCGCGAAATGGCTAGCTCGGGTCATGTGTCGTTCGATGCTCTCGCGCCAGTTCTGCAGCAAATGAAAGTGGTGAGTAATTTGTCGAGCTTGCGGCACCCCTTGCCGGACGCCTTGGGCGTAAAGCCCGCGGCGGTCGCGGCTGACGGCTTCGATTTTGGGGTGCTGCTGAGCCAATCCGCCGTCTCTTTGGCGGAGAGGATTTCCTGCAGTCTGAGAGGCTGACTAAAAAAGTAGTTGAGTGATTTCAGGAGGTTGTGATTCCTCCGGATTTACGAGATTCGAGAGGGATGTAAGATGGCCTGGACTGAAATCACCCGACGCAAGTATCGCCGCGACGGATTGCGTTACGCAAGTCATTTAACGGACGCGGACTGGGCGTTGATCGAGCCCCTGTTGCCGCCCGCTTCACCTCTTGGCCGTCCAGGCGATACAAAACTGCGGGCGGTGGTGAACGCGATCTTGTATATGGCTTCCACGGGCTGCCGGTGGCGGCAGTTGCCGAAGGAGTTTCCGCCCTATTCGACTGTGCAGAGCTATTTCTATGCCTGGTCGCGCTGCGGCGTGTTCGCGAACATCAATCACGCTTTGGTCAGGCCGGCCGCAAGGCAAGCCCGACGGCGGGCGTCATTGATAGCCAATCGGTGAAGACCACGGAAAGCGGCGGCCCGCGTGGGCTTGATGCTGGCAAGAAGATCAAGGGCCGCAAGCGTCACATCGTCACCGATACGCAAGGAAACCTCGTAGGCCTCGTCGTGAATGAAGCCGACGTTCAGGATCGTGACGGAGCGTCGCGCGTGCTCGCCTTCGATCCTTTCGCTTTATCCGTGGTTGCGCCCGATGCGGTGCTCCCCCGATGATTGCGGCAATAAGTTTAGGCATCTTCGGCAGACAGGCGTTCACAAGACGGGTCGGCAGCAACGAAGCAACCACACACGGAATGTATTCACAGCGCTCATAGCGGGAGTCGCCGGCTATCTGATCGCGCCGGCCGCCGCGCTGTGGCTCATCGCGTTGCTTGGCGCCGCCAGCGCACACGCGGTACTCGCGTCAGTGCGAGCGAGATTGATCATTCGTTGGCGCGTGGCTTGGACGACAACGATCGCGGCCACGAGTATCGAAAACGCCCGAGCGCATTGAGCGTGATTTTCTATTGCAAACCGCTGCTCACTTTTACGGCGGCGATAACCTTGTTCCATTTCGCCGATGCCGCCATGCTACCGCTCGTTGGCGAGCGCCTGAGCCAAGGCCAAAAAGACTCAGGATCCCATTCACAGCGGCCTGCATCATCGTGGCGCAGGCCGATTCCGATGGCGATGTTGGTTGGAGACAAGAGCGACCTTGGGCCGCAAACTACTCTTTCTTCTCGGGCTCGTTATAGTGCAGGCAGGGCAATTCCGGGCGGATGGGAGCGACCGCCGCTCTTGATCGCATTGTCAGCTGGTAGACGACATATCGGCTGTCGTCGCTCGCTGGATATCGTCTTCGGTGAAATCGACAAATAATCCAAAACGCATCGCCTATGAAACAATCTGCGCTATCTGCGTCGATAACTATGTTGAGGGTGGTCAGGCGGCGCTAGCGCGTATCCATGAGCGAGGCCAGTTCGCTTGGCGCTGCTGATAGGTAGAGCCACGAAAGCTAACGCCCTGCATCCCAGCGAGAGAGGGAGCGAAACATGGCCAAGATCGTATGCGTGCTGTATGATGATCCGGTCGACGGTTATCCGAAAGCCTATGCGCGCGATGAGGTGGCTCAGCCCAAACGCTATCCCGACGGACAAACGCTGCCCTCCCCAAAAGCAATCGATTTCAAGCCGGGTACGCTCCTCGGCAGCGTTTCCGGCGAACTAGGACTACGCAAATTCCTAGAGTCGAACGATCATCAACTAATGGTGACATCCAGCAAGGACGGCGCGGACAGCGTACTCGACCAAGAGCTTCCTGACGCCGACATTGTTATTTCGCAGCCTTTTTGGCCGGCTTATATGACCCGCGAGCGGATTGCGAAGGCGTCCAAGCTCAGGCTCATCGTGACCGCGGGCATTGGATCCGATCACATCGATCTGCAAGCAGCGATCGATCGCAACATCACCGTCGCGGAAGTCACATACTGCAATAGCATCAGCGTATCCGAGCACGTGGTGATGATGATCCTCGCGCTGGTACGCAATTACATCCCTTCGTACGAATGGGTCGTGACAGGCGGCTGGAATATAGCGGACTGCGTAGCGCGTTCCTACGATCTTGAAGCCATGCAGGTCGGCACTGTCGCCGCCGGCCTCATCGGCTCGGCAGTACTGCGGCGGTTGAAGCCATTCGATGTCGGCCTTCACTATTTCGACCGGCATCGCCTTCCGGAGTCGGTCGAACGAGAACTGAATGTGACGTATCACCCCAGCGTGGAAAGCATGGTCGAGGTTTGTGACGTCGTCACTATAAATTGTCCGCTGCACCCGGAGACCGAACATTTGTTCAATGACGCACTAATTGCCAAAATGAAGCGCGGCTCCTACATCGTTAACACCGCGCGCGGCAAGATCTGCGATCGCGATGCCATCGTGCGTGCCCTCGAAAGCGGACAATTGGCCGGCTATGCGGGCGATGTCTGGTTTCCTCAACCAGCACCGGTCGACCATCCTTGGAGAAGTATGCCGCACCATGGCATGACGCCGCATATTTCTGGCACCAGTCTGACGGCGCAGACTCTCGAATGCTGGTTCGAAAATCGCCCGATCCGCGATGAATACCTCATCGTTAGCGCGGGGAAGCTCGCGGGCGCGGGGGCGCATTCATATAGCGCAGGCGACGCAACCAGCGGATCGGAAGAAGCCGTCCGCTTCAAGAAAGGCTGACCTTGCCCGCTTCCCGATGCGTTGGAGCTAAGCTATGTTGGATTTTGGGTGACGGCGAGAATCAAGCGGCGGATTTCTTCTCGGACGCGATTTCGATTCCGTCGCGGAATGTTATGTTACACCGCTGAGGACCTTCGGCAATTGATTTTGTCCTTGCAGCCGTCGCCAGCTTTTCGCTGCAGCCATCACCAGCTTGAAAAACCATGAGGCGCGCGGTTGTCAGGATACATCCTTTGATTAGAAAATCCCTGTTCGCGCGGCGCGTTGACATCATATTTGAGAATTTCGGCGCGCATTTTCGAGCTTTGACGCTTAAATTGAGAACTCCAGCGGCATCCCGAGCG
>NZ_JAKFWS010000117.1 GCF_021731785.1 Methylocystis sp.
GCTCGCAAAGACGAGGCGCGGCACGCGCCGAGACGCTGCGATCAGGAAAGCTCTGCGAACCCAGGAAATTGCCCCCATGTCGCGCCCCTCACTTCTTCTCGTTGGGCCCGGGAACGACGTTCCTGCAGTCGCGCGATCCGGTGATCGTCACCGACGAAAACCAGCTCCAGCCCCGCTGCGCGGCGCTCCCACATTCCGCGGTTACATCTCCTTCTGAGGACGGCCCCCACAAAGCAGATACGCCTGCGACGACGATCAGCGCGAACAACAGCAAAGACGCGATCCGAACGAGTTTGGGCGCAAGGTTGCTCGACTGCTCGAATGTCACTGGCGGCAGAGGATAGGTCGTAAGGACTGTTCCCTGATCGGGCTGGGATGGGTTTCTCTCAACGAAGTCTTTGGTCAACGCATATTGAAGCGCTGAGCGATGGGCCGGTTTGGCGATCGTTATATGGTCGGCGTCGATCGACACCGGCGGATCGCCTGGCAAGCCGGGATCTGCGCTGGCCTCGTCGACGATCATTCCAGCCGCCGTCCCCTGGGTTTCATAGAAGACGAGATGCTTCAGAACGGCCCGCCGGTCGTCGGCGAGACCGCGATAGGCGAAATTGATGCTGCGCAGGGTGGAATCATTCGCGGTCAGCACCCGAGCGATCGACGAAGGCCACGCCAGAAACCGCAACCGGTCGAGCATCGTCCCCTGCCAGGATCCCGTATGGGGAGTCGCCAGAAATACGACTTGCCTGACGCGATCCAGGAGGTCGGCCGCCTCGGGGCTACGTTCCTTGGCCTGGCTCAGATCGAGCAAGAGTTGCTTGACGATCAGGCCGCCAAGGCTGTGACAAACAAAGGTGATCGGCCCTTGACGAAGGGCAGGCGTTGCAAGCAAGCGGGCGCGGACAGACCCAACGCGATCCTGCAGCGGCATTGCAGTTCCAAGCCAATTCGAGGCGGGCGCGGCATAACCGAGAGTATAAACGGCGAGGCCGTTAACGTCTTGAGCTAGCCAAAGCGGCCAGAAGGTGTCGTCGTCCGGTCCGCGACGCCATGTGTCGTAAGGATGGCCGCTAAGACCATGCACGAAGATAACGCTCGCTCGGGGCGCTCCCGACCAGTCGGCGACCTTGATGAGATCCGACATTGAAAACTCCTGCCGTTAAAATTCCTTGCATTGACGCCCCTTGACCGCATTGAAGTCGACCGCCTTGCTGCATCAGGACCATCGCCGCGGCTCCCTCCCCAATATCGACACCGCGAAAGAAAGACTGAGCAGTCCAGCGCGCCTGCGCCAAGAATCACTTTGGCTTGCGCGCGCTCGTCTTGAGACCGTCGACGAGCGCTCGCGCCTCGAGCAAGCGGGATTCGTAATAGGCCGCATCTGGCGCGTGGCCGCCGGCGCGCATGACTTCGCGCGCGGCGTCGATCTGTCGAAGCGCCGTCGCCGCCGTTTGCGCATTTTTTTGACGTTCGGCGAGACGCATCAGCGCTACGCCCTGATTGCCCGTGGTCCTCGCCCATTCGAGCGGAACGCGGTCGCGGGCATATTCCTTCAGCGCCTCGCGATAGGCGGCGACCGCCTCATTGAGCTTGCCCGTCCCGCTCTCGCGCTCGCCAAGCGTTTGAAGCGCATTGCCGAGGTTCATCTGCGTCATCGCCCACTGGAGCGGCGCGCGGTCGCGGGTGATTTCTTTTAGCGTCTCGCGATAGGCGGCGACCGCCTCATTGAGCTTATCCGTCCCGCTCTCCCGCTCGCCAAGCCTTTGAAGGGCATTGCCGAGGTTCATTTGCGTCATCGCCCACTCGAGCGGAACGCGGTCGCGGGTGATTTCCTTCAGCGCCTCTAAATCGCGGGCGCAAAGTGTACCACTGAACCGGCTTTGATTTGTCGCTTTGATGGCGGCGCAAAAGTGTACCGGTCCTGCTAGGCCGACTCGATGTCATTGACTGGCATGGAGAGGCCGAAAGGATGTTCACAGTGGAACTCTACGCCGGGATACGACGCGCAGTGATGGTGGACGGGCTGAGCCGCCGGGAGGCGGCTAAGCGCTTTGGCGTTCACCGCAACACGATCACGAAGGTGCTCCAGTATTCTGTTCCGCCGGGCTATCGGCGGCGCGAGCGACCGGTATCGAAGAAGCTCGGGCCGTATATGGCCTGGATCGACAATATTCTGGAGGGCGACCGGAGCGTTCACAAAAAGCAGCGGCATACAGCGCAACGGATTTTCGAACGGTTGCGGGACGAAGAGGGGTTTTCCGGCGGCTACACGATCGTGCGCGAGTATGTGGCGCGGGCCCTGCTGCGGTCGCGCGAGATGTTTATTCCGTTGAGCCATCGCCCAGGACAGGCGCAGGCGGACTTCGGCGAGGCGGACGCCTATATCGCCGGCAAGAAGGTCCGCTTTCATTACTTTTGCATGGATTTGCCGCATTCGGACGGCTGCTTCGTCAAGGCCTATCCCGCCGAGACAGCGGAAGCCTTCTGCGATGGCCATGTGGCGGCGTTCGACTTTTTCGACGGCGTCCCTCAGTCCATTTTGTATGACAATACGCGGCTCGCGGTCGCAAAGATCGTGAAGGGCGGCGAGCGCTTGCGCTCGCAAATGTTCGCCGAACTCCAGAGCCATTATCTGTTCGAGGATCGCTTCGGCAGACCGGGCAAGGGCAACGACAAGGGCAAGGTAGAGGGCCTGGTCGGATTTGTCCGGCGCAACTTCATGACGCCTCTGCCTGTCGCGGAGAGTTTTGAGGCGTTCAATGCGCGGCTCCTGGACGCCTGCACGAAGCGGCGTCAGGCGATCTTGCGCGGCCATTCCACGACGATCGCCGGACGCATGGAGGCGGACCGATCCGCGTTCCTGCCGTTGCCACCAGCGCCCTATGACGCCTGTCACAAGGTCGCCACCCGCGTCTCGTCGATGGCGCTGGTGCGCTATCGCAACAATGATTACTCGGTTCCAACGCGCTACGGCCATCAGGAGGTTCTGGCGAAGGGCTATGTCGATCGGGTCGAGATCGTCTGTCGCGGGGAGACAATCGCCACTCACCTGCGCAGCTACGACCAGGCCGAGTTCATCTACAATCCCCTGCATTATCTCGCCCTGCTTGAACACAAGAGCAAGGCGCTCGACCAAGCCGCGCCGCTCGACGACTGGCGTCTTGCCGATTGCGTCTATCGCCTGCGGCGGCTGATGGAAGCGCGGATGGGCAATGCCGGTCGCCGCGAGTTCATCCAGGTGCTGCGGCTGATGGAGGACTTCCATCAACATCACGTCGAACAGGCGGTCGCGGAGGCGCTGCGTCTTGGCGCGATCAGCTTCGACGCGGTGAAGATGCTGCTGCTCGCCAGACTGGAGAACCGGCCGGCGCGGCTCGATCTGACATTTTACCCTTACCTGCCGGCCGCCACGGTCGGCGCGACGGATCCACGCGCCTATCTCAGGCTCATCGCCGGCGCCGCCTCCGCGCCAGCGGCTGCAGGAGGTTCGGCATGACCAATGCGCAAGAGCCAGGCTCCCCGACAATTGTCGCGCCGCAGGTGCTGCTGGGCAATCATCTCAAGGCGCTGAAGCTTCCCACTTTCGCGCGCGAATATGAGAAAGTGGCGATGGAGTCGGCGCAGGATCGCGCCGATTACCCGCGCTATTTGTTGCGCCTGTGCGAACTGGAGCGCATCGATCGCGAGCGGCGCAATGTTGAGCGCCGCATTCGCCTGGCGCGATTTTCGCAGATCAAGAGCCTCGACACGTTCGACTTCGCCGCGCAGCCCTCGCTCAACAAGCCGCTGGTTCTGGAGCTGGCGCGGTGCGAATGGCTCGAGAAGCGACAGAACTGCATCGCGCTCGGTCCATCCGGAACCGGCAAGACCCATGTCGCGCTCGCCCTTGGGCTCGCCGCATGCCAGAAGGGCTTCAGTGTCGCCTTCACCTCGGCCGCCGCCCTCGTGCACGAACTCATGGAAGCGCGCGACGAGCGCCGCCTGCGGGCGCTGCAAAAACATCTCAACACCGTCAAACTGCTGATCGTCGACGAGCTGGGCTACGTGCCGTTCACGGCAGTTGGTTCTGAGCTGCTCTTCGAGGTCTTCAGCCAGCGCTATGAACGTGGCGCTACGCTGGTGACCAGCAATCTGCCATTCGATGAATGGACGTCGGTGTTCGGTTCGGAGCGTCTCACCGGCGCGTTGCTCGATCGCCTCACGCACCATGTCCACATCCTGGAGATGAATGGCGACAGCTACCGGCTCGCGACAGCCAAGAAAGCGCAGCGGCGCAATACCGATGAGCCGCGCACACATCCAACAGCCAAGGGAGACGCCACCACAGAAACCTAATCGCCGCCGCGCGCATTGAACCGCGCTTCGCTACGCTCCGCGCGCCTCAATCCGCGCGGCAACTCAAATCACAAGGGCTTCGCGGCCCTTTTCTCTCAACCAGACCGGTACACTTTTACGCCGCCATCTGGCACATTTTGTTTCCGCCGTTGACAGCGCCTCGCGATAGGCGGCGACCGCCTCATTGAGCTTATCCGTCCCGCTCTCGCGCTCGCCAAGCCTTAAAAGCGCACTGCCGAGGCCCATCTGCGTCCTCGCCCATTGGAGCGGAACGCGGTCGCGGGTTCTCTCCTTCAGCGCCTCGCGATAGGCGGCGACCGCCTCATTGAGCTTATCCGTCCCGCTCTCGCGCTCGCCAAGCGTTTGAAGCGCGTTGCCGAGGTTCATCTGCGTCGTCGCCCAGTCGAGCGGAACGCGGTCGCGGGTTCTCTCCTTCAGCGCCTCGCGATAGGCGGCGACCGCCTCACTGAGCTTATCCGTCCCGCTCTCGCGCGCGCCAAGGATTGCAAGCGCACTTCCGAGGTTCATCTGCGTCAACGCCCAGTCGAGCGGAACGCGGTCGCGGGTATATTCCTTCAGCGCCTCGCGATAGGCGGCGACCGCCTCACTGAGCTTATCCGTCCCGCTTTCGCGCTCGCCGAGCCTTTGAAGCGCATTGCCGAGGTTCATCTGCGTCATCGCCCACTTTGGCGGCGCGCGGTCGCGGGTATATTCCTTCAGCGCCTCGCGAAAGGCGGCGACCGCCTCATTGAGCTTATCCGTCCCGC
>NZ_JAKFWS010000046.1 GCF_021731785.1 Methylocystis sp.
CGCTGCAATGGTCGGCAATCCGGCTTGATGACGCGCCGCCGACGCTTACCATCGTCAGAGGCAAGACCATTGCATCGTCGCGCACCTTACCCTTGCCGCCGCAAGCCGTCGCCATCTTGCGGGCGCTTAAAACGGGTGCGAAGGGCCGCTACGTCTTTCCCGCCCGTTCCGACGCCGGCCGGGCGGAGCACCTGCACGCCGAAAGCCTGTCACGCGCCTTCTCCCGTCTGTGCGATCGGCTCAAGATCAAAGACGCCACGCTGCACGACCTGCGCCGCACGGCCCTAAGCGCCATCGTCGAACTTACGGGCGACACGGCGCTCGCCGAGCGCATTGCCGGGCAAGCGGGCAGAACGAAGTTGGCGAAACATTATGATCGGTCGCGGCGTTTGGACGCCGCGCTCGACGCGTTGACGAAATGGGCGGACGCCATCGACGCCGCCCGTGCCCGCGTGACGGAGTCGTGATGACTGCTTCAAAGAAGTCAAAACGCCCGGTGGCGAAGGGCGTTCCCGCTCGGGTTTCCGCGTCGATTGCAGGCGCCGCCCGGCATCTGCCGCCCAGCGGCGTCGCCGAACGGCTGCTGACCGACGAGCGCATGGAAACCGTTTGGCGGTTCCTGCTGCGGCAAAACGCCGATCAGGAAGCTGTCGCCCAGCATCTCCTTTTTAATGACGCCGGCCTGCTTACGACGTGGGATTCGGAGCAAAAGTTTTCGCCACAACAGCGCGCCGCAGAACAGCCTCTTGGGGGTCGAAGTTCGTGTCCGGTTCGTCAACGGATGAACCGCCCCGTCGCCGACAGTTCATCGTATCGGCACGGCGCTGACCGACACATCGACATGCATGCCTATCGTGTCGTCTTCACTGCCAACGAATCCGCCAGAGATGGGGATCGACTGGGCGGCCTCGCGGGTTACGCCGACGCGTATCAGGTTCGCGCCGGCAATCAGACCGTTGGTCGGGTCGTATTCGACCCAGCCAGCGCCGGGCAAATAGACGCCGCACCAGGCATGCGTGCTTCCGCCGCCGCGGGTCTCGCCCGATGTATCGTCATAAAGATAGCCGGTGACGAAGCGCGTCGCGATGCCGTAGCTGCGCAGAGCCTCCATCATCAGCACGGCGAAGTCGCGGCACGTGCCGGAGCCGAGCTCTACGGTCTGGGCCGCCGTCTGCGTACCCTCCTCATAGCGGGCGCCATAGCGGAATTTCTCCTTGATGGCCCGCGTCATCGCCTCCAGCACCTTCAATGTTTCAGTGGCGCCCGAGTCAGCGACGATGCGTTGAGCCCAGGCGTCGACCTTATGGTCTGGGTCCGGCATCTGCCGTTCGGCGAGTAGTGCGAGGTCAGGAATCTCGTTCTGCGCATAGGAGAAGGGAAAAGCCTCGGCGCCGGGATCAAGACTGTAGTGCGGCAGCGGTTGCCCGTCTGGATGGTGCAAGAGGTCCAGCGTCGATACGATTGCCAGCCGCGTAGTCCGCAGCGTCTCAGGCCATTTGAGGAAGCACACGGAATTGTTGAAGACGTCGTGTTTCCAGAGTGTGTTGGCAGGAGCGGGATCAACCTCGAGTTCAGTCTTAAGGAGGCGTAGATCATGGCTGTCATCGGGCCGCAACATCAGCCGGTGACGCAGGAGGCCGACTGGATTGCGGTAGGTGTATTCAGTCGTATGGACAATTTTGATCCGCGCCATCTGCTTGATCCCGAGTATTCAATTCGTGTTACCGCCTTTCAGAACCCGCTGGTCAATGACATGCGTTTTTTGTCTCGAGGGAAGGAAATCGCGGGGGCTGAAGCCATGACTTACGACTGCGACGCGATCCGCAGCGAGTCGATTAATCGCCAAGAATGATAGGGCGCGCGATCGCTGACAGCAATGCTTCCATTCGCTCATCTCCAGTCGCCACCGTCGTCTGTTGCCGCGCGATCGCCTCCAGGAGTTTTTTGCGTTCGGCTTTTCGAGCTGCAGCGACTTGCGACGCAGTTGAAGAGATGTCGTCGAAAATGCATGCCGGGACCGCGCTCGTTGGATCCTTGGCGGCGTCGACCATGCGGCCAACGCCTGTGCGCCAGCGCCGATGCTCAGGGGTGAGGCCCTCAGCTGATGCTTCACGTCCGGACCCGCTCTTCTCAATCGAATTCTCGAACGCTACTGCGGTCTGCAGAAGCCAGTAGAAAGGACGCGGCCCAAACATAGCGAGTTTCAGCATGCTGCCTGACTCCCAGCCTTTTGCCAGTCTCGTCGCGAAGTTAATGCTATGCTACCGTCATGTGCGGACAGTTTGGTCAAGCAATCAATCGCGCTGCTTGAACGTAGCGCCTTCATTTGCGCCATTCGAGGCTCTGCTAACCTCAGGGAGGAGTGATATGAGCAATTTGGTCGTATTCGACTTTGACGGCGTTCATACCGCCGACGAGGTCCTCAACAAATTGCGCTCGCTGCAAAAGGAATATCTAATCGATCTTGAAGACGCATGTGTGGTCGAGCGTGATTCCGATGGAAAGGTTCATATTAAGCAAGCCGTTAACCTCACGGCTCTCGGAGCCGCGACCGGCGGGACGAGAGGGGCCTTGTTAGGCACGCTGGTAGGATTTCTTTTTCTCAATCCCCTTGCTGGCATGGCTGTTGGCGCCGTTGTCGGCGCCGGTTCCGGCGCCCTTGCGGGCCAGCTCGTCGACTACGGCATCAAGGACGATTTCGTCAAGAAACTTGGCGAGACTATTCCCGCCGGATCCTCGGCGCTGTTCATCCTGTTCAAGAGCTTCACCGAGGACAAGGTGCTCCTAGAAATTGAGCGCTATAAACCGCGTATCTTGAAAACCTCACTCTCAAACGAGCAAGAAGCCAAACTAAGGGCAGTATTGGGCCAGGCCTCGTAGACGACCTGCGCCAAAAGGTAAGCCCAACAAAAAAAGCCCCGCCGTCACATCCACGGTCGGGGCGTTCTCATTGCGCCGACATGACCAACGGCGGGAGGTTTCTCCAGCCCAACGGCTCAATGCCCATGATTCAGGACAGGGCCCCCAGACACGCGAGTCCGTTCAGGGCGGCATCATTGGGATGGAGCTCGAGCGCGAGAAGGGCATGTGGGGTTACGAAGTTAAGGTGATTGCGCCGGATAGTCGATTGATTGAGATGAACGTCGACGCGCATAGTGGCAACATCGTCTCGAAAAGCGTTCGCCGAAAAGGCTCCCGGGATCGAAAGTGATTCGAACCGGAATCGGGCGTGCCTTTGCCTATAAACGGAAGCGGCCTCCCGCCGATGAAAATGACGGAACCTCGAAATCACTCCTCCCGGCGACGCCATTCGAATTTGCTGAGGAATTGAACGCGTAGGACTATGGGGTCTCGGCGACGATTCGATAGGCGATGGAGAGAACGACGGTCGCCGGCACCGCCAGCACAACGCCCATCGCCCCAAAGAGTGAGCCGAAGGCGAGCATGCAAAATAGCAGAACGACCGGCGAAACGCTTAGGGAGCGGCTCTGCAGATAGGGCGTGATCAGATAGCCTTCGATGAAACTCGCGGAGCCGATGGCAAGCGCCGCAAGGGCCGCATTGTCTATTCCATGCGGCAGAGCGACGAGCACTCCAACGATCATGGCGATGATCGAGCCGAAGTAAGGGACAAACGCCAGAGCGCCGCTGATCGTCGCGAGCGCCAACGGCGCCGGAACGCCGAACGCCCAGAGCGCCGCGCCTGCGAAAAACGCGTTCATGGCGACGACGTAAAGCTGGATGTAGAGCCACTGCCGCAGAGAAGCGCCTGACCGTTCAAGAAAGAGCGCCATGTCAGACCGCCGCGATGCAGGCGTCAGCACAAGAAGGCCAGCTGCATACCTTTCTGGATCGGCGGCAAGATAAGCAGCGCCAATGATGGCGAAAACTCCATAAGCAAGTCCATTGCCGAGCGACCCGAGAACCGCGCCAAACTGCTGGGCGACGGGGGTCGTCATTTTAGAAAAGTCGACATGAACCACGAATTTTTCCACGAAACGGCCCCACGGGTGCTCTTCCAGCGTGCGCTCGATCAGAGCGATGGCTGCGGGCACGTCGAGAGCAACTTCGTCATATTGGCTCACGAGCTGGCCGCCGAATAGCATCAACGCGAGAACGATGGACGCGAGCGAGCCCAGCGCAACGACAGCGCGCGACAAGCCCTGTGAGAGCCCAAGGCGCGCGGAGACTTGCTCGGCGACGCCGCGCCAGGCGAGCGCAATGAGGATCGTCGCGAAAACTGCTGGGAGAAGGTCCGTCAACTTCCATAGGACGAATGAGACCGCGACGGTCGCCGCCGCGATCGTTGCCACGACTGCCGTCCGCGAAGCGAAGTCGCCCTGATCACTGCTCTTGTTCAGAAAGTTAATTTTCATGGCGCGCTCGGACTGCTTTCGTCGGTGATCATAAGGGCCCCGCACGCGCCGGGGAAAGCAGCTGGCGGGGCGATAATTTCTAAATGCGCAGTGTGACGGCAGAGATTCAAGCGCTATCCATCGGGACAGATCACGGACCAGACGCTCGACGTGAGCGGGCGCAACTTCGCCCACCCCTCAAGCGATGCGGGCTCACGACGCACGTACAGGACATTCGGTGGCGGCAAGACTTCCCGCTCGAATGATCTCGTAGGGTGACTATTCGTGCGTCGCGCCTGAACTTGGCGCGACGACGAACAGCGGCGGCTCTTGATTGACATCAACCTGCTGGCCGACTTCGCCGTTGCGCGAAATCACCGTTCCATCGATCGTCGATACGATATCGGTAAGGGCGAGGTCCTCCTTCGCCGCCGCGAGCGCTTCTTGGCTCCGCGCGACGTCGGCTTCGTAGGCGATTGCCTGCGCCTTTTCGCGCTCGAAATTCGCGCGCGACCTGTCGAGCGCCGCGCGAGAGATGGCGCCGCGTGTATTCATATCCTGCTTTCGCTCGAAATCTTTTTTCGCGCGTGAAAGCGCGGTTGCGCTCCTATCGAGCCGTAGTTGCGCCGACGCCAAAGCCGCCTTTTCGCGATCAATGGCGGCCTCAAACGGTCGC
>NZ_JAKFWS010000023.1 GCF_021731785.1 Methylocystis sp.
CGGTCGGCCCAACGCAAAAGCAAGCGGCGCGGCGCGCGCTGCTGCAGAACATTCAGCTGATGCCGCAACACCAGGATCTCGGCGTCCAGCCGCCGCCGCGACTTGAAGCAGTCACACAGCGCGCGGAGGAAAAGCAAGGCGATTGCAATCATACAACGATCATGTTCTGATTCGCTGTTGACTGCCAGTCAATTGGACGGAGTTTTCGGAAGCGACACGACCTGTGGATGCGCGCGTTCAACGAAATCCGTCCGCATCAGGGCAAATGGTGCTTCGGCAAGACACCGATGAAAACCTTCATTGACGCGTTGCCGCTGGCGCGCGAAAAATCAGGTCATCTTCAGGCCATCGAGGAGAGCAACGCCGCCTGAAACGACATCGGCCAACTCACGCCGTCTGTCAGATCAAATATCAACTTGTACAACTTAAGCATTCATCGAAACGTACTGTGTAATCTGCATGCCAGTGGTGATCGCAGGGCTGTTCAGTTCTCTGAACTGTGAGGCATTTTCCCGATTCCCGGCTCGGTAGATATGTGAATCTATATGCGACGACCCGAGTCGGAGGTTGTCGCATGCAGGCGTCGCTGCTGGAGATTTTGCGCGAGATATCGGACCATCGTCGGCGAGAAGGCAAGCGGTTCGATTTGGCGACCGTGCTGCTTTACTCGATCCTCGCCATGGTCGCCTGTGTGTGTTGAAAACTTCATCGGGGGTTGAGGGGCGTCGCGAATTGGCCAAGCTGGCGCAATGATCGCGCTCATCCGCTTTCTGCTGGCCATTCTGGCGTCGCCGTTCAAGTCGATAAGTCGACTTGAAGCGGAGAACGCGGCGCTCCGGCAGCAGTTGATCGTATTGCGGCGCAAGACGAAAGGCCGAGCTCGGCTGACGAATGCCTATCGACGTTTCTTTATCGAACTCTATCGATGGTTCCCGTCGATCCTCGAGGCCCTCACGATCATCAAGCCCGAGACTCTCGTGCGCTGGCATCGGGCCGGCTTTCGTCGCTATTGGCGTTGGAAGTCGCGGCGACAGGGCGGAAGGCCAAAGATTCAGCTGGAGCTGCGTGCGCTGATCCAGCGGATGAGCGCCGAGAACCGGTTGTGGGGCGCGCCGCGCATTCACGGCGAATTGCTGAAGCTCGGATTCGAGATTTCTCAATCGACGGTCGCCAAATACATGGTCAGGCGACGGGGACCGCCAAGCCAGGGATGGCGCGCCTTTCTGCGCAATCATGCCCCGCATATCGCCGCAATGGATTTATTCGTTGTGCCGACCATCGGCTTCGCCCTGCTCTATGCTTTTGTGATCGTCCGGCTCGACCGCAGAACCCTTGTCTGGACCAATGTCACCAGACATCCGACAGCGGAATGGATTGCGCGTCAGATCACTGAGGCTTTCCCGTGGGATGAGGCTTCACGCTATCGCATCCGCGATCGGGATGGCGTCTTTGGCGCCGTCGTCACGCGTCGACTGCGCGCCATGGGCATAGGTGACAAGCCGATTGCGCCTGCGTCGCCATGGCAAAACGCTTTCGCCGAACGGTTGATCGGGTCGATCCGCCGCGAGTGTGTCGACCATCTGATCGTTTTTGGCGAGCGGCATCTGCGTCGGATTCTGCGATGCTACGCTCATTATTACAACGAAGTGAGAACGCATCGGTCGTTAAACAAAGATGCGCCGACCTCTCGCGCCGTTCAGCGCATTGGAAACATAAAATCACACGCTATCCTCGGCGGCCGTCATCACCATTACCTCCGGATTTAGTTTTCGGCACACACAGGTCAATTGATTGACTTTGGCGCGAATGGGCGCAGGCTGTCGACCAGGCGCGGCCCTGCGACGCTTTTATGAAGTCCCGGCCTCCGCGCGAACAAGCGGCAGCTGCCTTCACGCCGGCGACTCGGGCTGCATAACAGCCGCAAGGCCTACGAGGAAACTCCAATGACCAAGCACGAAGCCTTCGCTTCGCTCAAGCCGCCGTTCAAGGCGCGCTATGGCAATTTCATCAATGGCGAATGGGCAGACGCGAAGTCCGGCCGCGTCTTCGACAATATTTCCCCGATCGCGGGCCAGAAAGTCTGCGAGATCGCGCGATCCGACAATAACGACGTCGAGGCCGCGCTCGATGCCGCGCATGCCGCGCATGCCGCGAAAGAGGCTTGGGGCAAGACGAGCCCCGCCGAACGCTCGCGCATCCTCAACAAGATTGCGGACCGCATGGAGGAGAATCTCCCGGTTCTCGCGACCGCCGAGACTTGGGACAATGGCAAGCCGATCCGCGAGACGACGGCGGCCGACATCCCGCTCGCGATCGATCACATTCGCTATTTCGCCGGCGCCGTGCGCGCGCAGGAAGGCGGCATTTCGGAAATCGACCACGACACCATCGCCTATCATTTCCATGAGCCTCTGGGCGTCGTCGGCCAGATCATTCCGTGGAACTTTCCGATCCTGATGGCGACGTGGAAGCTTGCGCCCGCGCTCGCGGCGGGAAACTGCGTCGTGATTAAGCCCGCGGAACAGACGCCGGCCTCTATTCTCGTCTGGGCCGAACTCATCGGCGATCTTCTGCCCAAGGGCGTTCTCAACATCGTCAACGGCTTCGGGCTCGAGGCCGGCAAGCCGCTCGCCTCTTCCAATCGCATCGCCAAGATCGCCTTCACCGGCGAGACGACGACTGGCAGGTTGATCATGCAATACGCCAGTCAGAATTTGATTCCGGTCACGCTGGAGCTTGGCGGCAAGTCGCCCAACATCTTCTTCGAGGACGTCGCGCGCGAGGACGACGACTATTTCGACAAAGCGGTCGAAGGCTTCGTGATGTTCGCGCTCAATCAGGGCGAGGTCTGCACCTGCCCGAGCCGCGCCTTGGTGCATGAGAAGATCTACGACCGTTTCATGGAGCGCGTCTTGAAGCGCGTCGGCGAGATCAAACAGGGCAATCCGCTCGACCCCGAGACAATGATCGGTGCGCAAACCTCATCGGAACAGCTCGAAAAAATCTTGAGCTATATCGACATCGGCAAACAGGAAGGCGCCAAGGTGCTCGCTGGCGGCGAGCGCAACACGCTCGAAGGCGATCTCGCCGGCGGCTTCTATGTGAAGCCCACCGTGCTACAGGGGCATAATAGAATGCGCGTGTTCCAGGAGGAAATTTTCGGGCCCGTCGTGTCGGTGACGACCTTCAAGGACGACGACGATGCGCTCGCCATCGCCAATGACACGCTCTACGGTCTGGGCGCCGGCGTGTGGAGCCGCGACATCAATCGCTGTTACCGATTTGGGCGCGCGATCCAAGCTGGTCGCGTCTGGACCAACTGCTATCACGCCTATCCGGCGCATGCGGCGTTCGGCGGCTATAAGCAGTCAGGCATCGGGCGCGAGAATCACAAGATGATGCTCGACCACTATCAGCAGACGAAAAACATGCTCGTCAGCTACAGCCCCAAGAAGCTCGGCTTCTTTTAGGTGGAGACGCCCCCGCGCGTCGTCGCTACTCAGCCGGCGCTCGACCTGATCGAGCGCCTGCGGCGCGAACATGGCGACATACTGTAAATCGGCGTGGGGTCCGGGTGCCGATCGGCGCGATAAGTGCTTGAACTTATTGGCTTGAGAGGGGTCATAACGTCGCGCAGATTCCCGCCGAGCCGTGGCCGCCTCGACAGCCGCGATACAATCTTCCAGCACGATATAATGCGCTGCGTGCTCGAACTTTAATCCGGCCAGCCAGCGCCGGTGCATCAGCGTCCAAGCTGGCCGATTATAATGGTGGCCGTGGCGCAGCAAGAAACCGGACAGTTGCTGGCGCGCCTGCCGCACTACGCGCACCGCCGCCAGTCGCGCGCGCACCAAATCGCGGATCGCCTCATTGGCCGGGTCTGGAACCCATACCGATGACAGTCCCGCCCGGTGCAATTTGGCCAAGTTGATCGCATCCCGTCGGTCGGTTTTGACCCGATCGCCAGGCTTGCGCGGAATCAACGAAGGAGCGACCACGACGCATTCGTGTCCGGCTTCGCTCAGCTGGCGCTGAATGCCATAACCGCAAGGTCCAGCCTCATAGCAAAATCGCAGGCTGGCTCCATTGCGCGCCAGCTTTACCGCCAGCGTCTTTAACGCAGTCGGGGTGTTCACGACCTTGCCATGCTCGCGGACCTCACCTCGCTTACCCGCTTCCGCAAGCGCAACCGCGATCGTGTCATTGTGCACATCCAGGCCGACGTAAGCCGAGACGGGTCGCCCCTATCTCAGGCGAACATCTGGTCTAGGCGCGCCGCTGCGTCATTCCGGTGTCGGGCTTCCATGAGTGGACCGGCACGAAAGGCGCGAAGACGATGCATTATTTCTCGGCGCCTGACGGCCGACCGCCCGCCTTCGCCGGTCTGTCGGAGAGCTGACGGGAATGCTTGTCGCTATACCCGCGCGGCCGAGCTGCGTCGCGACAATCCGGAACGGAACTATCCAATTGGATTCGGCGTTTTACTGGTGAACGGCGCATGAATCCTATCGCATGCGAAAAAAGTGGTCGGCCTTGAAGAAGCCGCGCCCGTGACTGCAACCCGTCGCCGAAAGGATGTGCCTATGCGTAAGAGTTTCAAATCCGGTCTGGCCTGCGCGTTGGGCGGGGTAATGGCTCTCACGGCCATGCCGCCGGGTGTTCTGGCCGGCCCGATGAGCTCCACCTCGCCGGCCAACATCGGCCTCACGGCTCCCATCGAGACGATACACTACCGGCGCCACCGTCATCGGCATTACGTGCGCTACTATCATCCGCGTCGGTATTACCGCCGGGGCTACGGTTATCGCTACGATCCCGCCGGGGCGATGTTCGCCGGCGCGGCGCTCGGTCTGATGGGCGCGGGCATTGCCGCCGCCACGGCGCCCCGCTACGGCTGGGGCTATGGCGGGTGGGGCGG
>NZ_JAKFWS010000177.1 GCF_021731785.1 Methylocystis sp.
CGCGCCTCGCGCATAAGCCGCCAATATGGAACCTCGAGTCCGCCGCTCCGGCGGGCTTTTGCGCGTTCCGACGCGTCTCTCAAAAAGGTGCGATTTTCCGAGCGAAATCCCTGTTCCGAAATTCTTGCAGACCGTGTGAAAACCCACGTTGAAATTTTCGCGCCTGGATCCCGCTGGCGGCGGCGACCTGATAGAATCGCGTCATGGCGCACATATCTGGAATCGACCGCTCGCAAACACTTTTGTTTCCCGAGGCGATCGACGATTACGTCGGCCCCGACAATCCCGTTCGCTTCATCGACGCCTTCGTGGACGGGCTCGATCTCGCGGCGGGCGGGTTCGCGCGTGTCGCGCCGGAGAAGACGGGACGGCCCGGCTACGCGCCCGGCGATTTGCTGAAGCTCTACATCTACGGCTATCTCAACCGCGTTCGTTCGAGCCGACGGCTGGAAGCCGAATGCCATCGCAACGTCGAAGTCACATGGCTGCTGCGCACCTTGAAGCCCGACTTCAAGACCATCGCCGACTTCCGCGCCGACAATCGCAAGGCTTTCCGCGCGGTGTTCCGGCGTTTCGTCGAGCTCTGCCGCGAACTCAACCTTTTCGGGCGCGAACTGCTTGGCGTCGACGGCACGCGCATCAAGGCGGTCAACAACAAGGACCGCAACTTCACGAAGAACTCGCTGGAGAAGTTCATCAAGGCGGTGGACGAACGTCTCGATGAATATCTCGAGCGTCTTGATGAAGACGACGCCACGGAAGCGGGAACCAGCGGTTCGCGCACGAAAAATCTCGCGGAAAAAATCGAGGCGTTGCGCACAAAGCGCGATCGCTACAACGCGATGCTGGCCGATCTCGAGCGCAGCGGCGAGGAGCAAATATCGCTGACCGATCCCGACAGCCGCGCCATGGCGGCGTACACAAAGGTCGGCGTCGGCTACAACATTCAGATCGCGGTCGATGCGAAGAACAAGATGATTGTCGAGCAAGCGGTGAGCAATCAGGTTGTCGACATGGGCTTGCTGACGCAAACCGCCGAGGCCGCGCGCGACATTCTCGAAGTCGAAAAGATAGATGTCGTCGCCGACAAGGGCTACTTTAAGATCGAGGATATCGAGGCTTGCGAGAAGGCGGGGATGACGCCCTATGTTCCCAGGCCGCAGCGCGGTCCCGCCGTTCGCGAGGGCTTTTTCCGCAAGGACGAGTTCCGCTACGACGCCGAGCGGGACGCCTACATCTGCCCGGCGGGACAGGTTCTTTCGACGCGCTACGAAAGCAAGCTGCGGGACCTGAAAAAGTTCGACTATTCTAACCGGGCCGCGTGTCTGGTTTGCGCCATGAGATCGCGCTGTACCAAGGAATATCGCAAGGTCTCGCGTTTGGAGAACGAGGCGGTGCTGGACCGCATGGCGGAGCGGTTGAAGACGCGACCCGAGATTCTGGACACGCGCCGCGAGATCGTCGAGCATCCCTTCGGCACGATCAAGCAATGGATGAACCAGGGCGCGTTCCTGATGCGCGGCCTCGACAAAGTGCGAGCCGAGTTCAGCCTGACGGCGCTCGTCTACAACATGCGAAGGGCCATCAACATTCTCGGCGTGGAGGAATTGATGAGGGCCGTGCGGCCCTGAGGGAGGCCGTTTATCCGCCTATGGGAGCCGAAATGGCGCTTCAGCTCACCTCGGAAAGGCTTGGGGAGCGCGAGGGGCAAGATTTGCTGCGGCGGCGCGAAAACCCGCGTCGTCAGTCACAGAAAGGCGGCTTCCGCTCACGACGAAGCGTTTCCACACGGTCTGCTTGACTTCTGCACAAATACGGCATCAGGCCAAGATAAACAGCCCCAGCGCTTCCCGTACTTCAGAAAGAGTTTGCTGCGTCACGAATCGTGACGTCTTTGTACCTTGCCGGAGGACATCAATCACATCATCCGGACGTCGGGCCAGTTCAGCTCGCCGCTCGCGGATAGGCGCGATCAAAGTCTCAAGCACTTGCTCCAATCTCTGCTTTAGAGCGATATCGCCCAAGCCACCATGTCGGTAGCTCGCCTTCAAATCGGCCACGGCATCTACGTCGGGGTCGAAAGCGTCGAGGTAGGTGAAAACGATGTTGCCCTCGATTTTACCGGGGTCAGATACGCGTAAATGGCCTGGGTCAGTATACATTCGGCGCACGGCAGTGCCGATCTCGTCGCGGGAAGCTGAGAGGTAGATGGCATTGCCTTGCGACTTACTCATCTTTCGCTCGCCATCGATGCCCGGTAGGCGGCCAATCTTGGGCACCACCGCCTTTGCCTCAGGCAAGACCTCGCGAGCGGCCTGCCGGTTGATACGCCGTACGATTTCGTTGGTTTGTTCAATAATCGGGACTTGGTCGTCGCCCACGGGCACAACAGTGGCCTTAAATGCCGTGATGTCGGCAGCTTGCGCGACGGGATAACATAGGAATCCGGCCGGGATATCGCGGCCAAAGCCACGCGTTCGAATTTCATCCTTGATCGTCGGATTCCGTTCCAAACGGGCAACGGTGACGTAATTCAAATAAAACAGTGTCAACTCATTCAATGCGGAGAGCGAAGATTGCAGGCAGATGGTCGTGTAGGCAGGATCAACGCCAACGGCGAGGTAATCGAGGCACACCTCGATAACGTTACGCCGAATCCGGTCGGGATTGTCGGCGTTGTCTGTGAGTCCTTGCGCGTCAGCTATCAGCACAAACTGCCGGTGGCTTCGTTGCATCGCGACGCGATTTTTGAGAGTGCCGACATAGTGACCTAGATGCAGAGGCCCGGTCGGACGGTCGCCGGTCAGGATGATTGGGGCAAAGTTTTCGCAATGAGGCATGGCGGTCTCGTCTTGATTAGAGCCGCCAGTGCGAAGTGGGGTTTTGGTGACAACCGAGCCCGCCTCAACCGGCGGCTTGGTTCGTCTTTGAACAAACGTCCGTGCCGCTCCTAGAAGGAGCGCCACCACTTCAGGGAAGTCGTCGGAGCGCTTGTCATAATCCGTAAGGTAACATTTGCGTCCAACAACTGCAACGAAGTTTGACGCTTCTAAGAACCTCGCCAAATCGGAGCATTTCTGATTCTCTGGCCGTGAGAGGATCGGAGGCGGATGGATGCGTGGCCAGCCGGGCTTTTTCGACGTAGACGAGCGGCTGAAACGGCTGAGCGGGCTCGGGGATCATCTGAAAGCGTTCGCGGCGGCGGTCGATTTCGAGAAGTTCCGCGCTGATCTCGTCGCAGCGCTTGGCTATTCCGATGGCGCGCAGGGCGGGGGCCCGCCGTTCGACGTCGTTATGATGTTCAAGGTCCTCGTGCAAGATCGGCGACGGATTCGCCATCTTTCCTTCGGCGCCGCGCTTCCTACTTCTGGTGTGTGAGTTTGTGCTTCGAATTGATTTAGGAAAGGCGAATGGATCAGCGCAAGCGGGTTTTGCTCGTAACCTTCGGCACTCTCGGCGACATATATCCCTTCATCGCCATCGCTCACGCAATGCGTCGGCGCGATCTCGACGTCGTCATCGCCGCGCCCGAAATGCATCGAGGATCGATCGAGCGCGAGGGCGTCGCATATGCTCGCTTGCGCCCGCACGAGAACGACATTGTCGGCGCGCTCGGCGTCGATCTTTCCGGCGCCTTCCGGATCATGTTGAAGAATCCGTATTTCATCTTGGACGAAATCTATCTTCGCTTCCTCTCTGAAACCTACGACGACACCCTGGCCGTGGCAGAAGGAGTGGACGCCATCGTCACGCATAATCTGCTCGTTGGCGCAAATTTGGCCGCTGAAGCCTGCGGCCTCCCGACGAGCGAGAGTCGCCCTTGCGCCATTATACGTGCAGTCGGCTGCGGCCCCGTCTCTGACCCCACCGGCGCCCTACATCCTTCAGCCCAGGTCGCGAACGGCGATCGCGTTTAACAAATTGGTCCGTTCCCTCATACGGATCGGCGTGAACATGCGGATGAAGCGCTTCCACGCCTTTCGAAGTAAGCTGGGACTACCACACTCACGCCAAGACTTTTTCCTCAATTTTGGCGGGAAGAACGGCGCAACGCAACTCTTTGGCCTCTATTCGCCCTATTTCGCGTCGCGCCCGTCGGATGGACCAGTCAATATGGAGGTTCCGGGCTTTCCCTTTTACGAACCTCAAGACGAGGGGAGGCGCGGTCTCAGCGAGCCATTGAAAACCTTCCTTTCCTCGGGGAGCGCACCAATCGTTTTCACCTTGGGGTCCTTCGCTCCTCAAGTGTCGGGCGACTTCTATGACATCAGTATAAGCGCGGCTCGCGCCCTCGGGCGTCGAGCGGTCTTGCTTGCTGGGCCAAAAGACGCCGGGAGGCTCTCGTCCTCGGTCGGCCCCGACGAATTCGTTTGCTGCGACGCGCCGCACAACGAACTCTTCCCCTTCGCTTTGTGCGTGGTGCATCACGGCGGGATCGGTACAACCGCTCAAGCCGTGCGAGCGGGTAGGCCGCAATTGATCGTCCCATTCTTCGGCGACCAGCCCGACCATGGTGAACGCGTCCAGCGCCTGCGCCTCGGTCTCGCGTTGAAACTCTCCAGCTATAATCTGCACAACGCGACCCACGCCCTCGCCGAGCTTTGCGACAACCGCTATCTGCGCACGGCACAAGACTTCGCCCTAGCCATGCGCACAGAACACGGGGTCGAAGCGGTCGCCGATTGGATCGTGTCCCTTGGCGTGGTGTAGCTGGTTGGCGTGATCGCCACGTTCGCCGGGAAGCCGGGTTGATCAGGCGGCTACAACGGGCAGCCCGACGATGGGATCATCGCTCAAGGGCGCGATTGTTT
>NZ_JAKFWS010000089.1 GCF_021731785.1 Methylocystis sp.
GCGCCGGCCGGCGCATCAGCCGCGGCAGCACGAGATGCGGCAGCACGCCCTCGCGAATGACCGCGCGTCGCAGCGGACCGAGCGCCGCCATGGCGATGAAGCCCGCGCCGCGCAGCAGATCGACCGGTAGATAGGGAATGATCAGCGATCGATTGAGCAGATCGACGCCATGCGTTCTAAAGCCGATGTCGGCGCGCCGGTGACGGTCATAGCGCGCGAGCGCCCGCGACAATTCGCGCGCGTTCTTGAGATCGACGCTGGCGAGACAATCCTCGAGGTCGGCCACGTCGCGCAGGCTTAAATTCAATCCCTGCGCGCCGATCGGCGGAAAGATGTGACAGGTCTCGCCAACCAGCGCGAGGCGTCCCGTCGCATGTTTCGACACCTGCATGCCGCCCATTCGGAACTGGCCAATGTCGCCTTCGATGCGCATCGCCCCGAGTTCCGACTTGGCGTAATCCTCGATTTCAAATTCGAGCTCCTCGCGCGGTTTGGCGAGGCGCCGTCGCGCGTCGGCGACGCTCATCAGCCAGACGAGGCTCGAACGATGCGGCGCCTCCTCGCGCGCGGGCAGCGGCACCAGCGTAAAGGGTCCCGAGCGCGTGTGATATTCCGTCGAGATATTTTCGTGAGGAAACTCGTGGCGCAGAACCATGGTGAGGGCGATCTGCGGATAGGTCCATTCCTTTACGTCGATGCCGGCGACAGCGCGGGCGCGGCTGTTCCGACCATCCGCCGCGACGATGAAATCGGCCTGCAGGCGTCGCCCATCGGCAAGAATGGCGGCGGCGCCGTCGCTGTTGAATTCATAATCGGCAATATCGGCGTCGATGATTTCGATTTCAGGCCGATCGCGACAGAGATCGAGCAGGATCGCGACGAGGTCGTCGTTCGACACGTTGACGCCGAGCGCCGGCAGGCCGATCTCGCGGGCGCGCAGGCTGAGTTCCGGCACCGGCAGAAATTGGTCGGTGTCGTCGATCATGTGGATGGCTTCCACTGCGCAGCCCCGCGCCCTGACGCGCTCCAGCGCGCCGAGCGCGTCGAGAAAGCGAACCGATGCTTCGAATAGCGCGACGGTGCGGCCCGGCAGCGGCGGCGGAATTCGACCGGCGAGCGTCGTCTTGAATCCGGCGCGCGCAAAGGCCAAAGCCGCTGCAAGGCCGGTCGCGCCGGCGCCAGCGACGAGAATCTCCGATGTAGTGCCTTCTTGCGCCGGTTCCATCTCAGCCGTCTCCACAGCTCGTTATAGCGGGAGACGCTTCGGAGCGCGAGCCGGGCGCCTTTGGACTGGCGCGAGCGCCGGTGTAGTCTTGCGTCCCGCTTCTCCAGTCCTTCCGCGCCACGTGACGTCTTCCCGGCTCATCGGCCTTCTTGTCCACCTATTCACGGCGAGTGGCGCGGCCCTCGGCCTGATCGCGCTGTTCCTTGCGGCCGATGGGCGCTTCGCCGCGATGTTCGGCTGGCTTGGCGTTGCGCTCTTCGTCGACGCAGTGGACGGCGCGCTGGCGCGACGCTTCAAAGTGACCGAAACGGCGCCCTTTATCGACGGCGTGGCGCTCGACCTCGTCGTCGATTTTCTCAATTATGTGGTCACGCCGCTTGTGGCGCTGTGGCGGTCGGGCCTTATCGAGCCGGCGGTCGCCGAAGCTGTTTGCGCCTTGGTCTGTGCCTGTTCGGCGCTCTATTTCGCCGATCGGCGGATGAAGACCTCAGATTACTGGTTTCGAGGATTCCCGGCGCTTTGGAACGTCGTCGTGTTCTATCTTCTTGTCCTGCAGGCGCCTGCGAACGCGAGCCTTGCGGTCATCTTGGCGGCGACCGCGCTTATGTTCGCGCCTGTCGTCTTCATTCACCCGCTGCGCGTCAGGCGCTTGCGTCCCGTGACGATCGCCGTCACCGGCATTTGGGCCGCGGCGGCGATCGCGGCGGTGGCCCAGAATCTTGCGGCCGCTTCGTTCAGCGTAAAGGCGGTTTTGGTCGTGACAGGCTGCTATTTTCTGGCCTTGCCGCTTTTGCGTAAGGGCGGCGCGATCGCGAAAGGAGAGATCGATGGTTAAGGCGATTCGCGTGCATCAGCCCGGCGGACCGGAAGCTCTTGTCATGGAGGATGTCGAGCTGCCGGCGCCGGCGGTCGACGAAGTGCAGATCCGTCAGCGCGCCATCGGCGTCAACTACATCGACATCTATCGCCGCACCGGCGCCTATCCGGCGGACTATCCGTTCATTCCCGGCCATGAAGGCGCCGGCGACGTGATCGCCGTCGGCAAAAATGTGAAGTCTTTCAAAGTCGGGGAGCGGGTCGCCTATGTCGGCGCGCTCGGCGGCTATGCGCAGGCGCGCAACATCGCCGCTCATTCAGTGATCCATCTGCCGAAAGCCTTCAGCTATGAGCAGGGGGCGGTGATGATGCTCAAGGGGCTGACCGCGCAATATTTGCTGCGCAAGACCTTCAAGGTGAAGAAAGGCCATCGCGTTCTGGTGCACGCCGGCGCCGGCGGCGTTGGACAGATTCTCTGCCAATGGGCAAACGGACTCGGCGCAAGGGTCATCGCCACTGTCGGCTCTCCTGACAAGGCGAAGATCGCGGAGGCGGCGGGCGCCAGGCATACGATCCTTTACCGGGAGGAAAACTTCGTCGAACGGGTTCGGGAATTGACTAAGGGCAAGCTGTGCGACGTCGTCTATGACGGCGTCGGGCGCGCGACTTTTCCGGAATCGCTCGATTGCTTGAAGCCGTTCGGCATGTTCGTCAGCTTCGGCTCGGCCTCAGGTCCGATCGAGGCTTTCGACATCGGCCTTCTAGCGCTTAAGGGTTCGCTATACGCCACGCGCCCGTCGCTGTTCACGCATATCGCGCGGCGGCGCGATTATGAGGAGATGATGGACGATCTCCTGCATGCGGCGAAGCAGGGCTTCGTGTCTCTCGGCGAACCGGCGCGATTTCCGCTGGCCGATGCGGCCAAGGCGCATGCCGCGCTCGAATCACGCGCCACCAGCGGCTCCATGGTTCTAATTCCATGATTTCGCCATATTGGACCGCGCCAAAAGCAGCGCTCCAGCAACAAACTTGACATCTGTTGCAATTTGACCACGGACCGCCTATGGCGCTTCATAACACATTGTTAAGATGATTATATCCTGAATTGGCGAAACGATTTTCGGATCCCGATTCAGGGGCTTTTCCCCGCTTTTCGCTGCGCCGAACGCTGCGCCGAGAAATTCGGCCTACGCTTTCGGCGCAAATCGATTATGTTTCGCTTGTTCCGGCTTTGAGGTTCCTCCCGCCTCTCGATTAGCCCGAACCGCCTTCAAAAACCCGGCGCCCGAGCCGGGTTTTTTTCTTTTCGGCGTTTTGCAACACCGCAGTTTCTATTGCAATTTTTCGGGAAGCGCCCCATCCTTGCGTTGCGGCCCTCCGTACTCGCGGGTTTGGGCTGCAGAGCATGAGGGTTGCAACGCTGTCGACAGGTGTTCATCCGGGTGCGGATTCACGTCCGCTCCGGCCGGGAATTGGCGCAGGAGCGCCGTTGGCCGGCTCAATCGTGCAACAGGTTCTCGCCAGCCTGGACGAAACCAAGGCCGAGGACATCGTCTCCATCGATCTGCGCGGAAAGACGGCTCTCGCCGATGACATGGTCATCGCGACGGGCCGGTCGACCGTGCATGTCGGCGCCATCGCCGACAGAGCGATCAAGGCATTGAAGGCCGCGGGCGTGGTTGCGCCGCGCGTCGAGGGCCTGTCTCAATGCGACTGGGTGCTGATCGACGCCGGAGACGTCATCGTCCACGTCTTCCGTCCCGAAGTGCGCCAGTTCTACAATCTCGAAAAGATGTGGGGCGGCGACCGTCCGGTGGAGATTCGCCTGGTCTGACGGGATCTGATCGAGCTTTCCCTTTTGGATCGCTCGTCCGTCTTCTCGTGCTGCTTGGCGCCGGATGAAACTGGGACTGATTTGCGTCGGCCGCCTGAAGGGCGGTCCGGAGAGAGAGCTTTACGCGCGATACGCCGAGCGCGTCGGCGCCTTTCGGCGACTAGGCTTCGAAGGCCTTGAGCTTAAAGAGATCGACGAGAGCAAGGCCGCCTCCGCGGCCGAGCGGGCGTCGCGCGAAGGCGCGGATCTGCTCGCGGCGCTGCCGCCAGAATCTCGACTTGCGGCGTTCGACGCGCGCGGCCGTGCGGTGACGAGCGCAGGTTTTACGCAATTCATCGCCGACGAAAGAGATAATGGCCGCAAGGCGCTCTGGTTTGCAATCGGCGGCGCCGAAGGGCTCGATGAGAGCGTGCGCGCTCGCGCGACCGCGGTCTTCTCCTTCGGCGCAATGACGCTGCCGCATCAGTTGGCGCGCATTCTGGCGGCCGAACAGATCTATCGGGGGATGACGATTTTGTCGGGTCATCCCTACCACAGGGCATGACGACGAACGACGGCTTGAGCGCTTTGACCTGCCGCCTCTCGTCATTGGCGCGACGGCGAGGGAGCGCTTGTCCTATTTCGTCTCGCGCGGATGAGCATTCTTTGCGGGCGCAAGTTTTTGTCGCTCCGCGCTTTGTTAATATCTTGAGCCCCAATCTCCTCGTCATCCCTTGCGGGGCGAATGTTTGGAGATTGGGGCGTCAGGTTTCTCTCTTAATAGCAGACCCAAATCCAGCCGGCGGGAGTCCATCTCCAGCACTGACCTACGCCATAGGGATACCAGCGACCGCCCCAGTAGCGTCCTCGTCCCCAGCCGCCGCCGTGACCGCCCCATCCGCCGCCATGAC
>NZ_JAKFWS010000073.1 GCF_021731785.1 Methylocystis sp.
CTGGTTTTGTAACGAGGAGCAGGCCGCTGCAGCTGGGTGGCGTCCCGCACAAAGATAAGCGGCGGTCGCATCCTAAAAATCTATCAAAGCCTCTTCAGCCTGTCCCTTCTTGCCTTCGTAGCCGCTGCCGGAGCGCGCTTCCCAATACGGTGAAACGGCATTGACACGTTAACTCAGTATAGGCGTTTTTGATGCCGTTTCGGGTTGGCGGTGCCGAACGCAAGCGATTGATTTCGCGGACGGCAGTTGAGGACTGGCCGCCACTATTGACAAGCAATAACTGTTCACGTGTCAAAGCCCCACACCGGCGCCTCGTCATGCGGAACGTTCAGGCCCGAGGCATGGCTGTGATGGGTGAAGACTCTGTCAATACGACGTCGCTATATATTGCTGCATAGCCAAACGCTCGGCCTCCATCGTATCGATGTGATATTTTACAACGTCCCCGATCGAGACGAGCCCCACCAAGCGGCCTTGTCGCAGCACCGGCAGGTGGCGACGGCGGTTCACCGTCATAGTATCCATCGTGGAGACGACGCTGTCGTGTTCGGTCGCAACCTTGAAATTCTTGGCCATGTGGCGCGACACTTCGTCCCCAAGTGCTGCGGCTCCATGGTTAGCAAGGGCGGCCACAATATCGCGTTCGGCGACTAGACCGACAATTTCGCCGCTGGAATCCAAAACCGCGAGAGCGCCGACCCTACGGTCGATCAGCTCTGCCGCGATTTCTTTTAGTGTCCGTTGTGGAGTCGTAGTGAAGACATCAGCGCCCTTCGCGGCGAGTATACGAGCAATTGTCATCTCAGGGCTCCCGTTTTGTCCGCCAATTTTCCTTTGGTAGCCGGGCAGCGGAAAAATACCTGGGACTAATTGCCACCTTTCGGTAAGAGTCGAGTGCTCGGCGTTCTCTCTTACTTAGCGCTCCACGATCCAAGAGGTTCCTTATGGGGGAAAAAATCGGCGATGTCCCGATGAATGTTGAAATAGGAGGAGCGGCGTTGCTCACCTTGAGCCTGTAGGCTCGGGGTGCTGATTCCACGGAAGGAAAGCAACGCCATGAACACACCTATCACATCGGAGCCCTAAAGGTTCAGGCGTTGGCGGGCGAGTTTCGAAGGCATTGACACGTTAAGTCAGTAATGGCGGATTTGAGGGCATTTTGGCGTAATGGTGCTCGCGCAAGCCATTGATTTCCCTGTGACGCATGGTGGCCGATTAAGGCGCTTGACAAGTAAAACAGCTTAACGTGTCAAAGCCCATGGGAGGCAGCATGGTCCGATTCGCCGCCTCACGCCAGCCGGATGGAGTTTACGATAGGGACAGGTGCTGGAATTCTCGTTCTGGCCCGTGCAATATTGAGGCGTGGCACATCGCGAACGATGGACATCCGATATTCAATGCCTTGGATGCGGGGCCACGGGGGTGGCTGCGTTTTCAGAGGAAGACCATCCCTATGAGACAGGCGACACCGGGCGAGTAGTATTTTTTTGCACCCCCGGATTCGAGGTCGTTCCTGGCGAAAGGCATTCCAAGGAAACGCGCATCATCTGTTCAACGTGCAAAACTGTGGTCCATAGCCCAGATGAGCAAAAAACCACCTAAACACCACCGACCTCAGCGCTCACACGAGCGTCTGCGCCACTGCCTCTGCAAGCGCTCCTTCGATCCAACTCGATCAGCAAAGTCGTCATCCGTTCGGCCGGTCGTCGCGTAATCGACGCTGGCCGAAGGCGAAGCATTAACAAAGCCGACTCTTACGTGGCCTTTGCCGGCTTGGCCGGATCGTAGACAAAATACCGGCCGCCGAGCGATCCCTCGAAACAACCCGATCCGTTCCGGCGCTGCAAATAGAATTTCACCTGCGTGTTAGGGACGCCGACAACCATCATGGCATCTCGAAGTTCATCGACTTCGACCTCCAGCGGCTCGTCCGGGCGATCAATGTCAATGAGGGCGATGCGCCTGACCATGACTGCTCTCCCAATTTGAAAGGGAGCAAAGCCAATCAGCTTATCTTTCGCGCTAGAGCTGTCTGTGCATGAGCGCACGCCCAAGCAGCAGACGTCTGTGCTAGCCGACCGCTCCTTTCGGCGGCCCACCGTTGACCAGAAACACCCGCAGAGCGGGCAAAGCTCGCGCCGCCATCCTACCAGATTGGATTTCAATAAAGCGCGCCAGATACGCGTCGCGGAAGAGCATGAGGCGCTGCACCCGGAGACGAAGCGCGAAGCGACGCTAAAGCGCGGACAAGAACTTCCGAGTCGCCAACTTGGCGAAACGGGGTTCGACCGCCTCACAGCCGACACAGCCGCGATGATCGGCCAGTCCGGGCCCGCCGCATGACGAAGGAGGGCCAGAGAGTGTGGCCAATTTGGCCACACTGGATGGATCACCTCCACAGCGCCCCACGTCCGAGCCCGTCGGCCGTCCTTCAGGAAGACCGGACCGCGTTCGGCCTTCCCCTTTGCCGGCGATGACGGCGCGGCCATCGCCTCGCGCATAATTGCGTGGACGGTTTTGTCAGGGACGTTGAACGCGACGGCGACGAGTCGAGCGTCTTGGCACTTGGCATACATTGCGACCGCCTCGGCGCGCCGCTCCGAAGATACTCCGCTCATTCACGCGCCCCCCTGCCCGCCCGCCTCGATTTCGGCGATGCGCTTTACGAGCCTCCCGGCCAGCCCATCGGCGAGGGCGTTGAAGTCTTTGCCGCGCGGCGCATTATTGAGTGTTCGGAGTCGCCGTCGCGTCCTTGATGCATTTCTTCGTGAAGCTGGTCTTCGCAGCGCCATGCAATTTTTTTTCGACTGCCGTGGCTTCGCAGGAAGCAGTGGCCACGTCCCGCTCGCATTTTTTCATGAAGCTGTTCAGCGCCGCGCCGTGCAGTTTCTTTCCCGTTGCCCGGGCGGCGCAGTCCGGAGCGGAAGGCGCCGTTTGCCCGAGGGACGCGCCGGCAATGAAAACGCCGGCGGCGAAGATCGAAGCGGCCAAAATCCTTCTCGACATGATGTCCTCCTGAAAGCGTGCGCAATTTCACCGCTAGAACAGCCAGAGAAGCGCGACCAGAGAAGCCATTCCGAGGGCGTCGAACACTATGCCCTCTCAAGTCGGTCTTATCCATGTTCCGAGCGTGAGCAGGCTAACGCCGGTGACGAGAGATAAGAAAGATACCCGTGCGCGGGTCGGGTGCTCGCCCATAACTTCCTCTCCATCCTTGCACAATGCGGAGAGATCATTGAAGCATCTCCTCCAATCGCTCGCAAAGCCGGCGATGATGACGGATGAGATTGGCGCACGTCAGAATAGTTCCCGTCGAGGATGTGAAGTGCCGTGATGCCCTTTTGACTTTGCTCTGGATGCTCGTATCTTGTTCTTATGGAATTTAGCTCGCTCGCTATTACATTTGCTTTTTGGGGAGGATGGAAATGCAGACTGTGTCTCAGCAAAACGTCGATCATGGCGTTGGCATTAGGTTGCCCGCGCTACAGTTTAATCTCTCGCCCCAGTGGCGTGCCGTCATTGGCGTGACCGTCAGCGCGCTGGGCATTGGCTTTGCTGCAAATTATGCGCTGGGAAACGTGCAGAGTTCAATGAGCTGGGTTTGGATCGGCTTAGCTTTGGCTGCGCTGGCTGTTTGCTTGGCGGGGTGGTCCGCTTACAAAGCGAGCGCGAGCGCCAAGCGAGAGCGTGAGTATCGCGATATTCTCGATAATGTGGACCGGGATCGAAAGAGGCATTACGACAGTTCTCGTCCGCAATAATTGTCGGGAGGGCCACAAATGCCCCTTCCAACGCTCGATAGTGCGGATGCCATTAGGGAATTTAGAAACAGTAATCCCGTCAGTGGCTTGTCCGACGCTGGCCTCGAAGCCGAAATAGCTTATTGGAAGAGACAATTTAAAGCTCGTAGGGAACTCGAGCAACTGCGCGACGAAACCCGAAAATCATCAGACAATGTGATGTTTGTCGCGGGGTTAGTGCTTTCATTGTTAGGCGTTCCCGGCGTTCTTGTCCTTCCCGTTCCTTCTATAGCTGTTTCGCTGGGCGGCATAACTTTGCTCGTCCTGGACAGGATCGACAAAGGACAGAGGGAAGAGGCCAAAGAACGGGCGCAGGAGCCAGTGTTCATCGCGAACGAGCGACTCGAAGAACTGGAACGAGAACAGCTCATAAGAGAGGCGGTGCGCCGAACTAGGAATGAGACTTCCGCGCCACATCAGCCCGCTTCTCGATGAGTTGTGTGTAACGAAAACTATATCCGAACGTAATGGTGATGCAGTCCGCCGAGGACAGCGTGTGATTTTATGTTTCCAATGCGCTGAACGGCGCGAGAGATCGGCGCATCCTTGTTTAACGACCGATGCGTTCTCACGTCGTTGTAATAATGAGCGTAGCATCGCAGAATCCGACGCAGATGCCGCTCGCCAAGAACGATGAGATGGTCGACGCACTCGCGGCGGATCGACCCGATCAACCGTTCGGCGAAGGCGTTCTGCCAGGGCGACGCAGGGGCAATCGGCTTGTCTCGTATGCCCATGGCGCGTAGTCGACGCGTGACGACGGGGCCAAAGACGCCATCCCGATCGCGGATGAGATAGCGCGGAGCCTCATCCCACGGGAAAGCCCCTGTAATCTGACGCGCAATCCATTCCGCTGTCGGATGTCTGGTGACATTGGTCCAGACAAGGGTTCTGCGGTCGAGCCGGACGATGACG
>NZ_JAKFWS010000145.1 GCF_021731785.1 Methylocystis sp.
CGATCATGCTGGTTCAAACCGTATGCCGCCGCGAGCGCCAAAGCGCGCACATGGGTTGGCGACGACGAAACGTTTTTCATTTCGACGTTGGGGGTTACAGGTTTTGGGTCAATGCAGCCGTCGGCTACCTTGACGGCAGGGGCAAACGGCGACACACCGGCAACCTCACACGGTCGGTCGTGATCGAACCCACGCCGTTCATCGGCAATTTTTCCGTCGGCAAATTTGCTGGCTAGGCGAAGGCGCTCGAGCTTTCAGTGGATTTTTCCTAGTGTGCACTTAAATCCCAAAATAGCATTATAAGCGCTCTTTATGACGACAGGGGTCTCACCGCCCGTCATCGTTAGGTTCGAACAGCAACCGACCGGATTACTGGCAGTGTGATGCGAACTGCTCAAATCGATCTGCCTGTAGACGACTTCGCCGCCACAGCACCTGCCATGCGTTCGCACTCATTTACAGCGCCACAATTACGGCGCACAATTGATTTGTGACGCGCAACACGAACGATCACACTCAAAGCCCGGAGCACAGGCGTAAGCCATCAGCTCAGCATAGTGCCAAGAATCAGGGTTCGAGAGTTGGAGCATGGCAAGATTATTTTTAACGGGTTTGTTGCTGGGTTGCCTCGCAATCGCCTCAAGCCCAACTAATGCTGAACAATACGGGATTACGGTTTCTCCTGACCAGAGGTTCTCTGTTGACGGGTTGGCCGTCGGAGGCTCGGTCAACCCCGCGTCACGTGCATATAGATCGTATAAATGCAGACCCAGCGAGGACTACCCCGGCTTCACGTGGTGCGTACGAAATCAGAGAAAGCGCATCAATGGAGAAAACGTCAGCGTAACGACGACCATTGTGCATTCGGCCGACGGGTTCGTCGCTTATATCAACCAGTTCATCCAGCCCGCACATTTCACAATTCAGGAGATTGAAAACGAGCTTACTCGGCTCTCGACGCGGTTCGGGTCTGCGCCGCAAATGAAGAAAATGACGGACGGACCGGGCGGTTTGATGGCGCTGCTCGCCGCTTGGAACGATATCGACCTGCAGCCCTTAAATCGGCCTGAACTGAACGTGCTTGCCCAAGGTGGCTCTGTTCACGCTGGCGTTCTCGTCGATCTGATTGGAGACTTTCACAACTCGGCACGGATGCAGCTGCCCGTGTATCGGGTTGCAGGCGGCAAGGGCTTTGTGTGGGTCGGAAGTTTCGATCAGCGGGGCAAGGGCAAACTTCGTTTCTTTGCCATGGACCCTTCTCTGATGCAGTTGAATACTGTCGCTATTCCACCCGCGCCGCAACCCAGGGAGATGCCGGACGACGGTGGAAAGCCTAACTCACGGGCGGGAGTATCCACAGGGACCGGTTTCTTTGTCTCGCAGAATGGTTTTGTGATCACCAATGCGCACGTCGTCGAGGGATGCGACGCCGTTCAGGTCAGCGGCGCGCTTTCAAAACCGGTAATTGCCGCCGTGACAACGCGAGACATAGCAGATGACTTGGCTCTGATAAAAACCGACTCCAAGCCGAGCGTGTTTGCCTCACTTCGGGCCGGAGTTCGGCTCGGGGAAAGCGTCTCGGCATTCGGTTATCCCCTCACCGGGATCCTTGCGACGGGCGGCAATTTTACGACCGGAAACGTGTCCGCGTTAGCGGGACTTCGCAATGACGCCAAATATCTTCAGATCACGGCTCCTATACAGCCCGGCAACAGTGGCGGTCCGGTGCTCGACCAAGAGGGTGATGTGGTGGGCGTAGTCGTTGCTAAGCTTAACGTAATTGAAATGGCTCAGGCGACGAATGATGTCGCTCAAAATGTGAACTTTGCGATCAAGACATCGGTGCTGGTTAATTTTTTGGAAGCCAACGGCGTGCCGTATTCAACGGCGAGCACACCCTTGCACCATCTCCAGCCAGCTGACCTCGCCGACCGAGCCAAATCCATGTCTGTTCTGATCAGCTGCGCGACAAATCAGTAAAACGAGCGGCTTTTTCGACGAAGGGACCATTCTGGTGTCGACGCGTCGAGCGCTCGCAGCCGGTGGGGGCCGCAGTTGGGCCATCAGCAGTTGGGGCATCAGCAGCAAATTCTCGCCGAGCATTGGACGGGGATTGCGACTTTCCGCCATCTGGAATGCTGATTCCTATCGAAGCCGCCCACCAAAACGAGATGATGTCGCCCGTCGTAACGGAATGATGTCGCCCACCATTACGAGATGAAGCCGCCCACCGTAACGAGATAATCCCGCCCGGGGTATTTCGTGCAGCGATGGCGGTCTCCGCTGGCCTGTTTAGGTCGCGCCTTTGGCAATCCAAGGGAGTGATCGATGCCAGCGGAGCGAGTTGCGATGTAAGCCTCCGGCGAGAACCGTCTGGCGCTGAGCGCGGCGCGCTTGGATAGATTGCGCATGAATGACGCGGTGATCGTGTCCATTTCTAATACAAGCGGACACTATCGCGGATGTCGGACGGCAAGGACGATGGTGGAGCGGCGCCCGGGCGCAGGCGTCGATCGTGGACCCTTGATGAGAAGCGCCGGATCATCGACGAGAGCCTGGAAGATGGCGCCTCGATCGCCGAGGTCGCGCGACGGCACGATCTGAACGCCAACCAGCTGTTCACCTGGCGTCGGCAGTGCGGCTTGGAGCCCGCCGAGCCGAAGAAACTCGCGCCGATCCTACCGGTGAGGATTACTCCTGCGGCAGCGGCGGAAGAATCCGGGCTGGGATCAAGCGGCCAGATTGAGATCGTGCTCGCCGAGGGCGAACGGATTCTTGTGTGGTCGGACGTCGAGACGGCGGCGTTGACGCGTGTCTTGAAGGCGCTGTCGCGGCGATGATCCCGATTCCGAGCGGCGTTCGGGTATGGATTGCAACGGGCCACACCGACATGCGGCGCGGCATGCAGGGGCTTGCGCTGCAAGTTCAGGAGAGTCTGAAGCGCGACCCTTATGTCGGCGATCTCTATATCTTCCGGGGCCGGCGCGGCGATCTGGCGAAGATCCTCTGGCACGACGGCATCGGGCTGTCTCTTTACGCCAAACGACTGGACCGCGGAAAGTTCATCTGGCCGTCGGCGTCAGGCGGCGCGGTGTCGATCTCGGCGGCGCAGATGGCGTATATGCTCGAAGGGATAGACTGGCGGAATCCACAACTGACATGGCGACCCAAAAGCGCCGGATAATCTGCACGCACTGGTGAAAAAATGCGGGGCGCGTGCATTTTGGGGCGCCACAAATCGCGAAATTTATGATTCACTTCGTCTCATGGATGCCGCTCGCGCCGCTCTTGCCCGAGAAAACGCCGCCCTGAAAGCGGAGCTGGCGGTGGCGCGCGCGAAGGCTTCGGAAGATGCGGCGCTGATCGCGCAGCAGACGCTGCGGATCGCGAAACTCGAGCGTCAGGTTTACGGCCAGAAATCGGAACGCTCGGCGCGGTTGATCGATCAACTGGCGCTCGTGTTCGAAGAGCTGGAAGCGAGCGCGACAGAAGACGAACTGGCGGCGGAACAGGCAGTCGCCAGGGCGACCAATGTCCGCGGATTTACGCGCCGGCGCGCCGAGCGCAATACGTTCCCCGATCACTTGCCTCGCGAGCGCGTGGTGATTGATCCGCCGACAGCGTGCGAATGCTGTGGAGGCACGCGCCTGCGCAAGCTCGGCGAAGATGTCACGCGCACGCTTGAATCTCAGCCGCGTCAGTGGAAAGTGATCGAGACGGTGCGGGAGAAGTTCACCTGCCGGGACTGCGAGAAGATCAGCCAGGCGCCGGCGCCGTTCCATTCAATACCACGCGCATGGGCGGGCCCGAGCCTGCTGGCGATGATCGTGTTCGAGAAGTTCGGACAGCACCAGCCTCTGAACCGCCAGGCCGAGCGCTATGCGCTGGAGGGCGCGCCGATCGCGCTGTCGACGATTGCCGATGCAGTGGGCGCGGTCTGCGTGGCGCTCGATCCCCTCCGTCGCCTCCTCGAAGCCCATGTGATGGCGGCTGAGCGGTTGCATGGCGACGACACGACAGTGCCGGTGCTGGCGAAAGGCAAGACCGACACCGGGCGCTGCTGGGTGTATGTTCGCGACGATAGACCGTTCGGCGGCGCCGGGCCTCCCGCGGCGATGTTCTACTACTCGCGCGATCGGCGTGGCGAACATCCCCAAGCCCATCTGGCGGGATATGTCGGTATCCTGCAGGCCGACGCCTACGACGGCTACAACAAGCTCTATCTGGCGGACCGAAAACCGGGACCTGTTCGCGAGGCCGCATGTTGGGTGCACGCTCGTCGACCGTTCTTCGCCATGGCCGACATCGAGGAGAACGTCCGGCGCAAGGCTGCTGGCAAGAAGGAGATACCTCTCTCGCCGATCGCGATCGAGGTCGTTCGCCGCATCGACGCGCTGTTTGCAATCGAACGCTCAATCAACGGCAAGAGCCCGGAGGAGCGCGTTGCGGTTCGACATGCCTCAAGCCGGCCTCTGGTCGACGATCTCCATGTCTACATGCGAGAGCAGGCGACCAAGTTGTCGCGCGGGCATGACCTGGCTAAGGCGATCCAGTACATGCTGAAGCGCTGGGCGGCCTTCACGCTGTTCCTTAATGACGGACGTGTGTGCATGTCCAACAATGCCGCCGAGCGCGGCCTGCGCGGCATCGCTTTGGGAAGAAAATCGT
>NZ_JAKFWS010000152.1 GCF_021731785.1 Methylocystis sp.
GCCGCGGCGACTCCATCCAGCACGCCCGATCGGACCTTGCTCATCGGTCTGTCTATGCCGGCGAATTCGGTCTTTGTCGATTCTCGCCCTGCGGAAAGGCGTCGCGAATGGCCGCGACCTGTTTTGGAATTAGCGCCATCGCGCCGGTGAAGCCGTCGCGGCGCGCGGCTGCATAGGCGGGTTCTTCCCCGGTTCGGACAGGCGGCGCGAGCGCCGGAACGCCAGCCGAGGCCGCCGCGAGGACAAGCATGGCCCGCGCCGTCGCGATGGCGGCCCCGCCGCCGGCGGCGAGGCCGAGCGCGGCGCAAAGCCCGGCTTCGTCGAAGGCCAGCGCCGCGAGACGCGGCGAGGCGCCGGCGAAGCTTGCCAGCGCCAAAACGCCGGCCGGATCGGCGCCGACCAAGGCGCCGACCCTTGTCGCGCCGTCGGCGAGCCCGGCCTGCGCCTCGCGCACGGCGAGCTTGACCGCGAGGCGCTGCAGGCCGGCGGCGCCGTCGAAACCGGGAAGAAAGACGCCGTCCGGTCCGGGGCCGAACAGCGCGTCGAGATCGGCCTCGATGAGGTCGCTGTCGAGCGGCGCGACTTCGACGAAGAGCTTCGGCGCCCCGCCCTTCGCGCGCGCCGCGTCGATCAGCGCGCCGGCGCGCGCGCGGGCGCCGCGCCGCGCGTCGCCTTCGGCGCAGGGACCCAGCCGCAACAGCAGCGCATCGGCGCCGCAATCGAGCGCCGCGGCGAGGTCTTCGTCGCCGGCGTCGGAATCGAGGATCAGACAGGCGCGCATGGGACGGGGCTAATATCCGAAAACCATCGCTCTGCTTGTAGCACGCGCGCCCCCCGATTGCGGCAAGGGTCGCGTTGACGGGGCTCGGGACGGCGCGCATAAGCGCAATCAATGATCGATCGTTTTGAAACCTATCTTTTAAAACTGCGCGAAACGCCGCTCGCTGAGCACACCGAGCATACCGGTCGCGCGGCTCTTGAAACGCTGCTGGGCCAATTCGCCAAGGATGCGCACAAAGGCCTGCGGGTCCAGCATGAACCCAAGCGAGAGAGAGACAAAGGCGCGCCAGATTTCAAGATTTCGCGCCATGGCATGATCCTCGGCTATGTCGAAGTTAAGGAAATCGGGACGAATCTCGACAAGATTCTCAAGTCCGACCAGATCAAGCGCTATCGCGAACTCTCCGACAATATCATCCTCACCGATTATCTGCAGTGGATATGGATCGACGGCGCGCATGTGAAGGCGCGCGAAGCGCTCGCCTTCCCGACCGACCTCGACGCCCGAAAAATCCGCATCGCCCCGGAGCGCGCGGAAGCCGTCGGCAAGCTCATATCGGCGTTCTTCTCCGAAGCGCCCGAAGGCATCGGCCGCGCGCAGCAACTCGCCTTGGCGCTGGCGACGCGCAGCAAGCTGCTGCGCGAATTCTTAAGCGAGGAGTTGATCCGCCAGGAGCGCGAGCATCAGGAGGAGCGACTCTTCGGACTCTTCCAGATTTTTCGCGATCAGGTGTTTCACGAACTGACGACGGCCGATTTCGCCGACGCTTTCGCGCAAATGCTGGCTTACGGCCTGTTTCTCGCGCGGCTCAATTCCGACGACAAGCAGGTGACGCTGCGAAACGCCGAGGAGTTCATCCCTGGCTCTTTCCGCCTCATTCGCGAACTCGTCGATTTCCTCTCCGAGCTGGAGAAGGACGACTATCGCGACGTGCGGTGGGTAGTCGAGGAAGTGCTCTCCATCGTCAACGGGCTCGACCTGCCCGCCATCCACGAGGATTTGTCGTTCCGCGCGCGCAGAGCGATCAACCGCAGGGTTCGCGCGGCCGATGAAGAAGAGCATCGGCTCTTCGAGCGCGATCCCTTCATCTATTTCTACGAAGACTATCTGAAGGCCTATGACGCCAAGATGCGCAAGAGTCGCGGCGTCTATTACACGCCGCCGCCGATCGTGAATTTCATCGTCCGCGCAGTGGACGACATTCTGAAGGCCAGTTTCGGCATTCGCGAGGGCCTCGCGGATTCAAAGCGCGTCACCGTGCTCGATTTCGCCTGCGGCACCGGCACGTTTCTGCTCGAAGTGTTTGAGCGCATCTTCGACAACATCGGCGGCGCCGACAAGGGCCGCGCCGACCCGATCGTGCGCGAGCATCTTCTCAAGAACATCTACGGCTTCGAATATCTCATCGCGCCCTACACCATCGCGCATTTGAAACTGTCGCAATTCCTGCGCGACAGAGGCCATCCGCTCAAGGACAATGAGCGGCTGCAGGTGTTTCTCACCAACACGCTGGAGCCGATCGAGCCGCAGAAGAATTTCCTGCTGCCGGCGATTTCGGCGGAAGTCGAAGCCGCGCAGGCGGTGAAAGAAAAACCGATACTGGTGATCCTGGGGAACCCGCCGTACTCGGGCCACTCCAAGAACAAGGGCGCATGGATCACGACGGCGATCGATGGATATAAATACACAGTTGAGAAAGACGACAATGGCAAGGAGTTCAACAAGCCGCTCGGCGAACGCAATCCCAAATGGCTCAATGACGACTACGTCAAATTCATCCGCTTCGCGCAGTTGAAGATGGACGCCGTCGAGGAGGGCGTCGTCGGAATCATCACCAATCATTCATGGCTCGACAATCCCACTTTTCGCGGCATGCGCCAGTCGCTGATGCGCAGCTTCGACCAGATTTACGTGCTCGATCTGCATGGCAACGCCAAGAAGAAGGAAGTCGCGCCGGACGGCTCGAAGGACGAGAATATTTTCGACATCGAGCAGGGCGTCGCGATCAGCGTCTTTGTCAAAAAGCCGGGCCTGAAACGCGGCGTTTGGCGCGGCGACTGGTGGGGAAAGAGGCTTGAGAAGTATACGGCTGGCGCAGAAAAAACGTTGCGTTCTGTGGGCTTTACTCCTCTCGTGTCCGAGAGCCCAAATTATCTGTTTCTCCGGCAAAGAAAGGAGATCGAGAAGACATATCAAACTGGCTGGTCTCTCGCTGAAATCTTCTCGCTTAATGGAGCAGGGATTGTAACAGCCCATGATGCATTCTCAACGAGTTTTACTACGGAGGACCTAATCGTCCGCTTTGAAAGATTTCGACATGCGAAAGGCGACGTGAAGCAACTTCACAGCGATTTTTCTGTCGCAACAAAGGAGGGCTGGAATATCCTTAAAGGATGGAAATCCCTTTCAGAAAGCTCTCGCAAGACTGTCGATTTCGTTCGACCAATTTCCTATCTCCCCTTCGATGTTCGATACATCTTTTTCGAAGACAACCTGGTTTGGCGAACAGTCAGAAGATTGATGGATATTATCGACGAGACAAATCCCGTGCTTCTGTGTAGTCGCGTTACAAAGGACGACCTCTCAGCAACTGTTGTGACGACCGCATTTCGTCACAAGGCGGCCACCCGTTACGACATTACCTATGGATTCCCACTATTTGCAAAGAGCGATGGCAACCGAGTAGAAAACCTCTCGCCCGCTTTCCGCGAGTTCATCAAGGCGCGCTACAAAGATCACCATTGCAAAGCCGAGGAAATTCTCGGCTATATCTACGCTGTCCTTCACGCCCCAACCTACCGGCGCCGCTACGCAGAATTTCTGCGCATAGATTTCCCCCGCATTCCGTTCGCGGAGAAGCGCGAGGATTTCGAAGAACTGTCGAAGCTCGGAACCGAATTGATCGAGGCGCATCTCTTTCGCAATTTTCCCCGCCGCGGCCTCGCCGACTATCATGGGCGCGGCGACAACAGCGTCGAGAAGCCCCGCTATGTCGAAGCCGAAGCGCGCGTCCTTATCAACGAGACGCAATCCTTCGCGCCCGTGCCCAAGAACGTTTGGGAATTCCATATCGGCGGCTATCAGGTTCTCTACAAATATCTGAAATCGCGCAAGGGCCGCAGGCTCTCGCTCGACGAGATCAACCATGTCGCCGCCGTCGCCGATACGCTGGCCTTCACCATCGAGCAGATGGCGCGGATCGACGACGCCTGGGCGAAGGCCTTCCCCGACAGGGGATAACTTCCCCGCAGCGCGAGACCACGCCGCCGGACGGCCCTATAATCGGGCCATGTCGAGTCGCGCCGTTCGTCAATCATATGACCAGCCGGGACTGTTCCCGCCCGACCAGCCGGACCTTTTCGGCGGGGCGGCGCCCCCGCGACGCGACGTCTATATTCCCGACCCCGAGGCCGTCCGCAACAGCGCGAGGCGCCTGCTCGAAAAATTTCAGGCGGTCAAGGCCTGGACCGACGAACACGCCTGGGCGCGCCTCCGCCTGATCGAAAGCGTCGAATATTACTATGGGCTCATCGCCGACGACGCCGAGGCCGAAGAATGGCGCCGTCTCTATGAGGCGGAAATGTCCCGGCTCGACGCCGCCGGCCCGCGCGCGCCGCAGGAAGAGCGCGCCGACTATTACAAATATCCGACGCGCGACTTCACGCCCCGCTGGGTCCGCCGCCCGCCCGGCCGCTGATCAGTCCGCCGTTTCGCACGTCTCCAGCACGAAGCGGGTCAGCTCGTCGGTCGACGCATAGCTGATCCATTTTCCAGACGGATAGGCGACCGCGACCGGCCCGTGCTCGCACTGGCCGAGGCAGCCCGACTGCGACAGGCGCACGCCG
>NZ_JAKFWS010000186.1 GCF_021731785.1 Methylocystis sp.
CCCGCAGCGTGCCCGCCGGCTCCTCGCTCAAATTCTGCCTGCTGGCCAGGGGCGAAGCGGACGTCTATCCGCGCTTCGGCCCGACGATGGAATGGGACACCGCGGCGGCCGACGCGGTGCTGCGCGCCGCCGGCGGGGCGACGCTCGACCCGCAGGGCGCGCCGCTGCGCTACGGCAAGACGGACGCCGGCTATCGCAACGGCCCGTTCATCGCCTGGGCGGACGCCGCCGCAACGCTTCCTTAACCGCGACGCGCGAATTTGAGGGGAGCAACGCCGGGCGTCGTCTTTGCGACGCGGCTGCGCCGCGCGTCGGCCATGGTTCGCGCCGACGCTTGCCCTGACAAATGGGTTCCGGAGTTTCGTCGCCATGAGCAAATCCTCGTTCAACGCCGCCTCGCGTCGCGACCTCATTCGCCTCGCCGCCGCCTCGGCCTGCGCATGGGCGGCGCCTCATTCTTTTGCGCGCGCCAATCAGCGACCCGAAACCTATTCGAGCGGCGAGATCGTCGAGAACGGCCATCGCTTTTTCGGCTCGATCTCGCGCGGGCTCGCCGAAGGCGTCGAGCGCGCCTCGCGCCAATGGGGCGCCCCGAACGCCTATATCCTCGGCCAGGAGGCGAGCGGGGCGTTCGTCGGCGGACTCCGCTACGGCGAAGGCACGATGTATACGCGCAACGCCGGCCAGCAGCGGGTCTATTGGCAAGGACCTTCGATCGGTCTCGACGCCGGCGGCGACGGCGACCGGACGATGATGCTCGTCTATAATCTTCCGTCGGTCGACGCCATCTATCGGCGTTATTCCGGCGCCAATGGCTCGGCCTATCTGGTCGGCGGATTCGGCTTCACCGCGCTCAACAATGACGAGGTCGTCGTCATGCCGGTGCGCTCCGGGCTCGGCGCGCGGCTTGGCCTCAATCTCGGCTATCTGAAATTCACGCCCGAATCGACTTGGAACCCGTTCTGAGTCGATCGGGAGACGGCTCCAGCGGCTCTCTCGCGACGAAGCCGCAAATCCCGCAGGCCTCGTCGCCGCGCTGCCGGCGCCAGCGGCAGTCCTGACGAATGCCGCAGTCGTAGGCCGCGCTCGGCCTGACCGGCGCACGCGCCTGCGCCAGCAGTTGCGCGATTCGGCCCAGTAGATCGCATCCCTCGCCGCGCCAATGGGCGCAGTCGTTTTCGACGCAGGCCGGCGCGAATCGCATGCGCGCTTCCGTCGCGCCCTGCTTTTGCGCCGCCGCTAGAAAGCCTTCGTCCGCGGCGAGCGTCGTCGCGAAGCCGCCGCCGTTCGGGCGCCGATCGCCGCTCGGACGCGCGTCGCCGACAACAAGCGCCGGAACGCTTGGGCAACGCAAGGCGCTCATCGGGCACGACGCCCGAATTGCGGCGCGACGCGTTCGCCGTCGCCGCCACAAGCAAAGCCGGCGGATAAAGTCATATGCGTTCTCTCCAATTCGTCGGCGAGCGGTCCGCGCCGCGCGACTTCTGCGCGTTCTGCTGCGCGCCGGCGGAGAAGTCGTCATCCAAACAGAGGAAGCCGTGAATCCGCGCGGCGGAACTCTCCGGGGCCGACCGAAGGCGCGAATCGCCCGGCGCGCCTTTGCGTTCGGCGGCGTTACGTGGCAAAATCAACGGCGTCCGCTTTGAGGGGTTGCTGCGTCTTGATCGAACAAGCGATGTATTTTGCGCTCGGCTTTCTCGTCGCCGGGCTTTTCGCCTTGATGTTCCTGCCCGCATTCTGGCGGCGCGCGCTTCGGCTTTCGATGCGGCGGCTGCAGATGCTTGCGCCGATGACGATGGAGGAGGTCTTCGCCGAGCGCGATCTGCTGCGGGCCGAGTTCGCTGTCCGCGAGCGGCGATTCGAACAGTCGATGGAGGCGGTTCAGGCCTCTCGCGCGCAAGATCTCGCGACGATCGGCCGTCACGTCGCTCGAATCAGCGATCTCGAAACGCAGCTCAAACGCGCCGCGGCCGACAATCGCGACATGAATGTGAGCGTCGGCGAAGCGCAAAAGGCTTTGGCGGAACGCACTGGCCTTCTGCACGCCACGGAGCGGGCGCTGCAGGACATGACCGACCGCGCCGAGACCCGAGTCGCGCAGATGCGCCTGATTCGATCGGAGACCTCGCAGCTCAACGAAGAGGCCGGGTCGCAGCTGGAAGGGCTCGTCGCCGCCTATGAGGCGCGCGTCGCGGCGCTGCATCAGCACAATGCCGAATTGCAGCATGTGCTGGAGGCTTTGCGCGAGGAGCACGCGCGGGCCGGCCTGCCGGACGCGCGGGCGACTGAGCTTGAGCATCAGCTCACGCATATTTCCGGCGAACTCGCCGCGACCCGCGCGCTGGGCGAGACGCTCTCCACCGAACTCGATGAGGCGCGGGCGAAGCTCCGAGCCGCCGAGGAGCGCCAGAAGAGCGAAGCCGACCAATTGGAGGGCGCCCTACGTGTCGCCCGCGCCGAGGCCAACGACGCCGCCGGCAAGCTCGAATCGGCGCGCGCCGACAACGCCGTGCTGCAAGGCGCGGTGGAGGCGTTGCGGGCCGACCGGGCCAATCTGCGGCGCGCCGCCAATGGCGGGGCCAAGGGACTGTCCGTCGTTCCCGCCGCGGCGAGCGACGCCGAAATCGCCTCCCTGCGGGAAGCGCTCGTCGAATTCGGCGACCGGGTGGTCGCGCAGGATTTTCAGGCGCCGGCCAAGCGCGCCTGACGCGCCGTCCCCAAAACTTTCGCCAGAAGGCGAAACCTGTCTCGCGCGCGGTTGACCGGCGGCGCGCGCTTTGGAACAAGATGCGGCTTCGCCCCTCTTACGCGAGGCCGCCCGTGCTGTTCGTCGCCATTTGCCTGGATAAGCCCGACCATGTCGACCTGCGCCTGTCGACGCGGGCCGCGCATCTCGCCTTCCTCGAAAAGCATGCGGCGCGGGTAAAGCTCGGCGGCCCCTTTCTCGACGGCGAGACGCCGATCGGCTCCATGCTCATACTCGACTGCGAAGATGAGGCGGCGGCGCGCGCGCTGCTCGGCGAAGACCCTTACGCCCTCGCCGGCCTCTTCGCCTCGGTGGAATTAAAACCCTGGAAACGCGTGGTGGGAGCGCAGCTCTGATGGCGCATTGGCTATTAAAGAGCGAACCGTCGAGCTGGTCCTGGGATCAGCAGGTCGCGGCCGGCGCCAAGGGCACCTTCTGGAACGGCGTGCGCAACCACTCCGCCAAACTCAATCTGATGGCGATGAAGAAGGGCGAGCGCGGCTTCTTCTATCATTCGAACGAGGACAAGGCGGTCGTCGGAATCGTCGAGATCATAAAGACCTATTATCCGGACCACACCGACGAGACCGGCAAATTCGGTATGGTCGACGTGAGGGCGATCAAGGCTCTGAAAAAGCCGGTGACGCTCGCCGAAATCAAGTCCGAGCCGCGCCTCAAGGACATGGTTCTCGTCAACAACTCCCGCCTCTCCGTGCAGCCGGTGACCGACGAAGAATGGCGGGTCGTGCTGGAGATGGCCGGCGAGACGGCGTAGGGCGAGAAGCTGTCGGCACGCCCATCTGTTGCAAATTTGGCACATCGATCGGGAAACGGCATAAACGCTCCGTTTCAATGTTAGGTTCGGATTGCGAAAAGCCTTTCGCCTTGCTCAGTTGCGCTCAGACTTCTTGAGTCGTTCGCAGCGGCGAGGACAAAGCGGTGATGAATAAATTCTTCGCGGGCGCGATCATGACATTGGCGCTCGCAGCCGGATCGGCGCACGCCGCGGATCTGCCGTCCCACAAGGCGCCGCCGGCCTATGTTCCGCCGCCGCCGCTGTGGACCGGAGTCCATGTCGGATTGAACGCTGGCGGCGCGTGGGCCGCGAGCAACGTGACCAACTACGCTTCGACGCCCTTCGTCATCAATGGCGCCGACAATGTCCCCTGGGCCGTGGGTGCCGCGATCGCGGGCACGGGCGTCCTCTCAACCAATGGCGCCGGCTTCATCGGCGGCGGACAAATCGGCTATGATTGGCAGTTCGCCGGCGGCTTCCTCGCTGGATTGGAGACCGACGTCCAGGGCCTCGCCGGTTCCAGCGCCAACGCCGGCTCGGTGACGCTAGCGCCGACGCCCTTGGCGGCGCTGGGGCTCAACTTCCTGACGAGCGTTTCGGGCGGCAAATCGCTCGATTTTCTCGGCACGGCGCGGGCGCGCCTTGGCTATCTCATCACGCCGACCCTGCTCGCCTATGCGACCGGCGGCCTCGCCTATGGCCAGGCGACCTCGACCACGAGCTTCTTCCAGCACGTGCCCAATGACACGCCGGGCTTCCTGCTGCTTGGCGTCAGCCAGGGCCGCTATTCGCAAATGCGCGTCGGCTGGACCGCGGGCGGCGGGCTGGAATGGCTGTTCTGGCCGCAGTGGAGCGCCAAGGTCGAATATCTCTATTATGATCTTGGCGCCGCCTCCTATCCGGTCGCGATCACCGGCGATTGGCAGCTGACAAATCTCCTGGCAGCCAACGCTACTCAGGCGCGCGCCCGCTTCGACGGCCATG
>NZ_JAKFWS010000027.1 GCF_021731785.1 Methylocystis sp.
CCTCGGTGAGTTGTCGGGCGATCCATTCGGCGGTCGGATGCGCCGTCACTCCGAGCCATAACATCTGGCGTCGGCCGTGCTGTAAAATCAGCAAGCCATAAAGCAGCCGAAATGAGATTGTCGGAACAACAAACAGGTCGATTGATGCGATCCCATCGGCATGATTGCGGAGGAACGTCTTCCAGCCTTGCGAGGGAGGTCTCCTGCGCCGCGCCATATATTTGGCCACCGACGTTTGGCCAACGTCGATTCCAAGTTTGAGGAGTTCGCCATGGATCCTGGGAGCGCCCCACAGTGGATTGGCCAGGCTCATATCGCGGATCAATTGGCGGATTTCCAGCGCCACCTTCGGCCTGCCACAGCGACAGCGCGATTTCCATCGCCAAAACAAGCGAAAGCCGGCGCGATGCCAACGAATAACGGTCTCTGGCTCTACGATCGTCAAGGCGTTCAGGACGCGTGGGGTAATCTGATAGAGGCCGGCGAAAATCAGACGGTCGGCATTGTTGAAAGTCGGGCGCTTCGGTGATTTCCTGCGCAACACGTTGAGCTGCTGGCGCAGCGTGAGGATCTCTGCCTGAAGCGACGTTCTTGATCGGAACAGGCCGATGACCGCACAGCAGATCAGTTTGAAGATATCGGCCATGGGAGGCAGCATGGTCCGATTCGCCGCCTCACGCCAGCCGGATAGAGTTTACGACAAGGACAGGTATCTCACCGCCAATCTCAAGGGCGCCGACGGCGGCCGGGCTCTGATCATAGCAATATCCGCCACGGGATCGTTTTGAGATTACGACTTCCTGTCTGGCGCCGCGCCAACAAGGCAAGCCTAACGTCCCGCGAATAGCGGTGGATGTGGACTCAGATCGGATCGCTTACTAAATTCGACGCGTGCGAAATCCTGAAAGCTTTTTTCCCGTCGCGCGCTTTGGCGCCGTCAAAGCGGTTACCGCCGTCACAACCGGCCTTTCCACCGCGGGCGTCTATGGGGTCTCGACCGACGCGGGTGAATTTTTCCTCCGCTTGCACCCGGCGTGCCGAAGCGGCTTTGCCGAGATGCTCGCGGCCCAGAGGCTGGCCGCGGAGCAAGGCATCGCGCCTGACGTCGTTCTGGTCGATGAGGCGGCCGGCGCCATGATATCCGCGAAGGTCGAAGGCGTCCCCTTCGGAAGCGCGCTCGCACAGCCAGACATTCGCCCGCGTGCGCTCCGGCATCTCTCCGAAACTCTCGCACGACTTCACGCGATTCCCGCGCCGGATTTACCGCCCTTCGACCCGTCCCTCGGTCAAGCGCTCTGGGACGCGCAATCACGAAGAACGGGGTTTCCCGCCTGGGCGACGCGCCTCGGCGCGTTGATTAGCTCTGGAAATGCGGCTCTCGCCAGCGACGAACGACGCGTGCTCAGCCACAACGACGTCAATCCCGCGAACCTTCTGTGGGACGGATCACAAGTCTGGATGATCGATTGGGAGAGTGCGGCTCTTGCGCATCCTTATCTCGACCTCGCAACCTTCGCGACGTTCGCGAACCTCTCAGACGATGAAGCCATTGACCTCCTTGCCATCCAAGAAGGCTCGGCAATAAATAGCGAGCAACGGACGACGTTTTTTTCGCTGCACGACCTTGCCTGCGTTCTTTACGGCGCTGTGCTCTTTAGCCTCGTTCCCGATCTCACGGAAATTGATTTCAAGTCGCGCGATGAAACGCTGACCCTCCCTGAGTGCTATGTCCGACTTGTAAAGGGCGAGCTCGATCTAAAAACGTCCGTCGGCCAAGCGTTGCTTGGCGCTGCGATTCTTCGGCAGGCGCCGATCTGAAACCCCACCTCCCGGCGTCGCCTGTGAAGAAGTTTCAAGCGTCTGACGAGGCAGGCGCTTGGGCATTGCCAAAGTAATCGTTTTCGCAAGTTTTGCCGGCAAGGGACGCGGTTCCTTGCAAATTGATTTAACGCCGTCAGCGAGGGTTCGTCGCTGGCGCAGGTTTGCTTTTGATTGCGCGTAGCTCAATTACCTCCGGGCGTTTTGTGTCGGCATCTTTTGTGAGCGCAAAAACTCTTGCCATATATTGCTTTCCTTTCGCCGCTTCCCCCTCCTTAGCCGAGGCCTTGACGGCGCCGATATAGGCGCCCAGTCGATTGGGCTCTTTCTTGATTACAGACTCGTAAGCTGCAAGTGCTTCCTTTGCCATTCCGCGCTCAAGTAGCATCGCACCATAAAGCTCGCGTGCTGGCGCGAGTGGGCCGGGCGTAACCGGATGCTTTTCGGTTTTATCCTCCGCGTCCGCCGCAGCGCTCAAGAGCTTGAGCGCATCATCGTATTTACCCTCGGCATCAAGCACCCAGGCGCTGGCGACCTGTTGCTGAATATCGACAATCCCTGACCAGTACGCATCCTTCGCTTCTTTCAGTTTGTCGCGCAATTCACCAAGTTTGGCGATATCCGTCTTGGCCGCATTTGGATTGCCGGATCGGGCGGCGCCGACCGCGCGTGCAAAATACGTTACCGCGTCGGCATAAAGAAATTTGGTCTGACGCGGCCGCAATTCGGCCGCCGCTTTCCAGTCGCCGCGTTCGAATACGTATCGCGCTTGACTTGCCGCCACCGCATAAGGCCCGGCAAAACGCTCTTGCTTGAATTCGATTTTGGTCAATTCATCGACTACCGCCCGCGCCTTCTTGTCCTGCGCCAATTGCAGATAGGCATATACCAGGTAGTCCATGCCATGTGCCTGATCGTGCTGTTCCCCGTCGAGCTTGGCGATCCGCACCGACTCAATGTTCGAGGCGATCGATTCCTTCCAATGCCCCGTGCGCGTGAAGATATGAGACGGCATGTGTTGCGCGTGCGGCGCCGCCGCCGCGATCTTCGAATAACGCCTGGCCGCGTTGAGACCTTTCTCGGCGATCGCCGGATAGTCGTAGAGATGTATGAGATAGTGCGCGACACCGGGGTGTTGCGGCTGCCGCTTGAAGATGGGTTCGAGCAGCGCTGCTCCTCTGAGTTGGTTGGCGTAAGTCTTGTCGCCAGGTGACGCAGCCACATTGAGCGTAATCGCGTAAGCGATCTGAGCTTCGTCATCCGTAGGGTAACGCAGCGCCACCTGTTCCTCCGCTTTGAGATAGTTCTGGACGCGCGTGCGATGATCAACCTTGTCGTAATCCATGTACATCGCGGCGATCGCATCGAGATAGTCGCGCTCGCGCTGCGTTTTTGCGCGCAATGCTTTGCCTTTTTGAACGGCGTCAAGACCGAGTGGAAGATCATCCGGCGGTGGAGGCGCATGCGGATTATACAGATAGCTCAGCGCAATGCCCCAATAGGCGATGGCGCATTCCGAATCGGCTTTGAGCACGTCCTCGAATGTGCGTTTCGCGGCGCTGTACCAGAATGAATGCTGATAGAGCATCCCGCGATCGAACAGCTTTTGTGCTGCGGGCCTACATGACGTCTGGAAATGCACGCTTCCGAGCTGTTGCTTTTTGGCCGTTGAATAACCCGGTTGCGTACAGAACACTACCACTACGGTGGCGGCAGTGATAATATTCCTGCTAGTCATGACGTCCTCCCAGATCCAATTTTTCTAAGCGCCCGAACGCTCTTTTGTCTTTGGGCGTCCCTGGGCTGCGCCGGCAGATCCTGAAATGGTATTGACACGTTAACACGCTGAGCTCGCGCGAAAGCATCATTGAATTCCGGACTCACGCTCCAGCACAAGTTTTCGTAAACGTTCGATCGGCTTTCGCCGGACTGGGAAATTCTATCGCGGCGTGTTATCTCGACTGCAAGTCGCGCGGCTTCCCTGATATAGAGCCGCATGATGGCCCGGCGAGCGTGGAAGGGTAGCTCTCCCGATGCCAAGCCTGAATGCGCTTCTCGATTTTTGTCACGCGCGCTTGCGCGTCTCGGATTTGCCGGCAAGGAGCGTAAGGCCGTCGCGGGTGATTTCCGGTATGTCGACAAGGCCTTCGAGGCCGATCATGTTATGAAGATGGCGTATTTCGCAAGGATTCATCGAAGGTGTTCCGCGTTGAACGCGATCATATGATCAGTGCACTCGCGCCGGACCGACCCGATCAAGCGTTCAGCATAGCCGTTCTGCCAGGGCGAGCGGAACGAGGTGGGCCGATCCCGGATTCCCATTGCTCGCACACGGGCCTTAAACGCTCCGCCAAATGCTCTGTCATTGTCACGGATGAGATATTTGGGCGCCGTGTCCCAAGGAATTGCTTCGGTAATTTGCCGCGCCAACCACTCCGCCGTTGGGTGCTGGGTCACCGCAAACCACAGTAGCCGCCGCCGTCGGTGGCCAAGAACAACAAATGCGAAGAGCCGCCGAAAGGCAATCGTCGGAACGACAAAGAGATCAATCGATGCAATCTCCTCCGCATGATTGCGAAGGAAACTGTTCCAGGTCTGCAATGGCCGACCCTGCCTCGGCATCATGTAGAGCGAAACCGT
>NZ_JAKFWS010000020.1 GCF_021731785.1 Methylocystis sp.
CGAGTCGCGCCGGGTTGACGCCCGATTCCCCTGCCCAATAGGACAGCGGCGATCCATTAAGAACGGCGGGTCCAACGAGGCCCTGGCAGTCGGCCGCAAGCAAGGCGATCGCCCAGCCGGCCTGGCAGTTGCCGTAGAGCACCGGTCGTTTGCCGGGATGGCGCCTCGCGATCTGTTCGACGAAGCGCCGCAGCGCGTGCAGCACGTCGGCGAGGGTCTGGCCGTCGCAAGGCTCGGGAAAGAAGATCACGAAATAGACCGGATGCCCTTCGAGCAGCGCCATTCCCACTTCGGACTCGCGCTTGAATCCGCCGATGCCTGGCCCGTGGCCAGCGCGTGGGTCGACAATTATGACGGGCGCCTTTTCCTCGTTGACGCAGTCGCTTGCGCGACAACCCTGTGCCTCGGTGATGCGTAGCAGCGCGTAATTGGCCGGTTTCTCGAAGGCGCGCGCGTCGAGGAGCAGCTCCCATTTGAAGTTGAGGAGGGCCGGCAGGCCAAGCCGTTCGTGTTCGAGAAAATTGTCTGCGCGCTGGCGCAACGTGTCCCAAAAGAGAATGCCCCGTTCGATAACATCGTACTGGTAGGCAAGGAAACTGGCGAACGAATCGCTTTTCGCTTCAGCCGAGGCCGCCGGAATGACGCTCACGTCGGCGCCCGCTTGCACGAGGGAAGAGAGCGAGCTCTCACCCGTTCTCTCGTCGCCGACCTTGTTGGTGGAAGTCATTGCCGTAATCCTTTAAGAACGCGTCCGCCAAGGCGGAACTGCTCAAAGCTGACAGTTTGCCAACGAACGCCTGCATGTTGTCCATACAGACCCCGTGGGAATCTCCGAACCGTTCGAGTGAGTCCCGTTCCTTGCGCGCCAGACGCGCGCAAATTTAAATCATCACGGGCGACATAACGAGTCGTGATCGAGCGGTATTCGCGAAACTGTCCGATCTCAGGATCGAGACGACCGAGGAGGTTGCCCATCTGCCTAGTGTACCAGATCGCCCTATCGCTCGTTGCGAGAGAAACGTACGGGTGCGAGCCGGAGGTTGGCACGCGCCATTCCTTGAAGGCTACATGGATGTCTCGAACAACGACGCTTGCGATCGAAGCGTCGCTTCGGAAGCTATTTCCAATCGGCGAAACAACGCTGATTGCGACCGCGAGGGTCAGCAAAACTCGTCTTTTGCGGGATAGCAGCATTTTTTCTTCTCGAGGCTCCGTCGAGAATTAGCGCCCAACTTTCCCCTTTCAATCTTGCTGGACTATAGCAGCGCCTACGCCAAATTCTTTCGACTTGCGATTTCATCTTTCTTCGAGTCGGCTTTCCCGGCCACTTATTGGTGATGGTGATCTTGCTCATTCTCTGAGGATTTTCCGATCTCGGCCTCCATCGCCTTGAATTGTTCGGCGGAGAGTCGAGGTAGGCGCCGAACGAAGGCCACGATATTCCATATCTGCTCGTCCTGATGCGTGGGCCCGAATGCGGGCATTGCGGTCATTTTGACGCCATTCTTGATGATCCAAAACAGCTCCGCGCTGCTCCATCGCTCTGAAGTTTCGGCGAGGTTCGGAGGCTCCGGTCGCAGGCCTTTGCTGATGTAACTGCGCTCTTTCCCCGGCGCGCTGTGGCAAATGACGCACATGTCGTCATAATTCTTAAATCCCTTTCTCGCCTGATCCTCGCTCCATGTTTCCCGCAACTCGTTCCCCGCATGGACGCGCACCGAATTACGCATGGTCCAATTCAAAATGACGCGCACCAACGCCGTGTGAGGCGCGGTTGCGGCGACGTTGTAAACGCCGCTGACGATGACGAGAAAAGCGCCGAGCGCGCTGACGATGAACGCTGTCACGAAACCAGTAAGAAACTTCATGGCGCACCTCCCCGACAGTCATTTTTGAAAGGCATAAGGTACAAATCTAGCGACTGACGTCGCAGAATCTATGAGGATGCATCAATGAGCGGCGCTGGCGACTGCGCGCATGCTCTTCCCCGTTTGCCGCAGGAGTGGCCCGAGGTACAGCAAGGGTTAAGACGGCCATGGCGGAAGCCGCGGCACAGCGCATGCCATGGGCTGTGCGACCTACCGTACTGGCCGGACGATCATGAAAGGATCGGTGTCGGGCGATTTGATACGCCATTGGTAACCGGCGAATAGACCATCAGCCGACAGTTTGCTTTGCGCATTATGCTTAAGAACTTCGACGCCTCTATGCAGAGCCACGATGAGCGTGCCGTCGATTTACGCGTTCGTCCCAGTGAGTTGACACGGGGAAGTTGCGTTCGGACGGGAACCTCCAATTGCGATGGCGCCGTCAGGTCGCGGCCTGAACACCTTCATTTCGCGAGACGGGAAGAACGACGATTCCCCCTTGGCGCGAGAGCGCTCCAAGATAACCGCATAGCGCCTCCGGCCCAGATAGTCGGCTTTTCGAAAACCCTCATGACGCAACTGAACGGTGGCGTCATTGAGTTGCGCCTCCATGTGCGCATCCGGGCACCCTCGTTCTGACTGTATCAGCGCAGGCGGGACGCCATCGTAAGAATAGGTGTAACTTCCATCGGCGTGAATTTCGACTTTCGCATCGAATTGCTCCGGGGCGAGCGTTCGAAAGAAGTTGTGCATTTCAACCCCCGTACTCATTCAAGCCCATTTAGGGCGATATCCACTGGGGGGACGGTCGAACGTGCCCCGAATTGTTCTGAGCTGAGCTACAGGTCGGCCAGAGCGCACCTCATGGGGGAGCGAGATAACAATCCTCGTTTTGTCCGTCACGCCGTGATCCACAGATTGCTGAGCCGTGTGTTTCAGAGTGGATAAAAATATAAAGACGGGCAGCGGATTCACTGCACATCCGGGGCCGCCTTCGAACTCAAGGCCGACGGGCCGGTTCCACCGACCAGAGCAATGTTGCGTTGGCGATGAAGGAGCCGCCAGCTTATGGCGGGCTGGAAAAGCACCGCGACGCTATCGCTCGGTTCGGAACGGGAATTAAGGGCATCCAGGCCATTTCACGAGTACTGTAACACCAAAGGTAACGGGCTCGGTTTCGCCCGCGTCTCGACCGTGCGGCGAACCCCGAAGCACGGCTCGAACAACTGAAGACCGCTGGCTGCGCGATCATCCATCGGGAGAAAGTTTCGGGCGCGAAGGCGGATTGCAAGGATTTGGGGAGCTTCTCAAGTTCCGTGCTTCTGGCGACGCTGCGGTGGTGACCAGGATCGAACGCCCGCTCGACTTTTCGAGTCGTTCGCGATCGTCAAATGCATCGTGGGAGTGGGGGCAGTCCTGGAGCTCGCAGAACCATGGACGGACACCTCCATAAGCACGGACGGCGGATGATCGGCGCACTAAGCGGCCTGGCCGACGTGGAGCCTGACCTGATCCGGAATTTCTCGGCCCAGCCGGTCCGACGTCGGGGTGACTGAGTTCGTGCGTCGCAAGGCCTTCGAGTCGACCGAAGCCGAAGTTCCCAGTCGGCCTGACCCCCGTAGCAGTCAGGCTTCTCGGCCGGCTCGCTCTCAAGAAGGATTGTCAGGGAAAGGAGGCGCTGCGTCCCCCGCGCCCGATGAAACGCAATAACAGAGAACAATATATCTGATTTTGGGAAGCCTCTCTCACGAACTCACATACCTTTTTCGCCAGAGAGCGAGGTCGCATCGGAGACGGAGGTCCTTGGGTGCACCGATGATCGCCACGTATTCGGAAGCTCATCGACGACTGAATCACCTTCTTGGATTCTTCTTCGTTAGCTGCGCGGCAGAGCTTCTCCTTGGCGTCATCCATCGCAATTGGTGGTTTGCAGCTGTTTGGTTGGTGGCGGGATCGATAGACGGTGTAATTAGAGTCTCGGTAAGCCAGAGCGCTGTCACTCCCAGCACCCCCGAAAACAATGAATTTGCCAATGAGCTTGCCGACCAACGTGCATTCACCGGCAAATTTCTGAAGTTCACCAGCCTACTCGCGGCGACTGTTCTGGCAGCTGGGTTCGCACTTGGGAATCCGTGGTGGGGCAACCTGCTCGCCGCCGTTATTACATGGTTCGCAAGCATGTTCGGCATACCGCTGCTATGCGCCCCTCAAAAAAATGGAGAGAGGGACGAAGTCGAATAGCAATCTTTGCAGCTGACCAAAACTATTGATTGATTTCAGTCAGTGGTTATTCCTTCGCATTTACCAGATTTTGAGGGATCATGATGGTCTGGACAAAAATCACCCAGTGGAAATATCGGCGTGACAGACTGCGTTACGCAAGTCTGCTGAGTGGGCATTGTTTGAGCCAATGTCGCCACCGGCGTCCACGTGAAACCGATTTGAAATCGGTTGTGAATGCGATCCTTGTATATGGCTTTCACGGGTTGCCAAGGGCGGCAATGCTCAACCCCTTGCCGGCGATCTCGT
>NZ_JAKFWS010000015.1 GCF_021731785.1 Methylocystis sp.
GACGACGCCAAGGCTGTCGCGAAGACGAAGCGTGGGCGCTGACGACGGTCTTAGCGTCGACGTAGGCTTCAGCAGGTCGCGGCCGCTTTGAGAAAGAGCTATCGGCTAACGAGATCGCAACCGGGAAACCTTGCTCACAGCCCGCCAAGGGTATCTCTATCGCAGCTCATGAACGCAGAAACGCCGACGAAGCTCGTCGAATGTCCCTTTGAAGTCCGCGTCGACAAGGTTTTGCACGACCGGTTCTATGATGTCCGCGACGCTGTTGCGGTCGCCAGAAAAGTCAAAGGAACGGAACGATCGGCCGATGTCGTGGTCATAAACACACGAACCAATAAATTGGTGATTAAGGTCGACGGCTGAACAAATTTTTCCGCTGTGCGGCTCCGGCGCCGACTCGGGTTGTGCGTTTTGGCCCCACGACGCCGGCCAGGCCCGATCGGCGCTTGTTCGGACGCGGAACTGGCTGACCATATCCGCCGTCTTATCGCGGAGTCCGGTTTTCACGGCGAGGGCTGGGCTACCGCAAGCTATGGGCGCGGCTTCGGGTCGCCGGCGTTCGCGCCAGTCCCCGACGCGTGCGGCGGGTGATGGGCGAACATGGCTTACTGGGTAAGCCTGTGTGTGCCGAAAACCAAATCCGGCCGTACTGGTGATGGAGTCCGCCGAGGAGGGCGTGCGATTTGATGTCTCCAATTCGCTGAACGGCACGAGACATCGGCGCATCCTTGTTTAACGACCGATGCGTTCTCACTTCGTTGTAATAATGAGCGTAGCATCGCAGAATCCGACGCAGATGCTGTGTGTGTTGAAAAAGTTCATCCGGGGTTGAGGGAGGTCGTGAATTGGCTAAGCTGGCGACATGATCGCGCTCATCCGCTTTCTGCCGGCCATTCTGGCGTCGCCGTTCAAGTCGAAAAGTCGGCTTGAAGCGGAGAACGCTGCGCTCCGGCAGCAGCTGGTTGTGTTGCAACGAAAGGTGAAAGGCCGAGTAGCGATTGCGAACTGCGACCGCCTCTTCTTCGTCCAGCTTTATGGATGGTTCCCGTCAATTTTCGAGATCATCAGTCGATCGTTTACGGCGTCTTCGGACTCGGCTTCTTCGCCTACGGCATCGGCGCCCATATCGATGATTTGTTCTTCCCCGAGCGGCTCCCGGCGCCGACTTTCGGGACCGGCGGGATCCTCTGGTCCGCGCTGACGCTGGCTCTGCTGACGGTTCCGGTCGTAATTGTTGTGACAGAGGAGGCGCTCGCTGCAGTGCCACGGTCGATGCGCGAGGGTTCGCTCGCCTGTGGCGCATCGAAGTGGCAAACGATCAAGAACATCGTTCTTCCGCGCGCCATGCCGGGAATAATGACTGGGATTATTCTGGCCATGGCTCGGGGCGCTGGAGAAGTGGCGCCATTGATGCTGGTCGGCGTCGTCAAGCTCGCTCCAACGTTGCCGTTCGACGGCTACTTCCCTTTCGTGCATCTGGAACGCAGTTTCATGCACCTCGGCTTTCATATCTACGACGTGGGGTTCCAATCTCGCAATTCGGAAGCCGGCAAGCCCATGGTTTTCGTCACCACCTGCCTTCTGATCGCGGTAATTGCGTTTCTGAATATCGCAGCGATCGTCATCCGGTCGCGGCTGAAGCGCCGGTTCGCCGGCAGACAATTTTGATGAGGAGCAGTCGATGTCGGAAGCCGCGATCGCAGCTGTCGATTCCATGTTTGAACCTGCCGCCATCCACCCGATGAAGGGAGACCAGGGCAGAAATTGTTCAGATCAAGGAGGGCAAAGCCGCGATCAAATGGACGCGACTGTCGTGCCGTTCGTTCGCCGCCAACGCCGTCCGTCTACAACTTCACGCGCACGCCTATGATCTCGGAAATTTCCTGCGCACGCTGGCGACGCCGGAGCCGATCAAAGACTGGTCGATGACGACGCTGCGCGAATAGCTGATCAAGATCGGCGCGAAGGTCGACAGCCACGGCGCTACGTCGCGTTCCAACTGGCGGAGGTCGCCGTTCGGAAAAACATCTTCGCCGACATCCTGCACATGATCGCGGAACTTCGGCCGCCTCCGTCCGCGTCGTCCGCGTAAGGCGTTCGATTGCAATGTGTTCGCTGCAAACCACAGGAGAATTGCGTCGCGAAAACTGGAAACGCAACATTCTTGGGCGCCTGGGCGAGGAGTTGGCCCGCTCCAAGGCCGGTCAAACTGCGCTGTGTCGTTCAGGCTTGCCAACAATGCCCAACCGTCGCAGATTTGGGCTGGAAGATGTGGCTATCTGGCGAATGCCGGATGCAGAGGACGGCGCAACTATGAGCGACGAGGACGACGGCAATCCATCCTCCGAACGGCAATATGAATTACGGCGCGACTATGAAAATGAAGACTTGCGTAAGCGTGAGAAAGAACTTGAGGACGCGTTCATCACGGGGCTCAAAACTGGTGACTATTCTATTTATAACAGCAGGATAAACATCGGCTACCCTTCCAGTGGCATTGGGACGAATTTTGAGGACGGTTCAATCCCAGCCAATAGCGTGAGTCGTGCCCCCAGGTCGACACAACAAATATTATTAGAGTTTTATAAAGAACGCGCTGTAGCAGAAGAAGAGGTTGAACTCGAAATTGGGCGGCGCTTAGGGTTGTCATTTATTTCGCAGGAAGAGCGAGTGGCTCTGGTCAACCTAAGGCAAATGTTTCTTATGATGCGTTCTCTTCTAAGGCCCAAATTCTCCGAAGGCTATCGCGCAGAAATGGCAAGATCACAGCAACGACACTGGCAGGCATTAGCTGAAGGATGGAGAGGAAAATTTGGCCACGTCACCGGGGCCGACATAATGGTATGGGCGATGCAAAGAGTTGCTTCCGCTTACGGCGCTATCGCCATATATGAAAAATGAGTCAACGGACTAAACCGCTCTCACATGTTTGTGAGTTTCTTGGCGTTAAAGCGCCAACTGACGAAGCTGTCGTAAAGATATACCAGGCTTACCTTCTTCGACGTCGAGCTTATCGAGCGGGGGATAGGGATCAACCCAAGCGCCTCGCGAGCGCCCAGCGTTTCAAGCTCGAAAAGCGAATCGCTCGCGTCAGCATGATATGGGCCGCTTCAAAAAGCGAGGTTCGCACCATGCCGTCGTGTGTGTGCTGAAAACTATATCCGGACGTAATGGTGATGGAGTCCGCCGAGGACGGCGTGCGATTTGATGGCTCCAATCCACTGAACGGCGCGAGAGATCGGCGCGTCTTTGTTTAACGACCGATGCGTCCTCACTTCGTTGTAATAATGCGCGTAGCATCGCAGAATCCGACGCAGATGCCGTTCGCCCAAGACAAGGAGTTGGTCGACGCACTCGCGGCGGATCGACCCGATCAACCGTTCGGCGAAAGCGTTCTGCCAGGGCGACGCAGGGGCAATCGGCTTGTCTCGTATGCCCATGGCGCGTAGCCGACGGGTGACGACGACGCCAAAGACGCCATCCCGATCACGGATCAAATAGCGCGGAGCCTCATCCCACGGAAAAGCCTCGGTGATCTGACGCGCAATCCAGTCCGCTGTCGGATGTCTGGTGACGGTCCAGACAAGGGTTCGCCAGTCGAGCCGGACGATCACAAAAGCAGAAAGCAGGGCGAAACCGATGGTCGGCACAACGAACAAATCCATTGCAGCGATATGCGGCGCATTGTTGGCGAGAAAGGCGCGCCATCCTTGGCTTGGCGGTCCTCGTCGTCTGGCCATGTATTTGGCGACCGTCGACTGGGAAACCTCGAATCCGAGCTTCAGCAATTCGCCATGAATGCGCGGCGCGCCCCACAGCCGGTTCTCGACGCTCATCTGCCGGATCAGCGCCCGCAGCTCCGTGTGAATCCGCGGCCGTCCGCCGCGTCGCCGTGACGTCCAGCGCCAATAACGGTGAAAGCCGGCCCGATGCCAGCGCACCAATGTCTCAGGCTGGATGATCGTCAGGACCTCGAGGATCGACGGAAACCATCGGTAAAGTTGGACGAAGAAGAGGCGGTCGCCGTTTGAAAGCGCTACTCGGCTTTTCACCTTCCGTTGCAGCACAACCAGCTGCTGCCGGAGCGCCGCGTTCTCCGCTTCAAGCCGGCTTTTCGACTTGAACGGCGACGTCAGAATGGCCAGCAGAAAGCGGATCAGCGCGATCTTTGCGCTAGCTTATACCAACCTGCCGTGAGTCTGACTCACCTCGGATTCCCGAATCGGCAAATGTCTGATTCTTATTGGCGAACCGAGGGAGGTTCGTCATGGCGGCAGCGGTGCGATTGCGTGAAGATTTCGATGCCG
>NZ_JAKFWS010000106.1 GCF_021731785.1 Methylocystis sp.
GTCTGCCACGGTCCGAACGGCGGCGGCTCGACCTATGCGCCGGCGCTCAAGGATTCGGTGAAGCGTTTCAATTACGCGGAATTCGCCGGCATCGTCATCGGCGGCCGCCAGAACGGCAACAGCGTCATGCCGGCTTTCGCCGACAACAAGAACGCCGCCTGCTATATCGACGACCTATATGTGTATCTGCGCGCGCTCTCGACCGGTGCGATCGAGCCCGGCCGTCCGGGCAAGAAAGAGGATCGCCCCGAAGCCTTCGCCAAGGCCGAGGCCGAGTGCATGGCTCAGAAGTAAAGGGCGTCGAAACGATCGCATGATCGGCTTCAAACATCGCCGGCGCGGCTTGGCTGCGCTTTTCCGGGCTCACGCCGCCGCAATCCTCTTTGCGGCGGCGCCTGCCTTCGCACAACATATGGGGCCGGACTTCGGCGCCAAGGGCGACGACAACCAGGGTTCGATCGAACTCGTCGATCCCAAGACGCTGCGCGTGTGCGCCGATCCGAACAATCTTCCCTTTTCAAACGATAAGGGCGAAGGCTTCGAGAACCGCATCGCCGAATTCCTGGCAAAGAAGAGCGGCAAGAGTCTCGCCTATTCCTATTATCCGGGCGCGACCGGCTTCGTGCGCAACACGCTAAATGCGCATCTTTGCGACGTCATCCTCGGCATGCCGCAAGGCAATGACTTGGTGCAACCCACCAATCCCTATTACCGCACGACCTACGCCATCGTCACGCGCGCGGGCTCGGAACTCGACGGCGTAAAATCGCTCGACGATCCTCGACTGAAGGAAAAGCCGCATCGCATCGGTCTCGTCGCCAATACGCCGCCGGGCAATGTGCTGGCGATGAACGGCTTGATGGCGTCGGTCAAGCCCTATCCGCTGATGGTCGACACGCGCGTTGAATCTTCGGGCGCCGCAATGATCCACGATCTCGAGAAGGGAGAGATCGACATTGCGCTGCTGTGGGGACCGATCGCCGGCTACTACGCCAAGCATTCGAGCGAAAAGCTGAATGTGACTCTGCTGCCTGAGACGGCTGGCGCCCGCATGGCGTTTCGCATCGGCTTCGGGGTTCGCCACGCCGATCAGAACTGGAAGCGCGAGCTCAATACGCTGGTCGCGCAGAACAAGGCCGAGCTGGAACGCATCCTTCTCGATTACGGCGTCCCGCTGCTCGACGAGTCGGGACATCAGATCACGGTTGCGCGATGAATTGGGCGAACCCGTTGGCGCGCGGCGTTGTCGCCCTTTCCGCAGCCTTCGCGCTTTGCGCATCGCCGGCTATCGCGCAAGCGCCGCCGGAGCCGGAAACCTATCGCCTCGGCGATTATCACGCGCCGACGCCCGCAACGCTTAAAGGCGCGACGGTGCTCGACACGCCGCAGGCGTTCGAGTTGTGGAGCGGGAAGAAAGCGGTCTTCATCGACGCGCTGTCGCGTCCGCCAAAGCCCGAGGGGCTGCCCAAGAACGCGGTGTGGCGCGATCCCAAACGCTTCGACATCCCTGGCAGCATCTGGCTTCCAGACACCGGCTTTGGCGAACTCTCCGAGCCGCTGGCGCGTTATTTCGAACAAGGATTGACGCGCGCGAGCGGCGGCGACAAGTCGAAGCCGCTCGTGTTCTATTGCCGCACCAATTGCTGGGCGTCGTGGAACGCGGCGAAACGCGCGCTCACGCTCGGCTATACGAATGTGCTGTGGTATCCGCCCGGCGCCGACGCCTGGGAGCAAGCGGGGCATCCGGTCGAGGAGCGCCAGCCCGAGCCGCGCGAGTAAAGCGCGATTTCGATTGAGAGCTGGGGCTGTCATTTCCGACGCTCCGCCAGAGCGAAGCGATCGGGAATCCAGAGTAAGGCCAGCGATTCTCTGATCGCTTCTGGATTCCCGGTCGGGCCGTTGGCCTAGCGGAATGACACGCCAAACAAACGGATCAATCGGGTTCCGCCGCTTATTCCATCTTCTGCTGGATTATGCGCGCGAGCGCGCCGAAACGCTGCTCGATCAGAGCCGGGCTTTCGCACACATAGCCAACCATGCGCCGCTGCTCCTCGAAGAGCCGAAAACGCCATTGCAGCGCTTCGCTCGCCTTCCTGATCGCTTCGGGGTCTGGCGGCTTTCGATCCTGCAGGTCGCGCAGCGTCTGCGTTTCCTCGCGCGCCTTCCCCGCCATGTCTTTCAGGCGTCGCCCAAACCGATCGAGGCCGTTGACGACGTCGTGCCGCTCGTCGTTCATGCGCTCGTAGACGCCGGCGAATAGCATTGTCAGGCGCTCCTTGCGCCTGTCGCCGGCCGCGTTGGCGAATTGCGCGATGAGCTGCCCGGCCTCGTCCATCGGGGTGCGACGCTCTGAAACGCGGACCACCAGATCGGCCAGCGTTTGGTCCTCGCGCCAATGTTTCATGGGCTCATCGAGCGGCGGGCCGGTCCAGACGCTGGCGACTGCGAGTTCGGGCACGCGCACCTGCCGACAGGGCCAATCGGGCTGGCTCTGCTGCTGCTGCTGCGCGTGCGCCGTCGCGATTTGGGCGAATGCGAGTGAAACGAGAGCGAGAACCAGGCTGCGATAGGTCATGAAGTCCGCCGAGCGCCGCAGGAGCGCGACGCGCTATAATGCCCCATGCAGATCATTCCCGTCATCGATATTCGCAACGGCGCGGTCATGCGCGCCCGCGCCGGCGACCGCATTAGCTACAAGCCGATCTCATCGCCGCTTGCGGCGACGAGCGCGCCGGCCGATGTCGTCGCCGGTTTTATGACGGTTCATCGCTTCGAGAAAATGTACGTCGCCGATCTCGACGCGATCGAGGGAAACGGCGACAACCGCCGCGACATCCGCGCACTGACCGAATGCTTTCCCGCGCTGCGCTTCATGATCGACGCCGGCGCTAAATCTTGCGACTGGCGCGGCGTGCCGCGCATCGATTGCGTGATCGGCAGCGAAACCCTGTGTGATGGGGAATCCATGGCCGTCGCGAAAGACGATCCCGACGTCATTCTTTCTCTCGATTTTCGTGACGATGTTTTTTTGGGTCCCCCGGCGCTTATCGATTGCGAGCGGCTGTGGCCGCATCGGGTCATCGTGATGACGCTTACGCGAGTCGGCGTCAGAGCCGGGCCGGATTTTGACCGCCTTGCAAATATCATCGCGCGCGCAGGCGATCGGCGCGTCTATGCGGCCGGCGGCGTTCGCGACGGGCGCGATCTTGCCCGCCTCGAAGCGATCGGCGCCGCTGGCGCGCTCATCGCGACGGCGCTGCACGACGGCAGTCTGACGCGGGCCGACCTCGACCGCTTCACGCCAGAGCAAAAAAAAGGGAGCCCTGAGGCTCCCTTGGCTCCTTCGGCAAGCGATCTGCCGCCGCTCAGTTGGCGGCAAAGGGATGTTTCGCGGTGACGCGGGCCGAGAGCACGTTGCGCGCGGTCGGGTCGCCCTTCATTGCGCGGGCGATGGCTTCCTTGGTCGCGGAGTAGTTGAAGTCCTGGATTTTCTGATCGTCATTGGCGTCCCAATGGATGAAGACGCCGACGCAGATGAACAGGTCGTCGGCCTGGCTCATCGGAATGACGCCCTCGGCGACGCTGTCGGCGACGGCCTTGGCGACGCCATATTGCGCCGGACCGAACATCTGAACGGCCTGCTTGGCGTTCTTGATGGTCACCTTGTTGAACATCATCGTATAGGGCTTCACCAACAGGTTCGGCGCAACGACGGCGAGGAGGGTGGTAAAGCCGTCCTTGTTGTTGACGAGGCCGTTGGCGAAGGCCTTTTCGGCCGCCGAGCCGCGCGGACCCATGATCAGGTCGATATGCGCGACCTCATTGCCGTCGCCGATCAGCGATTCGCCGACGCTGGTTTTGGCGCTGCTGGAGGTGAAGCTGGACGACGGCTTCGGAAAAAGCGCGCCCAGTATTTTCTCAAAGAACGAAGCCATGATCCCATCCCTTCCGGTGCCTGCGCGTCCCTGCGGCGTCTTTAGACGTTCGCGCGCGGAGTGCCCTTTTTCCTCGTTGCGCCTTCCCTAAGGGAAGACGGAATTTCTACTGGCGACCGCCACAGCGCGCCAGACTTCAAACTCTGCCGGATTGCGCGGCCACATCGCCGCATCGGCGCGCGTCGGTCGACGGCGCGAGCGGGAAGCCTCGAACTCCCCGCTGCGCATGTTCTTCGCGCGGCTCAGTTCGGCGCGAAGGGGTGCTTGGCTTCGTTGCGCTTGGCGACGACTTCGGAGGCCTTCGGCTCGCCCTTGACGGCGCGCGCGATCGCTTCCTTCGTCGCGGTATAATTGTAATCCTGGATC
>NZ_JAKFWS010000138.1 GCF_021731785.1 Methylocystis sp.
GCTCGCGCGATCGGCACTTCGCCATATCCGCGTCGCGTCCAAACAGGAGTTGAAGGATCGAATCATTGAGGCAATCGACGACGTTAACCGTGAGCCTGTCGTTCATACCTGGACTTACAAGATCGACATCGCGGCATGATATGAGTCGATCCAAAGAAACGCTCTACTAGGGATTGTCGTGACATTACTCGACCAATGGCTGGAGCGATTGCGAAGCCGGCGCGATAGGCTCATCGCCGATCCGCGATTTCAGCGCTGGGCGTTGAAGAACCGCATCACGCGGCCTTTGGCGCGGCGCGGCGCGCGCGCCGGGTTCGATCTCGCCGCCGGCTTCGTCTATTCGCAGGTTCTCGTCGCCTGCACGCAACTCAAACTCTTCCAAATGTTGCGCGACGGACCGTTGAGCCTCGACGCGCTCGCGACGAGACTCGCGCTTTCCAAACCCGCGACTCGCCGCCTGCTTGAGGCGGCTGCGTCGCTCAATCTCGTTGAACGGCGTGACGGCGGATATGGCCTCGGGCTGCTCGGCGCCGCCTTCGCCGGCAATCGCGCGGCGCTCGCCATCGTTGAACACCAGCCGCTGTTTTACGCCGATCTTACCGATCCGGTCGCGCTGCTGCGCGAAGAAAAGCGTGGCGGACTCGCCGATTATTGGCCCTATTCGGACGGGCGCGCGCCTGAAACGCTCTCGGCGCAGCAGGTCGGGCCATACAGCACGCTGATGGCCGCGACGCAGCCGATGGTCGCTGAAGAAGCGCTCGACGCTTATGATATGTCGCGTCATCGGCGGCTTTTGGACATCGGCGGCGGCGAAGGCGCGTTTCTCGCAGCCGCCGGCGCCCGCGCGCCATGCCTGCAACTGACGCTGTTCGACCTGCCCGCTGTCGCCGAGCGCGCGCGCAAACGGCTCGAAGAGGCAGGCCTGCTCGCGCGAACCGAGATTTACTGCGGCGACTTCCTCAACGACGCTCTACCCGAAGGCGCTGACGTCGCCACGCTCATCCGCATCGTGCATGACCACGACGACGCTTCGGCGTTAAAACTCTTGCGCAATGTGCGCAAGGCGCTCGCGCCCGGCGCGACGCTGCTCATCATCGAAGGCATGTCGGGCGTCAAGGGCGCCGAGCCGCTCGACGCCTATTACGGATTCTATACGCTCGCCATGGGCCGCGGCGAGCCGCGCCGCGTCGAAGCGATCGAGGCGCTGTTGCGTGAAGCGGAATTCGGGCAGTTTCGGTTGCTCGACAACGCGCTGCCTACGCTGACGAGCATTTTGGCGGCGAAGGCGGTTTAGCGTGCCTTATTATTTTTCTTGTCCAGCTTATTTATTGACTCACGGACTTCGTCGTTTTTTGTCCACTCGTCGCCGGGAAAGAGAATTCTCCAGAGATCGAGAAGCTCGTTCGGGCTGTAATTTTTTGAAGCGATCACTTTAAAGTATTCCATTCGCGCGTCGCCTTCGACCGAGTCAAACTTGAACGGTTCTTCTTGTTTGAAGAAATCGACAGGTAGTCGACCAGGGAAGATTGCCTGATAGTATCGGGCGCGAGCCTCGGCTTCGACCGGACCCTTTTCGTTCCTGACCGCCTTTGCGACTTCGAGTTGGAAGTTTAATTCGGCGCTTTTCTTGGTGCTCCAAAACCCATAGGCGACCGTCCCTATGGCAGCCCAGAGCGTTACAATCACCGATGCAGCCATCCATTTTAGCTTCTGCTGCTCAATGCTCAGCTTTTTCAATTCAACGTCAAATTTGAGTCGCTCATTGTCCTGGCTTTGATCTAGCGCGCTGCTCATGCATTCACCTCAAATCCGGTCTCGCCGCCACGCGATCAGCCCGGCCGTCGATGCGTCGAGTCCTTGCGTCGACTCGTCCTTGTTCTCGACGATCGGCGCAAGGCGGTTCGCAAGCTCCTTGCCCAGTTCGACGCCCCATTGGTCGAAGGGATTGATGTCCCAGATCACCGACTGAACGAAGACCTTGTGCTCGTAAAGCGCGACGAGTCGACCGAGCGCGCGCGGATCGAGCCGGCGATAGAGCAGCACGCTTGATGGACGATCGCCCGGAAACGTCTTGTGAGGCGCTAAGCGCTCGACCTCTTCTTCGCCGAGCCCCTGCCCGCGCAATTGCGCCTTCGCTTCCTTTACGGTCCTGCCGCGCATAAAAGCTTCGGCCTGCGCCAGGCAGTTGGCGAACAGCAATTCGTGATGATGTTCGTCGGCGGCGGTGGGTTCGGCCGCAACCAGGAAGTCGATCGGAACAATGTCGGTTCCCTGATGCAGCAGCTGGAAGAACGCGTGCTGGCCGTTGGTGCCGGGTTCGCCGAAAATCACCGGGCCGGTTGCATAATCGACAGGCGCGCCGTCGCGCGTCACCGACTTGCCGTTCGACTCCATGTCGAGCTGCTGGAGATAAGCGGGAAACCGCGCGAGCCGTTGATCATAGGGGATAACCGCATGCGCGCCGCAACCCATGACGTTGCGATGCCAGACGCCGAGAAGTCCCATCAGCGCGGGAATGTTTTGTTGGAGCGGCGCTTCGAGAAAATGCGTGTCGATGTCGTGTCCCCCCTGCAGAAACTGCAGGAAGTGCTCCGGTCCCACGGCGATGGCGAGCGCTAGGCCGATCGACGACCACAACGAATAGCGTCCGCCGACCCAATCCCAGAAGCCGAAAACGCGCGTCGGATCGATGCCGAATTCGGCGACCTTGTCGAGCCTGGTCGAGACGGCGGCGAAATGGTCTTTCACCGCAGCTTCGCCGAGCGCGGCGACGACGCGCGCGCGCGCGCTTCGTGCATTCGCCATCGTCTCCTGCGTGGTGAAAGTCTTCGACGAGATGATGAACAGCGTGCGCGCCAAGTCTAGATTGTGCAGCGTATCGGCGAGATCGGCGCCATCGACATTGGCGACGAAATGCATGCGCGGCCCCTCGCCGGCAAAGGGCAAGAGCGCGCGAGAGGCCATCGCCGGGCCAAGGTCCGAACCGCCGATGCCGATATTGATCACGTCGCTGAATGGCGCGCCGGACGCGCCACGGACCTCGCCGGCGCGCACCGCGCGCGCGAAGGCGAAAACCTTCTCGCGTTCGGCTTCGATCAGCGGCCGCATGTCTTCGCCGCCGACAAGAAGCGGCCGCGTGGAGAGATCGCGCAGCGCCATATGCATGGCGGCGCGCTTTTCGGTGGCGTTGATCGGTTCGCCCGAGAACAAAACTTCACGCCGCGCTTCGAGATCGCGCGATTTCGCAAGAGAAACGAGCAGCGCGATCGTCTCGCGCGTCACTCTGTGCTTGGAGAAGTCGAAGAGCAGATCGTCAAGCCTGACGCTGAAATTCTTGAACCGCGCCTGGTCCTCGGCAAAGAGGTCGAGCGTTCGCGTCCTCGCCAAAGCGGAAGCGTGAAACTTCAATGCGTCAAAAGCGACGGCGACGGCGTCCGACATTCGTTTCTCGACGAGCAAGAGGTCGCGTCCTTTGTAACCGATTCGCCGCCGTGAGAACGCCGGCCTTTCCGGCGCGGCGAAGGCCCCTAAATTTTTACTGTATTGTGACAGCCGGATGTGAAATCCATATCTGTTCAATGACGGTTTTCTGACAGCAGGACGACGATGAACGCGATTCACTTCCTCGACGTGCGCGAAGGCGGCCCCGTCGCCCATGCGACGGCGCGGATCGACGCAGCTGCGGCGCTTCGCAAGGCCTGTCTTGGTATGGTCGCGCCGATGGGCCGCGTGTGTCTTCCGCCAATTGACCGTATGGCGGCGAATTGGCTGAAGCGCTCCGCCTCCGCCTATCGGGCCGAGCTTGAGCACATCGTCGCCATTCTTGGCTTTCCCGGCGCGATGACGCTGAACATGTCGTATCTCTTCGCCTGCACCACCCAGGCCTATCAAGACGAACGCGGTCTGCCGCGGCTGCGGCGCACGCTCGATTGGCCGTTTCACGGTCTGGGAAAAGCTGTCGAGATCGCGTGGCAATCCGGCGCGGCCGGCGAATTCTACAACGCCACCTGGCCTGGCGCCGTGGGCGTGCTCAGCGCCATGGCGCCTGGACGCTTTTGCGCCGTGATCAACCAGGCGCCGATGAAGCGGCGCACCCAAGGCTCGCTTGGCTTCGCCTATGATGCGGCGCTTAACCTGCGCGACGCCTTTTCCAGCGAAGGCGGCTGGCCGCCGGACCATCTGCTGCGCTATGCGTTTGAAAACTGCGCGACTTTCGAGGAAGCCGTCGCTTGCATCGCCGAAGCGCCGCTCGCGCGTCCGACTCTTTTCACCCTGGCGGGC
>NZ_JAKFWS010000146.1 GCF_021731785.1 Methylocystis sp.
AGTTCTCCCTTGAGAGCCGTGGAAGACGACCACGTTGATAGGCCGGGTGTGGAAGTGCGGCAACGCATGGAGCTTACCGGTACTAATAGCTCGATTGGCTTGATCGCTCTCATTTATCGACGCCCATACTCGGTATGCGCGGATAGAAAGACCTTTTGCTTCGAAAAGATGTGTTTCGCCGGCCTGGTGGCCTTCGGCGGAGCGATCAGACCCGATCCCATCCCGAACTCGGCCGTCAAACGCTTCTGCGCCAATGGTACTATGTCTCAAGACCTGGGAGAGTAGGTCGTCGCCAGGCCTGCGAAGCGCATCATCCTCTTTATCGATACCGTTCGAAGCAGCGCTGCATTCGCCGTGCTGCTTTTTTGTCTTTGGCGCGTTTGTCTTGTCGCGCATTCTCTTGGCGCGGGGTGGAGCAGCCCGGTAGCTCGTCAGGCTCATAACCTGAAGGTCGTCAGTTCAAATCTGGCCCCCGCAACCAACTTTTACCGAACAAGTGAACTCATCGCGAACAGCCCCAATGTTGGGGCTGTTTTCGTTTGAGCTTTGCGCCAGATGGACCATCTTCGCGATGTTTATCGCCCGTTCTTTCCTCCGGCGCATGGCGTGCCGCGCGTCGACGACCGACGCGTCGTCAGCGGTATTGTTTACATCATCAGGCACGGCCTGCAATGGAAGGATGCGCCCAAGGGCTAGGGCCGCACGAGACACTCTATAACCGTTTCATTCGCGGGAGCCGGCTTGGCCTCTTCGACCGGATTTTCGCCACCCTCGCCGTCAAAACTCCCAAAGCCCGAGCGCATCATGATCGACTCGACGCATCTGAAGGCGCATCGCACGGCGGCTATCGGCCGCACGAAAAGGCGGGTTGAACTCCAAGCTGCATGTCGTCTGCGACCCGGCGCGCTCCTGCGGCCGGGGTTTTGCTTTTCATGGAAACCGAAAAGCTCGCCTCGAACATCGATCAACAGTTCGTTATCCTTCGGTGTCGGTACTACACCCTCGCATCAACCGCTCCGTCTATCGCTGCCTCGCCCAGAAGTCCGGCCAATAAATTATAGCAACGGTCGCCAATTGACATTTCTACGGGCAGATCTAGCCTTTAGCGCAGTGCGGACGGAGACCGGCATGCGCATAAATTGTGGAGATTTCTCGCGTCAATTGATGCTGTCAGCCGTAAGCATTGTCGGAGCTTGCGCGCTCGCGACGGCTACGCTGGCTGAAGACATCCCGACGCGGTCGACCGCCGTCACGGTCGACTCTGCCAAACAGGCCGGCGGCGAACACGCTGGCCACGCGAGGCGCATTCCCAATGGCGTTGTCAGCCTCGACGTCGTCGCCGACGGTGGCAGGCTCCATCTCCTACTCGGCAAACATCAGGATGGCCGCGCAAGCGTCTGGCATCAGGTTTCGACCGACGCAGGGCGAAACTGGTCCGATGCCATTGAGGTGCAAGGGCCACCGGGCGCCGGCGCCGTCTTCATGCGGGGCTCGGATGCGCGCATCGTCGCGCGCGGCATGAATCTCGTCGCCATCTGGACCAGCAAGGTCGAGGGCAACAAGCACGGCGGCGCAGGGCCGATGGTCGCGTCGCGTTCGACGAACGGCGGAAAGAGCTGGACGCCGGCGCCAGCTCCCGCCGATTGGCCAAAAGGCCCGCATTCCTTCTTCACGCTCGGCGCCGACGCGAAGACGCTGCACGCCGCTTGGCTCGACAGCCGGGACGGCAAGGTTCCGATCGAAGGCGCGCAGGCGATGCGTTACGCTTTTTCACTGGATAGCGGCGTCACGTGGTCGGCGAATTCGACGCTCGACGGCGTGACCTGCGCCTGCTGTTGGAACGCCGGAGGCGCCGACAAGGCGGGAAATTTTTACGTGCTCTATCGCGACAAGCGGCCCTCCGACATGGCGCTTGGCGTCGTGGACGCCAAGACAAAGCAATGGACCCGGCTTGCGACGGTCGGCGCTTTCGGTTGGGATTTTCCGGGTTGCCCGCATATCGGCGGCGGACTCGCCATTAAATCCAATGGCGGCTCGACCGAAATGCACGCTGTCGTCGGCACGCGCAGAAAGGGCGACGCCGGCTTTTATTACGTGAAGTCCGCCGACGGTGGCCGGAGCTGGACGACGCCCTTCAAACTCGGCGACGAAAGCGCCGCACATGGCGACGTTGCGCTCAGCAAAGACGGCCGCCTCGCGGCGGTGTGGGACATGATCGACGCCGAAACGAACGACGGCTCGCTTGCCATTTACGAGGCGCAATCCAACGACGGCGGACTGCATTGGACCGCGGCGCGGCGTCTTTCGGCGCCGAAGGCGTCGGCGTCGCACCCCCGACTCGTGGCGTCTAATAACGGTTTCGTCGCTTTTTGGACGGAGCAAAGCGAAGGCGCCGACGCGCGGTTGGCCATAACGCGCATTTATAACGAGAAATTGGGCCAAGCAGGGCGTTAGCCTTGAGTTCGTCTAGCCGTTGAACTCCAACGCAACAACGCGCTCGGGCAATTGCGAAGTTCTGATCGGTTGCGCGTCTGGCAGGCATATTTCTTTGTGAACATTCTGACGCCGTCAAACGCTTCCCACTCATGGACGTCGCCAGCACTGTTAAACGGCAGCGCTGGCGATAGGTCGGCGTCGCCTGAGAGGGGTCCGACTTCTCTTAATCCATAGCGAAATGCTTGCATCGCCCATTTAGAACGTGACTCTTATCGTGCCCATCGCATTGAACGGCGCGCCTGGATAGATGCTGAGTCTTGGCGTCGAGAAGTTGTTGTCCACGGATTCGAAATATCGGGTGTTGGCGAGGTTTCGCAGATTGAGCTGCGCGGTCACATCGTTGCCCATAACCTTAAGCTTATAGGCGGCCATTGCGTCGAGCCGAACATAGCCGGGCAGCTGGAAGGTGCTCTGATCGTCGCCCTGGCGGTTGCCGACCACGAACACTCCAAACCCGAGACTGAACCCGTCGAGCTCGACAATCTCCTTGATGTCCCATTTCGCCCAGAAGCTGCCCTGATAGCGCGGCACGCCAATCAGGCGGCGTCCGAGCGTGGTGGTCGCCGGATCCGTGTTGTTGTCCTGGGTGACGCGCACGTCCATATAGGTGAAGCTGCTAATCAGGCTGAGATTGTCGAGAATCTTGCCCGTAGCGTCGAGTTCCACGCCTCGGCTGCGCGCTGCGCCGACCAGGACGAGCGCGGTCGGATCAAGCGATGTGATGTCCCTCACCGGAATATTCGTCTTCGTGAGGTTATATAACGCCAGTGTCGTCAACAGACGACCCTCGAACCATTCCGCCTTGGCGCCGATTTCGATCTGTTCGCTCTTTCCCGGCGCGAAGGGCCGATTGAACTGGTCGACGCCGACCGAGGCGTTGACGTTCGGTCCGAACGCCTGCGTCCAACTTCCATAGAAGCTCGCCCAGGGAACTGGCTGGACGAGAAGTCCGACGCGCGGACTGAAGGCCGAGTCGAAACGTGTGGGCGCAAAGAAAGTGTATTGGCGATTGGCGGTGGAAAAGGGATTTCCGACGGCGAAGGGATTGATCGTATAGGGCTGGGTGAAGATGTAGGATTCCGCCAGGTCGCCGGTTGCGCCTCTCGCCTGGCCTTGCCAGAACCAGTCGAAGCGACCGCCGCCCAGAATATGCACTTTCCCGTCCAGAAGCGTGATGTGATCCTGGAAGTAGAAGCCTTCCTGGTTGGAGAGGTTGGCTTGGCGATCGTTCAGGAAGCGGGGCCGGTCAAACACGCGTTGCCAGTCATAAAAGGCTGTAGGGATCGAGGTGTAGATATTGCTGGTCCACGGAGAGAACATATTGACGGTGAGCAGAGGATTCGGCGGGAAAAAGCGTCCCTGATTGCCGTATATCGAGTGGACGCGCTGATAGTCGAATCCGAGCAGCGTGTCGTGATGGGCGCCGAGAAAATCGAAATGCCCGAGCAGATCCAGATTGGTTCCGTAGACGTCCGAGTCATTCTGCTGACTGAAGGCGTTCTTCAGGACATTGCCGATCGCATCGACGCCTGCATGACTGGAGTAGGCGTCATCGTGATGCAGGAACGCCGCCAGAAACCGCTGCTTGAACGTGAACATGTCGTTGAAACGGTGCGTGAAGTCCGATCCGACAAAGACGTTGTTGTTATTGGACAGCGGCACGTACGGACCTTCAAGGTTGCGCGAAACCGGAACGTCCGCCGGCC
>NZ_JAKFWS010000153.1 GCF_021731785.1 Methylocystis sp.
CGATCCGCCGCCGATCGACAACGCCGGAGCCCTCCCGTAGATGCGGGCTTGCGACAGGTTGAGCAGGCGGCGCGTCCGACTTGTTGAAATCGTCAAATGGGGACATGCTCGTTTCTGAACGAGGGGCCGCCAAACCGCCGGCGATCAGAAGAAACTCAATTTAAGAGGATCTATATACGAGTTTGACCTAGCCGCGCGATAGCGGTAAGCCTTGCTGCAAGAACGGCGCGATTCTATGAAGTCTGCCGCTTCACCGTACAATTTCAGCAGGGCCGATTTTGTCACTGGTCACCGCACATCGCGATCGATACATCCAATGCGCCCACGACGCTTTCAGGAAGTGTGAAGCAAAGCTTCTTCTGCGCGCGGGGCTGAGCTTTGTCATAACCGAGTACAGCGGCAGGTCGACGGATGCGGTAAGGGAGCAATGGGAACCTTTCGGCAGGGATCACGAGACAGCATGGGACTGGGCGGAGCTTGTCAGGCACCATCGGAAAGACCCTGACATCCTCACTATGGCAGTTTGGTCTGGGGAGAGACTTTCTTCACTTGGCCTAGCAACAACCTCAGGCAACGCTGTCCATATCCGCTACCTTGAAGGCGACCCAAGGCCAGACTGCCCACTAATTGGGTGCCGTGCCCTCATTGCTCTGGAAGCTTGCGCCGGGTATGCTCAGGCGAGAGGTAAGGCAGAATTAAGGGTTCACCCTCTTAATGACAAATTGAAGAGCCTATATGTTGGGGTCTACAGGTTCGAGGTGGCGACGCCACATAAAGCCGAACCCTACTTATTCAAACGGGTGCCGTGATGCAGTCCCTAGCGAAGTTTGCGGGTTGGCTATCTGGCCGCGCCTCTTTTGAGACGCGGTTGCCGGAGCCTGAGCCCATCAACGGGAAGCCTCGGGAGATAACCGGTTTCTTCGACCATTTAACGCCAGAGCAGCAGGCAAAGGCGCTGAGCTATCGCGGCCCGGAAAATCATGGCGATCCTGCTTTCCTCTCGAAGCGCTAACGTTACCTTCGCAGGTAACACCTGAGCCTCGCCAATGGCGGGGCTTTTTGTTTATTCGTCCAAGGCGGCCTTCTGTGCGGTAAGGATATCTATCAATTTCTGGATTTCCTTCGCGCCAATGTCGCCTTCGCCCCGGTAAAGTATCTGAACCTGCTTTGAAGCCCCTACCTTTGCTCTAAACCACTCCTCGAATCCATCTTCCGCCTCGACCTTCGGCTTCAGATCGGCTGGAGAATGGGCTGCAGGCGGGATTGGCGGTGCCGCCACGCGCGTGTCGACAATTGCCTCGCTCATTCGAATCCCCGTGTCGCTCCCTTCAACCGCCAACCATTGGCCATCATCAGAAATCCAACGGACGCGAAGAGGCTGTGGAAACTGAAGCGCGCCTTGCGACTCCCATTGGATCAAATCGCCGACCTTCGCTCCGCCATATGTCTTCTTGCTTGCAGCTCCGACATTCGGCGGGGGCGAATCTGCGCCACCTAACGGATCATTCCTATGACTTTCGCTTGCTCCTAATTGCTCAATATATTCTATTGTTTGGAGAAACGCCTTCGCTGCTGGGCGGACAGCAGTAGGATTAAATCCTTGCCGATTTAGATAAGTTACGACGCCATCTTCTGGGGGTATCGGCACCCCCGCAAATTTCTCGCGTATCTCACGAAACAGGTCAGGTTCCATAGCCGCTGAAAGAAGATTTTGCCGCCTTTCCTCGTCGTTTGCGGCGTGGAGAATCGCTCTAGCTCTCTCAGAAACTCTTGCCTCGCCTTTGCCTGCGCGTTCTAGGAGCCCATAAGACGCCAAAGCCGCCAGCGCCTTATTCGCGCCCCCACTTCCTGGGGCGTAGCCGAGCAGTTTGGCAGCATTCTCGCGGGCAATTATAGACGCGCGATATTGGCCCTCGATCTTTCGAACCGCGTCCACAGCATCACACAGCGACATGCCGGGCCAAGATGGGCTACGGATCGCCTTTGACTGCGCTTCGCTCATACCGAAATCTCCATCGTTGCTGGTATGAAACTATGCTTTCTTAGCAACAAAAGCAATAGCGGTTGCCGGAGCGGCTTGACTTCGTTGCTGCGCCAGAGCAATTATCGTTGCTGCGGAGATGATTCTGCGTCTGAGGTAAGCTTAATGGTTTTGGATGATGAGCCCATCCACCCCAGCCACCGGGTGCTCGTGGGCCACTAATGAAGAAGGCCGGAACCCCGGTGACACGGGGAACCAGCCTTCGTGGTGGCAAAGCAACCGGGCGGGTGAACGCACGGGCCTCGGCGACCGAACATGCCGAGAATCACACGTTCCCCGCCCATCTGCAACCCTTTTCCGCGAAAGGGAACGATGATGGTTTGGGTGAACGCCTATACCCGCATCCGCTTCGGTCGTCGTGAAAGTGTCTGCGCCCACTGGCGCGGGCGCTAATCTAACGCCTTAGCTTTGGCAGAGGGCTTGTGTTTGCGGCCCTCTGCCATCTCTCCAGTTCTGACGTCTTTGGGGCCGCAAGGAGATATGACCTGCGGCTTTTTCTGTTTCGCCCGCTCAATACTCGCCTCGACTTCTTTCGGGTCCGTCTGAAGCGCTCGGACCATCATTTCCGCGAAGTTCATATCGAGCTTCAGGGGCGGCTCCAGCTTCTTCCCCTTGTTTGTCATGCAATCAACTCGCGATAGCGCAGGAGGCCTTCGACGCAGGAGAAAATGTCATTCATGCGCGGCGACGGCTTCATATCGCGGCGGTTGTAGCGCCACGTCATTTCGTCCACATAGCGCTGAAGGTGCTTCGGCGACACCCAATGGTGAATGCCGACAATCTGGCGCTTCAGGAGCGCCCAGGCGCCTTCGATGTTGTTCGTATGAACGAAGCCGCCGAGTCGCACATATTCGCCAGCCGAGTGATTGACGGCGAGGTGGTTGTAATCCCTGTCGAGTCCGACAAAAGCCATGTCTTCGTCAGTCAGAACCGCCGAGCCTTTGGCGACATTCTGGCGGACCTTCCCTTGAAGCGTCCTCGCCTCGTGATCCGGCACATGCTCGGCGCGTAGCTCGCCGTCGCGCTCGACAATGCCGAGCACAACCGCCTTGCCGGCGCCGCCCTGTTTACCGCCCTTGCGGTCTTTGGCGTGCTTGTTCTTTTCCTTGCCGCCGACGAAGGTGGTATCGGCTTCAATGTCGCCTTTGAGCGGCGCATTGAACGAAGGCGTGCGCGCCGCATGGCGCAGGCGATGTAGCATAAACCACGCGCTCTTTTGCGTGATTTTCAAATCCTCGGCGAGCGTGACGGACGCTATGCCCTTCGGATGATTGGTGATCATCCAAATGGCCGCAAACCACTTGCGGAGCGGGAGTTTCGTATCTTCGAAGATCGTCCCGACTTTGATCGAAAAGCGCTGACCGCACTCGCCGCACTTATGCGTCTTGCGGTCGCTGAAATGATAGATTTTATGACCGCCGCAGTAGGGGCAAAACTCGCCGTCGCGCCACCGGATCGCCCGCAGATGATCGATGCAGGACTGCTCATCTGGGAAGGCATCAAAGAGGCTGTAGAGGCTGTCGAAATTCGTAAGCACGGCTCGTCTCCGTCGATTTGGAGATACTAGCCTACTTTTTTGGTTAGGTCAAACTCGTATATAGGTCCTAATTTAAGCGCCAGTCCTGTCGAAGCGTTCCGCAAATGCAATCGGACGGAAGCCTTGGATGACGCATTCGCGACGCGCAATAGAGATTGACGAGGTCGATCCAGGCGACCCAAACTCGAAAAATTCTGCGGTGAAGGGATTCGACAATGACTCGCGCAGCAGCCTGTCTCGCAATATCCATTCTGCTGACGGCGTCTTTCGGACGTGCCGGGGTCGCGCAGGCGGCCAATATCAATTGGATCTTCTTCAAGAACGCCACCGGCGTAACTTATTACGCAACGATCCAGCGTCCGATAAGCGGCGCAAACAAAGGCGATCTGTCCGGGGGCGCCTGGAGCTGTCCGACGAACAACAACCTATATCTCAAACTGGACCCCGGCCAGTTCTGCTATTCCCGGAATTTCGACTGGACGAATTATGCTTCCTCGATCGCCTGCTTCAAGCCGACGGTCGCCGGAATCCTCGGAA
>NZ_JAKFWS010000174.1 GCF_021731785.1 Methylocystis sp.
AATCCTACGATGATATCGTCGATCACTGCTGTGATGCGTGGAACAGCCTCGTCGAACAACCCTGGCGCATAATGTCCATCGGGCTGCGCGAATGGGCCTATCGGTTCTAATCAACGCGGGTTGGTATTAGCGGATTTCGGCGCCTCATCAACGTGGATGAGGTTTTCAGCACACACAGCCGGCCGCGTTTGATGACCTCCCGCTTGAGTTGACGCGCGAGCATGAGGCAGACGCTTATCTCGGAGGAATACGGCCCCCGCCACTCGTCGTCGCTATCGGTCTTGCGAAAGAACCAGCCCGAAGGCCGCTTCTTCACGGTGTAGCTTGCGAGGGCGTAGACACGCGGGCGGTTGTCGAGCATGTCAGTACTCCTCCACCAGCATGATGGTCAGCAAGCGCGTTGTTAGTGAGGGGTCGGAAGGGTCTTCCGAGCCGTATTCGAGCGTGAGGTCGTAGTAATCAAGTTTCCAAAAGCATCGCTTGCCCGCGTGGTCGAAGGCGCCGAAGTCGTGCTCGCCGTTGGGGTCGTTGTCTTCGGTGAAGTCGCCGAATCTCTGCACAGCCTCGTAGACGCCAAGCTCCCCGAGCGGCCAAGCGGCGACAAGCTCGCGGACGCCGGGCGTGATGACAACGCGTCCGAGGTCAGGGCGCTCTCCTTTGCGGAACGCGTCGTTCAATTCACGGATACGGTCGCGTGTTGCGCTGTCAATGTGCGACATGAGGTGTTCCTCCTCTCAATCGACGCGCCGAAGTGGTGCGTCAGAGAGGGGAGGAGCCTGATCAAATCATACACCTGCCGACCGTGAGCGACGGCGGCGACCTGCGCAGGAAATTGCGAATCAGCAACGAAACCGTTAGCAATCGCGCTGCGCGGGTCGGGTCACAATCAGCGCATTACCCGCCAAAGGACAAACCATGGCTAAGGCAACAGTTCGAAAGGCCCCGGTGAAAAAGGCGAGCGCATCAGCGCCGGCCGCCGTTCGGCCAATCAAGGAGACCTACACGAAATCGGCGCTCATCAATTTGATTGCCGAGCAGAATGACATTCCAAGGAAGACGGCGGTCGGCGTCTTTGCGACCTTAGAAAGTATCTTCTTGGGGTCAGTCCATCCGAAGGGAATTGGAGAGTTCACCCTGCCTGGTCTCCTGAAAGTGACGCTTCGCAAGGTGCCGGCGCGCAAGGCGGGGACACTGGTTCGCAATCCTTCAACCGGCGAAATGGTGCCCGCAGCCGCCAAGCCTGCAAGCGTCCGCGTCAAAATCCGTCCGCTATCGAAGCTCAAAGCGGCGGCGATAAAGTAACGCATCCATCGTCAGCGTGAATCCTTGAAAAAGTGGAATCCCTGCGCCGATGAGGGCGCGGGGCTTATTGTGGCTCCTCTTTTTCTGGCTGTTCTGTCGCTCGACAGGCGGCCGAGCAACCTTTCGAAATTCCACTTCCAACATATCCAACGCTATGGCACGAGTATTGGCGTCATCTGGCTTGGCAGGACGGTCATGAACGGATCGGCGTCTGGCGACTTGATCCGCCAGTGGTATCCGCCGAAACGATCGAGGGTCGAGAGGCTGCTTTGCGCATTGTGATTGAGGACAGTGACGCCGCGCTCCAGTGTCACGATGAGCCGGCCGTCGATCTCTGCTTCCGTGCCGGTTAGTTGACAGGGGGCGGTTGCATCGGGGCGGGCACCGGCGATCATGATGGCACCGTTTGGCTGCGGGCGTATGCTAAACACCGGCATCTCGCGTGAGGGGAAGTATGAGGGTTCGCCTCTGGCCCGAGAACGCTGCAAGACCACCGCGTAACGCCCTCGGCCGAGATAATCGGCCTTTTCGAAGCCTTCCTGGCGCAATTGCGCCGCCGCGTCCTTGAGACGCGCGTCCATATCCGGCTCCAAGAAGCCGGCGCGGCTGGCCTGTATCAGCGCAGGCACAAAGACCAGCGTCCCCTGATAGGAATAGCTATAGCTGCCGATTGCGTGGATCGAGACAGTCGCATCGAATTGCTCTGGCGCAAGCGTTCGGAAGAAGTTCTGCATCTCGCCCCGTGATCACAATCATTATGTAGGTCAGTGATTTCGGGAGACGGCGACAAGCTCCGCATCTTGCGGAGCGGAAAGAAGAGTCCCAAGATCGGAGGCGTCGAGAATAAAATGGCCAGGGAATCTCGACCGAGGCGTATTCCCGGATGCGATCGCGGGGGAAAAGGATGTCTAAGAATTTCGACGGGGCTGAAAGCGGGGGCGCGGGCGCTGATGGAAGCGCGCCGCAAGCATGGGTGTGGAGCCAATACAAAGGCGTCTTGCCGGGGGCCGAAAGCCGCGGTTCTACCGTAGCGACGGAGTCTGCTCCGCCCGCGAGGAGCCGAAGTCAAATCAAAGTGGAGCTGCCGCAAGCCGTCGTCGACCGGCAATCAGCGCCTGAGACGGAAGCGCTAATCAGCACTAACACAGCGAGGCGGCCGCTTGCTGTCGCAGCCGGGCTTGCAGCGGCGGTTGTGATCCTCGTCTTATTGGTTTGGCTCTTTTCGCGGTAAAGCGGAGATGGCGGGCACGATGATCGGCGTTGGCGGCATGATGCCGACGCACTTGCCGCTCTTCCATGGCCTGACCTATGGAGCGGTACGGCGAAATTCCAATGCAGGGGAGATCGTCGGAAGAAGGTGGCGGCTGCGCACCCACTACATGCACAAGCTGCTGAACGAAGTCACTGCGGGAAAAGGAAGTGAGTTGTTCTTGTTCATCGAAGATAAAGCGCTGCGCGAGACGAAACCGCTCGATGCGGTGTGGTCACTGGGAAGGGGAGAGAGTGCCGGTTGACGGAGTAGCTCCAATTCTGGAATGCCTGGAAGGCCCGAGCCGGAAGGTAAATGCGTATGTTCCGTTGGATCGTAATTAAATTTTTTTAATGACATTGCGCGAGCGATGCCTCCGTAGGTTCACAATGTCCTGGTAGGGAAGACTCATTCCTCGACGGCTCTCTGCCAAGCTCGCACGCAGCTCTCCTTTGCGGCGCAGCAGGCGAACATCGAGCATCCCGAGGCCAGCATCTAACGAAGCAACGACATGTGGTTGCGTGAGCGGCCACGGTGGAGTCATTTCTATGATTACCCTTGAAGAATGCGCGAAATTCGCCGCGCTCGAAGCAAATGAACTCTTCACAGGCGCTGTGCTTTCGAGGAAGCATCAATCGCTGCTATCGAGCTATCTTTTGAATTTGAAGCGCGGCCGATGCGCCGTACGTAAGATGATCGTCTCTGACATTCGTGCGGCGATTGATTTGGGCGCGTCGAAGTATGCGGCGGATCTCGTTCTCGTGCTTCGGATGTTCCTCTCCAAACATCCGGAAGCAAGAATTTTGCAGCGAACGCCTCGCACGAACACGCGCGCGTATATGACATGCGGTATCGCCCCGGGCTATCGTGTGACCGTGCCTTTTTCCCCCGGATCCTTTCGCAGATGATCGAGGTCGTCCGCGTCCTCATAGCCGCAGGCGATGGCGAGAATGCGCGCGCGAAAAATGCTGCTGAGCGAATGGGTGATCAACAAGGGATTGCGTTGTGTGTGTTGAAAACTTCATCCGGGGTTGAGGGAGGTCGTGAATTGGCTAAGCTGGCGACATGATCGCATTGATCCAGTTCGTGCTCGCGATGCTCGCAGCGCCGTTCAAGTCCAAGAGCCAGCTTGAGGCCGAGAACGCTGCGCTCCGGCAGCAGTTGGTTGTGTTGCGACGAAAGGTGAAAGGCCGAGTAGCGCTTTCGAACGGCGACCGCCTCTTCTTCGTCCAGCTTTATCGATGGTTCCCGTCAATTCTCGAGATCATCACGATCATCCAGCCCGAGACTCTCGTGCGTTGGCATCGGGCCGGCTTTCGTCGTTATTGGCGCCGGAAATCACAGCGACGCGGCGGACGGCCGCAGATTCAGACGGAGCTGCGGGCGCTGATCCGGCAAATGAGCGCCGAGAACCGGCTGTGGGGCGCGCCGCGCATTCACGGCGAATTGCTGAAGCTCGGATTTGAGGTTTCTCAGTCAACGGTCGCCAAATACATGGTCAGGCGCCGG
>NZ_JAKFWS010000033.1 GCF_021731785.1 Methylocystis sp.
ACCCAGAAGGCAGATCGGGCACGCTTGGGTGCAGGCGCAGGCCGGCGGCGTCGTTATCGTCACGCAACGTTTGCGCGTTTTCATGCTTGCTGCGCAGGAAGCTGAACGCGATATGGTTGCTGGATGCCGAGAAGCCGCTGATCGACAGAGGCGCCGAGAGCGACAGATATTCTCCGGCCAAATAAGCGACGGCGAAGCTGGAATAGGTGTCGCAGTAGAAGCTTCCAAATACGTGGCCCGCACGCGCGCGTGTCGTCTCCAGAACCTCTCGCGCAACGCATCCGTGATAAATGTTCGGCAGGATCGTCGCCGGAGCGCTACCCGCTATAACGTCCCTCAACGCCTTGCGCCCATCGATCCGCTCATTCGTGCGTGCGAGGGGCGCTTGAAGATGATCCGCAAGGTCGGCGCGCGCGATATTCGGCCAGGAATAGATCGCGGCGTCCCAGCGGATCGCTTTGACGTTCTCGCGCGCGAACAGGCCCCGCAGCGTCGAAAAAGCGAACGGCATGAGCGAATCGTCGTCGCCGATATAGGTGACATATTTGCCGCGCGTCAGGCTGTAGGCAAGGTTCCAGTTATCGCGCATGGAAAGCGCGACGGGGGAACGGTGGTAGACGATCTTCGGCGAGTCGATTGCCTCGACGACCTCGCGAGTTTGCGTCGAACTACAATTGTCGCAGACGACGATTTCGTAGTCGTCAAAATCCTGCGCAAGGCACGCGAGAAGCGTCGAGCGCAATGTCGCCGCGCGCTCGCGCGTGGGAATAACGACGCTGAAATGCGGTTCGGTCATGCGCCCATTGCTCCGCTCATCCGCCTGGCTTGGCTACGAAACGCGTTTCAGCCAAGCGCTCGGCCAATGCGTGACATTGCCGTGCACCGTCGACTCGCTAAACTTCCATGCCGGCTCCTCGATCACGAAGTTGGCATTGCTGCGCGCGAAATCCTCGGCCGCATTGGCGGGATTATCGGACGCCCAATGCGCATGGCCGCGTGGCGTCTCCACGAGGTCGCGCATCACGCCGTCGGTCGCGATGATATAAGACCCTGGAGTGACGAGCGGACTGTAGGCGGCAAGCTCCGCGGCGACATGCGCGTAGCTGTGATCGGAATCGAGCACCACCAATACCTTGTCGCCCGGTCGAACCATATCCTTGACCTTGTCGACGATTTCCGGAGCGGTAGAGGAACCCTCCAGCAGCGTGATCATCCCGCTCAATGGGTGCTGTTCGATGCGGGCGCGGTTCTTCGGTCGGATTTCGATATCGACGCCGATCACGCGGCCCCTATCGATCAACTTGCATAGACTTGCGGAAAAAATCAGCGATCCGCCATGCGCTACGCCCGTCTCGATAATCACGTCGGGTTTAAGATCGAACACCACTTCCTGAAAGCGGATCATGTCGTCGGGCAACTGGATGATCGGGGCGCCGAACCAGGTGAATGTATAGTTGTATTTCTGATTCCAACCGACCTTTACCCAAAGGTCGCGCGCGATCGCAAACCCTTCATCAGAGTAAAGCGGAATCCTCCGCTCGTCGTCGACGATGATTTCCTGCTTGTTCGTGTCGATCTCGATCTTCATCGTCTGTTCCTGTCAGAATTCGCCGAGGCATAAAATTTCGGCGCGCTTGCCCATCCGTTCGATGTCCCGCGCGATTTCGGCTTTGTAATTCGGATTCATTACGATCACCACATCGCCGCCGCGCAGCGCCTCCGGCGCCGCGATGGGCAGGCCGGTCACGGGCATGAACCGGCCGGCCTTATTCGGATTGATGTCGATCGCGCCCCTCAGCCATTTGGCGTCCGGGTCGACGAGCGCCGCAAACGTCACGCCTTTCGATGACGCGCCCCACAGCCATACGTCTGATGCGCCCGCGCGCGCTTCGACCAGCGAACGCCAGGCGTCAATGATTTCCTTGCGGCGCTCGGCGAACCGCGCGGCTTCGGCGCCGAGCGCGCCAGGCGCCTCCGGCGAGCCTTGTCCCGCGGCCTTCCGCGCGTTCGGCCGCGCCTCGGCCTTCCGCGCGTTCGGCCGCGCCTCGGCCCACAGATACTGTTCGCCGAATACTTTCGAGATGCGGATCGGTTCGAAGCCGGCCGCTTCCAGAGCCGTCGCGATCGAATCCGGTGAAAACAGAGAACAATGCTCGTAAAACAGATCCTGCAACTGGAAATTCCGGAAGATCCATTCAACGTCGGGCGTTTCGAGAAAGAGCCGCGCCTCCTGGTCGTCGCTCATCGACGCGCGCATCGTCTCCAGGAACGCCAGCGGATCGGGCACATGTTCGATCGTATGGCGAGAGACGACCGCTTCGGCTGGCGCGCCGATGAGAGGCAGCGCTTGCGGACCGAAATAGTAATTGTGCAGGCGCACGCCCGAGATGTCGTGCTCGGCGCGCCAGGCGGGGTCAAACCCCGTCAGAGACGCGAAACGTGGCCGCGCCTCGCACGCCAACCGCGCGATAAAGGCGCCTTGTCCGCATCCAACCTCGACAAGATGCACCGGGCGTTGCGGCAGGCCCTCGAGGATCGCGCGCAGCATCGCGTCAGTATGTTCTCGAAAATGAGGCGACTGCATTTGGTCGTTATCATATGCTTCGTCGTAAATATTTCGCGTGCTGTCGAACGCGTCGTTCCACACGAAGCCGCAAGATTTGCACGCTCGCATGTCGAGCGCGCCTTCGGGCGCTGCGCGCGCGCTCGTCGCGTCGGGCCATACGCGGTTCTGCAGGACCGGCACGCGGGGGCGATGCTCGAAGCCGAGCGATTTCGTTCCGCGACAGACGGGACACATCGTCATGGCCGCTCCGCCAGTCGCGCGCGCCACCATGCGTAGGTTTCGGCGAGACCCTCGTCGAGCGTATGCGACGGTCGAAAACCCACTTCGTCACGCAGTCGGCGCACATCCGCGACAATGCGCGGCGGCTCATCGGCGCGGTCAGGGAGCGCGCCGACGCGAATAAGATCCGACCGGCCCGCGATCACGCCAAGACGCTCGGCGATGGACGCGACGCTCACTCCCTTGCCGCTCGCAATGTTCACAGCGCCCGTAGTCTCGCTTAGAACGAGCGCGGCGAGCGCGGCGCCAGCGTCGCGGGTATCGAGAAAATCGCGCACCGCAAGCCCTCGCGAAAGCGGCGCGGCTTCTCCGCGGGCAAGTTTCGCCGCGAGCGAAGCAACAAGCCGCGCCTCATGCTCGAAAGGCCCATAAAGATAGAAGAGGCGCGCCCACGCAAACGAAATATCGCCAAGCTCCTGCAGCACCCGGCGCGCCGCGTCCTTTGCGACGGCGTAAAGGGTCGCCGGCGCGATTTCGGTGGTTCCTTCGTCGCAGGTGCCGTCGTCCGGCCAGCGATATTCGAAACATGTCCCAACGCCAACGAAGCGCTGAACGCCGGCGTCAAGCGCGGCGCGAGCAAGAAGCAGCGTCGCGGCGGTCCAATCGAGATTGTCTCGGCTGGTCCAAAATGCGCCGTGTTCGACGTTCCACGCCAGATGGAGCACGGTATTGGGTCGCACTTGATCGATCAGCGCGCCAGCCGCGCCGGGCGCGCGCAAATCTCCCCCATAGGCGACGACGTCCCCTTCGATTTTCTCGGGGCGTTGAGCATGCGCGTGAACCTCGACGCCCGCGCGAGCCAGCGCGCCGATCGTCTGCCTACCGACAAATCCCGAAGCGCCCGTCACCAGAACCCGCAACGCGAACCCCTCTCCCCAGGCGCAAAGCGTTTGCACGTGCGACGAACGCATACAGAATCGGGACGCCGGCGGCAAATCCCTGTCGTTTCAGCCGACCCACGGACTTGGCCAGGCGAGATCGGCCTCGCCGATCACGGCGGGAAGGGCCGGCCAGCTAATCGCAAATCCCGGATCGTCGTAGCGCAGCCCGCGCGCCTGACCGCCCACGAACGGCCGGCTCATCTGATAGAGCACATCGGTGTCGGGTTCGAGGGTGAGAAAGCCATGCGCGCAGCCTTCGGGAATGAACAGCG
>NZ_JAKFWS010000114.1 GCF_021731785.1 Methylocystis sp.
TTCCCGCGAGGCGCGCGACCGGAACGGCCCGGTAAGGGCCGACCAGATGAGTTGGAGCAACTCCACCATGCGGGAGAACATCAACCGATTCGACGCGGCGCGCCAGCCGGATAGATTTTACGGTAGGCTTCCGCTGATCTTTGATGATGGCATTGAGCGGCGACGCTCACTGAAACGTGCTTCGCGTCGATTTTGACGGGTGCCACTTTTCGGACTTTTTCAACAAAATCAGCCCTTTGAAGACATTCCGACATGGGCTCAGCCGCCATCGACACCGGACTTTTGCAAGCATCTTTTTCGCACCGCTAGGCGCTGAAAGTAATGGGTTAGCGCTTTTTCCGAAAGTGTTGGCTTTTGCAAAGGAGCACGCCCGTAAGCGCAGCCTTTAAATCGTCACCTGAATGGGTACCGTGTAAGCAGATAAGGATTTTTTTGATGGATGACGCCACGCCCCTCGCCGAATTGAGAACCGAGCTGGAAAATCTCCGGCGCGAACTCCCTTTCGCCAACGCCCGCTATGACGAGTTACAGCATCGCGTGAGAAACGAATTTCAGGTGTTTTTGTCATCGTTTAAAGCGCAAGAAAGGAACGCTAATACACCCTCTTCATGTAGTCAGTGCATCTCACGAATGTGGAGCGTTGCCGCACTTCACCAAAAGCTCGACAGATCTTCCTCCCCAGTCGAGATGGCCGTTTATTTACGGTCCATGTCGGAGCTTTTTAATAAGGCATTCGGCGGTCCCGTTAATTTTACCACATTAGTCCAGCCAAACTTGTATCTCGATACTCGGCCCGCGACGGGCGTAGGACAATTCTTCTGTGAAGCTGCGATGAATGCGATCAAACACGGCTTCCCCGACGGTTCGAGCGGCCATGTAATGGCCAAACTTCGTGTCTTCGGCAATAATCTTGAATTGATCGTAGCAAACGACGGCGCGGCTTTTGACCTAAAGACCGTGCCGCAGAACGGTTTCCACGCCCTGAAAGACATCGCTAGTCAATTGAACGGTGAGTTTCACCTAGAACCGATGCAAGAAGGCATGCAAGTCCGGTTGACCGTTTTCGACATGAATCGGCCGTTCGCAAGTGCAGATTTATCAGTGTTCACGTTCGAAGTTGTTCGGCAAGGCGAGGCGCCTGTCATTGCTGACGTTCTCGTGCTGCCCGATAAACGCGCTATTTGGTGCCATGCAGAAGCTCTGGCTCTTCGCCTCCCAAACAGGGGCAGCGCGTTTATTCGAGTCAAAAATTTCAAGGGCGAGACCATCATTCGAACCGGCGTCGCCACTGCGCTTGCTTCGATTGAAATGTGTTCATGCGTGGCCTGCCCCCTTAAAAGAGCGTTAGTAGAGCGCCAGGTCCCCAGCCGGGCGTCACGCCGCGACTGATTTTGGCTTTCAAATGCAATCAGTGTGACGGAGGCACCCTCAGGTTAACTTTTGGCTGGCGGTTTGATGGCTATTCTCGATCCATGCCCCATGCTCGCGATCCACTCTATCGTCGCCATCGCTTCCCTGCCGAGGTGATCGGCTATGCCGTTTGGCTGTATTTTCGGTTTCCACTGAGCCTGCGGATGATCGAAGAAATGCTGGCCGTTCGGGGGATCATCGTCAGCCCTGAAACGATTCGTTGCTGGGCAGAGAAGCTCGGTCGGGAATTCTCCAATCGCATTCGTCGCCGCGCGCCGATCCGTGGCGATAAATGGCATCTCGACGAGGTCGTCATCACGATCGCTGGCAAGAAACATTGGCTCTGGCGCGCCGTCGATCAGGAAGGCTTCGTTCTCGACATCCTCGTCCAAAACCGGAGAGACCGAGGCGCCGCGCAGCGGCTCATGCGAAAGCTGTTGAAGAAGTCTACGAAAGCGCCACGCGTCATGATCACAGACAAGCTCAAATCCTATGGCGCAGCGCGCAAGGACATGGGCCTTCGTATCGAACATCGCCAACACAAGGGGCTGAACAATCGAGCGGAGAATTCTCATCAACCGACGCGGCGACGAGAGCGGATCATGAAGCGGTTCAAATCACCACGGCAGGTGCAGAAATTTCTGTCGATACACGATCAAGTCGCCAATCTTTTCCATTTTCCCCGCAATCGAGTTTCCGCCGCCAATCATCGCGCTGCGCGCGCCCGAGCCTTTGCGACCTGGGACGAGATCACAAACACCCGCCTCGTCGCATGACGCCGGCCGATCTCGATTGCCGCTTCGTTGCGCAAATGATCCCGTTAACTTGACGATGCCGCCCAGCCTGTCTCAAATCATTCGACGACGGACATTCGCATATACCCTAGGTTGCCTAGTTGAGTGCAATTAGCGCTGGCCCCTCGACTGCCTTTCCTATCTGGTCCTTTCGATGATCGTTGAACGCGTCGTGGCCGCTGACATGACATTGGCGCAAGGAACATCGCCCGCCGCGCTAGCGCGCGCGGCTTTGAGCAGAGTTTCCAAGCGGGTGAGGAATGCCTGCGGCTCCGGGGTTTTGAGATGGGTCAAAGGCGTCGCCGCGTCCCTTTCGGACCCGCTTCTGGATGGTTCCCACTGCTGCCGAGTCGACGGCACGTGATGAAGCAGCAACCTTGGCCGCGATCTGGCGTTCTGTTTGACCGATCTGCTCGCTAACTTGTGAAAACTTCGCTGTGTTTTCGCGCTGCATGCGCTCGACTTTGCCCGCTATTTCAGCGATCGCGGCGCCGGCTTCCCTCTTCACTGCGTCAAGACGCTTCTTCAAGTCCTCAAGGGCAGTGGCATCCTTCGTACTCAGGCTTCGCGCAGCAGGAATAGCTTCGACTTTGGCCTGGAGGGCACGAATTTCCTCGGCCAATTTTTGCTTCATCCGGAGGAACTCAGCGCGCTCCACGCTCTCTTGCGCCACGCTGGTCGGGTTGGGCTGGGGGTTCATGGCATAAAACTGAGACTGACCGCCAGAAAAATACGAACCTGCTACCCATGCGACGCCCGAAATGCCAGCCGCCAGAGCCGCACGTGGTCCAAAGGTTGAGAGATGTTTGAAAATTGGGGGCTGCTTTGGCGCGAAGGCCTCTTCGGCTTCCTGGCTTGACGTTGATCGTAGCGTTGCATCAGCCGCCGTTATTTTTATGTTAGACGCATTCATTTCCTGCGGGGGATCGGCGGCAACGCAGGCCACGGCAACGAGGTTGTCCACAAGACGGTGCACGTACGAGGCTCCTACGCGCGCCGAGGATGAATAACGGCGCCGAGACAAGCCTCGCGGGCATTACCTTAAATTCCGTTAAAGGTTCGCGAGCCAGAGAAGCCGCGAATTCTTACGCGTGTCCATTTTGTGGGATGAATACCGCGTCGCCGGCATTGATACATCAATGGGTGTACCTGACGGCGCAATAATCGGCCAATGAGCGGCACGTGGGGCGACCGCGTGGCGGCGTAAAACCCGGCCACATTGGCGGCTGAGCCTTTCCCGGTTTGATTCGGGAGGGCGGCCGGGGATGTTTGCGGTGGAGACCTACGCGGCGGCATTGACACGTTAATGGGCGAAATTCGGACGGATGGGTTATCGTGGCCGATGAAACCCATCTCTTACGCCCGTCACCGCTTCCCTCCCGGCGTCATCCGACATGCAATCTGGCTCTATCTTCGGTTCACCTTGAGCTATCGTGACGTCGAGGATTTGCTGGCTGAAAGAGGATTGGAAGTCAGCAATGAATCGATCCGCCACTGGGTTTTGAAGGTTGGATCAGCGATCCCCAGGAACCTCCGCAGCGCTCGACCGAAGCCTCACGATCAGTGGCATCTCGACGAGATGGTGGTCTCGATTGATGGGCAACGCATGTATATGTGGCGGGCCGTCGATAGCGAAGGCGAAGTTCTCGATGTATTGGTCCAACGAAGGCGTGACACGGCCGCCGCGCTGAAGCTGCTGAGGATATTACTCAAGAAGCAAGGATTTGCCCCGGCCGTCATTGTCACGGACAAACTCGGATCCTACGGGGCGGCGCTGCGGACCAT
>NZ_JAKFWS010000193.1 GCF_021731785.1 Methylocystis sp.
CGGCGAGCGGCCTGGGCTTTCCTCGCCGGACAGCCTCGGCGTCTATCTTACTTTCGCGCCGCGCGTCGGCCGCACCGACGCCGAGCGCAATTGTCTCTCGAACATCCGCCCGCAAGGCCTCGCCTATAACGAAGCGACTCGTAAGCTGCTCTATCTTTGCAACGAGGCGCGCCGACGCCAATTGACCGGCGTCGAGCTGAAAGACGAAGCCGAGTCGCTTGCGTCGGAACGGCTGCGCGCCATCGACGTCAAGAGTTAGCTCGCCTCGCCTGCAGCCGTTACTTAGGCCCGGTCGTGGCGCTGGCGGATCCCAACTGATCGGAACTATCGCACGCGCCGCGAGTTGAAACCTCTCTTGGCGCTGGGCGGTGGCCATGACGCAACAGGACTTCTGCTCTGACCTCGCGACGACGGCAATCAGCGTGTCTCAACGAGCGCCGAACGTCGCCGACGCCGCTCTGCTCCGCTTGGGTGCGTTCCTTCGCGATCAAAACTATCGCTTTGCCACCACAACGCCGCTGACCCACAGTCGCGTGATTCAGCGCGGCGCGATCGAGGGAACAAATCTGGCCCGCGCCTTCGGGTGGAGCCTGCCGTTTTCCGCAAGCGATCTTCCCGCCCATGTTTTGCACGCACTCGCCGAGGCGAAGGCGTTGGCCCATTGCCGCGGCCTCTTGCAAAGCAAGGTCCGATTCTCGACCCTCAAAGACCAGCTTTACGTGCATTCGGCTTTCCCGACCGAGGCGGCGGATTCGGTTTTCTTCGGGCCTGACACCTACCGCTTCGCGCGCTGCATTGAATCCGTCTTCGGCGCGCCGCCTCGCTCTGGCCTGTCGCCGCGCATCGTCGACATCGGATGCGGCAGCGGCGCAGGCGGGATATATGCCGCGAGCCTCATGAACTTCGGCGTCGAACTCCTGCTGACGGACATCAATCCGCAAGCGGTGCTCTATGCGCGCGTCAATGCGACGCTGAACGGAGTTGAGCGCGCGCACGCCATTCAGAGCGATCTCTTCGAAGGCCTGCATGGGCCGTTCGATTACATCTTCGCCAATCCGCCCTATCTGGTCGATGACCTCCATCGACTCTATCGGCATGGCGGCGGAGAACTCGGCATCGCCCTTTCCCTCGACATTCTGCGCGAAGGCGTCGTGCAGCTCGCGCAGAATGGTCGACTGCTTCTCTATACCGGCGCGCCTATCATTGGCGGGGTCGATCAGTTCCTTGCCGCGGCAAAGCCGATCCTCGACGCTTCGCCGGTATCTTTCGAATACCAAGAGGTCGACCCCGACGTCTTCGGCGAAGAGCTGGAGCGAGACGCCTATCGGAGCGTCGAGCGCATCGCCGCGGTCTTTCTCAACGTAAAGAAAGAAGGGTGACAGATGCGTGACCCAGATTGGACCGTTCTGGCGCCGGCGCGACAAGGTCGAAGTTTCGAGCGCTTTCAAAGAGAGCTTGCCCGAAGGAATCATGCGCGCCTCGAACCTCTCACGCCTTCCGGCGACTGGCGCGACGACGTGCATGCGCGCGCCGCGCTCGCGGAAGCCGAAATCGCTTATGTGGAGAGCGTTCGCGAGGCGATCGGGCCGCTTGTCGCCGATATTCCGAGCGACGTTGACGCCTTTCTGACCTGGTATGAGCGCCTTGCCGAAAGCGGTCCGGGACAAAGGGATCCGCTCTTTCCCTGGCTGGAGCGACAGGCAAGCTTCGATGAGATGAAATGGTTTCTGGAACAGGAAGTTTCGGGCGAAGCCGGCTTTGACGATCTTGTCGCCCTTACGCAGATCAAAATGCCCTGCATGGCCAAGCTCGAAATGGCGCGTAATTACTGGGACGAGATGGGCCGAGGCAATGCGCAGGGCATGCATGGGCCGATGCTCGCTCGGCTGGCCGCCTATTTTGACGTCGATGCGAGGCCCGAGCAGGTGTGCGCGGAGTCGCTTGCGCTTGGCAATACGATGGTCGCGCTCGCCAGCAATCGTCGCTACGCCTTCCATTCGATCGGCGCGCTTGGCGCGATCGAGATGACGGCGCCGGGCCGCGCGGCTCATGTCGAGCGAGGGTTGCGCCGGCTCAAGGTTCCCGGGAAGCAGCGACAATATTTTTCGCTACACGCCGTTCTCGACATCAAACACTCGCAAGCCTGGAATCGCGAAGTTCTGCGTCCTCTCGTCGAACAAGATCTGCGCCGCGCGCAGGCGATCGGCGAGGGCGCCGTTCTTCGGCTCTGGCACGGGGCGCGGTGCTTCGAACGCTATCGTCGTCGCTTTCGACTGCGAGCCGAGCCGCCGCAAGAAGCGGCTTAGGAGACTCCATGCGCATTCTGGGCATTGGGGATTATTGCGACCTCGCCGCGCTCTATCTTGAACTGTCCGAAGAAGAACACGACGTCAAAGTTTATATCGCGTCGCCGCTCTGCCGAAGCATTCTAAGCGGCATGATCGCCAAGACAGACGACTGGCGCTCCGAACTGCAATGGGTGAAGGACGCTGGCGGCGACGGAATAATTCTGTTTGAGAACGTCGCATGCGGCGGGCTGCAAGATGATTTGCGTCGAGATGGATTCAATGTCGTTGGCGGGAGCGCGTTCGGCGATCGTCTCGAAATCGATCGAGACTACGCCCAGCGTCTGCTCGCTGAACTCGGACTCGCCACCGCGGCGACCCGGCGATTTTCGAGTCGGCCGGACAGCCTTCGCTTTCTTCGCGAACATCCGGGACGATATGTGCTGAAATTCAACTCGCCAGATATGGCGCATCGCAATTACGTCGGCCAACTCGACGATGGCAGGGACATATTCGCGCTCTTGCAAAATCTCCGGCGCGATCTCGAAGATGATGCCGGCTTCATCCTCATGGATTTCATCGAAGGCGTCGAGATGGGCGTCGGGGCTTATTTCGACGGCGAGAAATTCCTAGAGCCGGCCTGTTTGGACTGGGAACACAAACGCTTCTTCCCTGGCGACCTCGGAGAGCTGACAGGAGAGATGGGCACGGTCGCCACCTTCGACCGCTCGGCGACCTTCTTCGACGTAACCCTGGCAAGGATTGAACCTCTGCTTAGGCGCCACAGGCATTGCGGCTATGTGAATCTCAACACGATCGTCAATGAGCGCGGCATTTGGCCGCTGGAGTTCACCTGCAGGTTCGGCTATCCGGGCTTTGCGATTCTTTCTCCATTGCAGCGCACGTCTTGGTCCCGACTATTGCAGGCCATGGCGCGCCGCGACAAGGATCGGCTACGGGTTGAAGAAGGATTCTCGGTCGGCGTCGTGCTGACTGTTCCGCCTTTCCCTTATTCGCGAAGACAGGCCGAGGAGCCGCTTGGCATGCCAATCTTCTTTGAAGGCGCGTTGTCGCGAAGGGACCGCAAAAATCTGCATTATTGCGAAGTCGCGCTCGACGACGGACAACTCGTCACGGCCGGCGCTTATGGCTGGACCATGGTGGCGACGGGATGTGGAAGAACGATCCAAAGGGCTCGGCGCAACGCCTATCGGCTGATCGAGCGCGTGCGCATTCCCAACATGCGCTACCGGCGCGACATTGGAGCGCGGCTGATCGCGGCGGATTACGGCAAGGTCAATGCGCTTGGGCTGTTGGGAGAGGAGATCGAACGTCCGCTCCGCCGGCCTCCGCTTCACACTACACCCCTTCATCCGACGCGCATCTAGCACGAACGGCGAACCAGGCTTTGCGCCATTGTTCGAAACCGTTTCCCTCGAAGCCTGGTTCACAGCCGGTCCATTGATCATGAAGCTTGCGCCCGACTATATGGTCTGCCGGCCAACAGACCGCGCGAGGCTCGGCGCGCCAATCCTGAACTGGAGCTTAGAATGCCGCTAGGGGTCGATTTCATCCTCGAAGCGCTGGCGAGCGAAGGACTCGACCATTTGTTCATGGTGCCCGGCGGTCTCGTCGACCCCTTTCTGCCGGCTTTGGGCAGGCAGAAAGCGCTCACGCCGATCGTCG
>NZ_JAKFWS010000194.1 GCF_021731785.1 Methylocystis sp.
CCCAAAGCGTGATAGGCGGCGATCTGACCAAGGACGACGCGATAGGTGCCGCAGGAGTGCCAAGCCGGGTGGATCAGCGCGACGCGCCGGCCAAGAAGCGGACGCTGGGCGCAGGCGAAGCAATCACTCGATGCAACGCTCAACCCGTTCCTCCAGCTGGCGCGAACCGCAGCCTAAGCAGAGTTCGACTGCCCCGACAATCGCTTTAGCGCGGAACTGCTGCAACATGGCGCGTTTGCGCGCAGGCGCCGACCAAAGAAGCACGGTCTATGCTCGCGATCGCGCAAGCGACGAATTTGGCGCTCATGCCGCGTCAGTTTAGAGCGCTGCGGCGGCCATTGCCAGAGCGCGCGCATAAGCCTCTGGGCTGAACGCGTCTTCGTACAGGCGGCGCGTGTCGCTTCGCTCCGGCTCTGCAGCTTCTCCGCTGACGGCGCGCGCCTGGGCTTCGCGCCATAAGGCTGCATATTGCCTGGCGTTTTCGGCGAGAGCCACATTTCCGAGTTTGGCGGGATCGACTTGCATGCCGCGAAACGCCAGCGGCGTCGCGACGAGAGGCGCGCCGCAAGATAGCGCCTCGACCGCCTTGATCGACAGGCCGTGGCCTTCAACGGTCGGGAGCAGCACGCAGCCGGCGTTGGCGTAGACCGCGCCGATGTCGTCGACGCGGCCCTTGAACAAGGCGCGATGCGACTCATAGAGCGCCGAGTCGCGTCTCTTCATGGCGCCGTCGATATTGCCGTAAATCGCGACGCGGGCGTCGCCCGCAAAGGGCATGACCTCCTGCAGGAACCAGCGGAGGCTCATGTAATTGGCGTAATTGTCGCTCGCCACGATGATGATGTCGCGGCCGCGCGCCAAGGGCGCCGACGCCACCGCCGGGTAAATGAGCGCATGTCGCAACTCCGGCAGGAGCTTTTGAAAATCACGATGCTCCTCCTCATTGAGATGCGCGCAAAGATCGGCGCGGCGCATCCATGCGAGTTCGACCTCAAGCATGCCGCCGTAGGTCGCATAGGGCGGAATGAAGAATCCGCCCTTGTTGCGCAACACATATTGGCGCGCCTGAATGTCCTGCGTCTCCAGAACGACCGGAACTTTACGGCCGCGCATCAGCCGTTCCGCGAAGGGCAGCGTGAAGTAATGATTGGCGTGGATGAAGTCGATCGACTCGCTCTCGAATCCTTCGGGCAAGGGCGCGCGCTTCGCGAGTTCGATGAGCCACGACGCCTGATCGCCGTGGATCAGCCGCCACCAGCCATCGACAAGCAGTCGAGAGGCCAAGGCGGAGAACGGCGCGCCCGAATAAAAACGACGGTCGGCGCCGATGTCGCGCGACGCTTCAATATAGGCTGGCCAGCGCCCGCCGAGCGGCGGAGGGCGCGCGAGATCGTCCATCATCGCGACAGACACGACGCGCGCGCCAAGCGCCTTATAGGCGGCGATCTGACTGACGTTCACCTGATAACTGCCGCAACTGTGCCAGGCGGCATGAACAACGGCCACGGTTTTGCCGGCAAAAGGCCGCGCCTGCGCGCCTGCGGTCTGCGCCCCGCGCGCCGCGGATGACGAAATATGGCTCATCGTATCAGACATCGTGCTGCAACATGGTCGATCGTTCTCAAATAGCTTAGGAAAACCGCGCGCTCGGCCGCTCAGGCGCGCCGCATCGCTGCTGTTTCACATTGAGGCGTCCCGACCCGCATCTTTCCTCAATACCGAGCCGCCCCTTGCTTTTGCCCGACATTTTCAAATACATCCCCTATATGAGGCTTCGCGTCCCAAATCCAGTCTTATCGCCCGAAGGCGCCGCGGCGGCCAGCCCCGCGCCCACTCCCGCCCCTGCCAAGCGCTACGGCGTCGCCATCGTCGGCAACGACAAGATCATCGACTGGCTGCTGCCTTTTCTCGAAAGCTACCGAGACACCAATTCCGGGCTGCCGCTTTATCTCATTCCCTATGACGACAATGTCGTCATGACGCGCCGCGCGGCGGAAATTTACGGGGCGCATTACGTCGGCGAAGAGCCGACCGAAATCGACAAGCTCTCGCATGAACTTTACCCCGGCATCTTCAACACCAACCGCCGTCGGCTAAGAAAGTTGCAAGCGCTCGCGCTGCCGCTCGATGAAGTCGTCTATGTCGACGTGGACGTCATTCTGTTTCGCGACTTCACGCCGCTGTTCGGCCGTTTGGACAAAGGCAAGACGGAGTTCATCGTCGCCTCTCCGAGCTTCGAATATGTCTACAACGACAGGCGCGACCACTATCCGTTTTTGAAGGACGCGCTCCTTTTCAATGACGGCTTCTGGGTCACCTCGAACCAATATCTGAAGCTGTCCGATTTCATGGATACCGTCCGCGACGACGCCGTCATTTTCCATGACGTGCGCAAGCGCGGTCAGCTCTTCGCCCAGCCGCTCGTCAATTTCGTCACGCACCGCCGCGGCCTGAAAATCGAGCTTTTGCCGAACGTCATCGCGGGCGCCTCCCACGAAAGCTTCTACAAAGCGCCAGGCGTCGAATTTAAGAACGGCAAGCCCGTCGACTACGAAGGCAAGGAGATCTATTTCGCGCATTGGGCCGGCGCGACAGCGCTGCCGAAGAATGGCGTGTTCGATGAGGCGTGGACGCACTATTCGCAGGCCGCCTGGGCGAGGTTCAAGCAATGACGCGCGGCGGCGTTTCGCATCGTGCGCGCCTTTGCGCCGGCGCGCCGCTCCGCCGCTTAGGCTTCGCGATGCGGATTTTCTTTGCCGCTCGGCGCGACGCCGAGCGATAGCGCGGAGCCCCGCCATGCCGCGCCTGCTGTTCCGCTATCTGTTCAAGCGCATCGGGTTGGGCGTGCTTATCGTGCAGTTCGCACTCTCCATTCCCGTCGTCTTGTCATATCTGCTTTACCAACTGCCGCCCGCTGCGGTGCGCGGCGGCCTTGTCATTCCCGCTTTGATCGGGGTGACGCCGACGGTGGCTTACGTGACTTTGCCGATGGCGGTGGGCGTCGCCACCGCGCTCGAGTTCGGCCGCATGGCGAGCGAAGGCATGATCGCCGTTCTCTACGCGCTGCGCCTTTCCGTCTGGGCCATCTGCCGCCCGGCGCTGGTCTTGGCGGCCGGCGTCGTCGTCCTCGGCTATCTGCTCGCCAATTTCGCGGCGCCCTACTATTCGAGCGGCATGCAGGACGTGCTCAATGTCGTGCGCAATTCGCTCAACCATCGCATGCTCGACGCGGCGCGTTTCTACACCTTCGACAATGGCGTGAAGACGCTCTACATCGAGCGTTGGGAGACGCCAGACCTTGCGGTCAATCTGTTCGTGCGTCAGCTTTCGATCGAAAAGATGCAGGAAGAGACGGTGACGGCGGCGCGCGCCGAATTTCGACGCAATGAATCCGGGGTCATCGTCGCGCTCTCCAATGGCAGCATCCAGACGCGCTCATTGACGACAGGCGACGTGCGCATCGCCAGTTTCGATGAATACGCCATGGCGTTGCCGATGCAGGGCAGCGCATCGCTGCCCGACCGGGGCTGGCGCGGCGTCTATGAATTGTCGGCCGGCGCCTTTCTCGCCAATTACGCCGCCGCGCGGCGCGATCCGCGCCAGCTTGGAGAGTGGACGGCGGAGGCGGCGAAGCGTTTCGGCGTGCCGGCGCTCGCGATCGCCCATACGCTCCTTGCGATGGCCCTGGTCCTGACATTCGGGAATATCACTGGGCGGCGCGGAGCGGCGGGCGGCCTCGCCACGATTGCGGTTCCAGCCGTGCACATCGGCTTTCTCGTCGCGCTTGAGTCGCTTCTGCGCATCAGCGGGTTGTTCGTCTTGCTGCTTGCCGCGCTCGCGCTCGCCGAAGTCGGCGTTTCGCTTTGGCTTCTTGCCCGGCTCAACCGCAGCCCCAAGCCCAAGCGCCTGTTCGACGCACGCGCTTCATCCGCGCGGGACGCCTACGCGACGCCGCTC
>NZ_JAKFWS010000116.1 GCF_021731785.1 Methylocystis sp.
GCGATTTCGATCGTATAGGACCAGACGTAGCGGTCCTGGTCGGGGTCCGAGCGATCCGGCAGAAAGTCGGGAAGCGCCGTTATCTGTATGTCTCTGGTGATGGCGATATACATGGGCGCAAGATTAGAATGGGCGCCGCCAAAGGGAAATGCCTTTGATTAGGCGCCGCGGTCGGCGGTCACGACACTAGAGCGCGGCTCGCGAAAAAGTGGGAACCGGCTTTTCGCGTAAAGCGCGCTCTAAGCTTTTGGAATCGATCACGTCATCGGCGTTCAGGCGAGTGCGCCTGAACGCAGCGTGATCTAGCGCCAATCAGCCCCTCGTTGCGCAAATGTTACACTTCCTGCTTTTCTGCCTCGGGAAGCCATGTGCGCCTATCCAAGAGGCAGACATCTGTGAATATTAGTCGGCCTGATTTGCACTGGAATCGAAATGCGGCTCACGACGCTTCGTACGCTACTGCTTGTGCTGGCGATGGTCACGCAGACCATCGCCGGAGGAGCCGGATTGGCGCGCGCCGCTTCGATGTCCCCTGAGGAGGCGCTTTCAGCGCAGTGTCACGCCCTGCGCTCCGCCGAACAACCGGCGACCGGCGACGAGGCAGGGCATCGGAACAACTGCCATTCCTGTCTCCTATGCGGCGGACCGGCGCCGGCCTTGGTTTCCTGTGCCGACTATCATGTCGCCGCGCTCGATGAATATGCGCGGATCGACGCGCCAGTTGAGGCGGCGCGATCCCGCTTCGAGCGATTGTCGCGCGCGCATAGCGCGCGGGCGCCGCCCGTCGCGCGCGCCTGAGGCCATCGGACCCGCGCGCGCGAAGCGCCCCGGTCTGTCCTCGGTCCGCTGCGCATAGCAGCTTCCACATCTTCCTTGCGTGCTCGCTGCGCTTGCCGCCGCAGCTCGCCTCCTCTCATGCGTCGATAGGCGTCGGCGCACAAGGAAACTCGTCATGATCCGTCATTCTCGCCTCCTCGGAGGAGTCTCTTGCGCCGCGCTCAGCCTGTTCGCCGCCTCGGCCGCCGATGCGCAGCAGGCGCTTCCCACCATCGACGTCGGCGGCGCGCGGGCGGCCGTGCATAGAGGCCCTGCGGGCCGTTCAGCTGGCGGACCAGGACGCGTCACCACCGCGACTCCCACGCCGGGGACCGGGTCCGGGTCCGGGCTGGCGGATCGTTACGCGGAGCCCAAGCCCGCGCCGTTCAGCCGCACATTGCCGACGAACATTCCGGCGGTGATCGAGAGCCGCACGCGAGCGCAGATCGAAAAGACCACGAACATCATGACTTCGTCTGACGCCTTCCGCTATATGCCGTCGATCTGGGTGCGCGAACGTTATCCCGGCGACCGGAACGCCCCCGTGTCGGGCCGCACGACAGGCACGGTCGAAAGCGCCAAGACGCTCGTTTACGCCGACAATGTGCTGCTCTCGAATCTGCTCGGCAACGGCTTTGGGTTCGCGCCGCGCTGGGGAATGGTGTCGCCCGCCGAAATCTCCCGCGTCGATGTGATCTACGGGCCGTTCTCCGCGCTCTACCCGGGCAACGCCATCGGTGGCGTGCTGACGATGACGACGCGGATGCCGGATAACTTCGAAGTGCGCGCTTATGGCATCGGATCCGTGCAGCCGTACAACTTGTTTGCCCGCAGCGAAACTAATCTCGGCGGCATTATGAATGTCCTGGTAGGCGACCGGATCAATGACTTCAGGTATTGGGTCGGCTACGAATATCTCGACAATCAGTCTCAAGCCCAGTTCTTCCCAACTTTCCCGGCCCCTACAATCACGCCGGGCACGGCGGGCACGCCCGTTTTTGGCGGCGTATTGGGTTTCAATCAGGAAGGCCTGCCAAGCCTTTACAGCGGCGCGACCGGCGCCGAGCATGTGCAAAGCCACATGGCGAAAATCAAGCTCTCTTACGACATCGCGCCGCTCGTACGCGCGCGATATCAGCTCGGCTTTTGGAACTTGAACACGGACGCCCATGTTCAAACTTTCGTCTCCGACAGGAACGGCGTGCCGATCTACGATACGCAGAATGGGCTTCTTGCCGTCGGCGGCAGATTTCAGAGCCGTCCGGGCGCCATAAATCCTGCGCACGGCGGCGCCAGCCATCTGATGCAGGCGCTGGAATTGCGAAGCGACACGGGCGGCCAATTCGACTTCGATCTCTCGCTGACGTCTTATAATTTCCTGCGCGATTTCGACAATAGGGCCCAGTCATACGGACTTCGCCCCAACAACAATGTGAACAACTATTTCTACAACATCGATCCGCGAGGACTGAACACCAACAACGGCGGCGCCTATTGGCGTACGGTCGATGCGCGCTTCATCTGGCGTCCAAGGGACGAATTTCTAAGCAATCACGAAGTGTCCTTCGGCGCGCATGGCGACCAGTACAGCCTCGCAACCACCCTGACGAGCACCGTGGCGTGGCCAAGCAATTATCCGCTTTCGCTTCAGGCGGTCAATTACGGCAAGACCCAGACGGCGGCGACATACATCCAGGATGTTTGGAAATTTTTGCCGGACTGGAAGTTGATCGTAGGGGGACGCGGCGAATATTGGCGCGCCTTCGACGGCTCAACGGCCACCGGCGGGTTCGGCAATGCGACGAATCCGGTGGGGCAACCGATCGTCAGGCTTCCGCTGGCGACGGCGAACGGGAAACTGTACCCCGATTCCAACAAGAACGCCTTTTCGCCCAAGGCTGCTCTCGAATGGCAAGCGACGCCCGAACTCAATCTGCGCGGTTCGATGGGGCGCGCCTACCGCTTTCCGACAGTCACCGAATTGTTCCAGGCGATCACCAGCCAAACAAACACGGCCATCGTCAACAATCCGAACCTTCAAGCCGAAATCTGCACCTGCTACGATTTGACTGGCCAGTACAGATGGGTGGACGCGTTTAACGGCTCCGTCGGGCTCTTCATTCCGCGCGTCAGCCTGTTCCTCGACGAACGCTGGAACGCCATCGTCAGTCAGCGAAACACAGGTCCCTTCGGCTTTAGCGTCACTTCAAACGCGAACATCGACAGGGCGCGGTTCCGTGGCGTCGAGGCGGCGGCGGAGATGAAGGACATACTGACCCCAGGCCTCGACTTCTCCGGCGGCGTGACGTTCACCGACTCGAAAATCCTGTCGAACCTCTCATCATTCGACTTCACCGGAGCTCCTGCGCTCCTCAACTTCAACAATGGAGTTCCCGGCATTTTCTTCGCGGGCCGTCAGTATCCGCGCGTGCCGCGCATCCGCATTCGCGGCGCGGCGACCTACAGCCCCACCCCGGACCTCTCCTTCGCGCTCGGCGTGCGCTACTCGTCCGCCGCCTTCGTCAATCTCTCGAACACCGATTGGAATCACAACACCTACGGCAATTCGGACAGCGAGATCTTCTTCGTCGACACCAAGGTGCGCTACAGGTTCGCCCCCAGCTGGACGGCCTCCGTCGGCGTCAACAACATAGGGAACTGGAAAGCCTACACTAATCCAAACCCTTATCCGCAGCGCATGTTCTTCTTCAGCCTGAACTACGATTTGGGCGCGCCTGAAAGCGGCGGAGCAACGGTTGCGGGTCTCGGCGGCGGCGTCGGCGCACCGGCGGGCGGAACTGGCGGCCGGTAAGGCTGCGAACCATGCGCAGCGCGCTCTGAACGGAGAGCGCGCTGCGCAGGATTGCCGCTTCTCGACGGGGACATGCGGGTGAGCGACAGTAGCCGCGGCTTGTGGAAAACGCGATCGTCCGCCTGAGACGCTTTGCCGCAGCGAGACGGCCGCTCCAAGATTAACTTGTCGCGGCCCTCGCTTTTTGCTTACATCGGCGCGCGCCTGTAAATTTTACGGGCGCGCCTGAATGAGGGTTCGAGCTTTTATG
>NZ_JAKFWS010000079.1 GCF_021731785.1 Methylocystis sp.
GCGCTTTTCACCGGCAAGGCCGGCTGCTCCGCCTGCCACGCGATTGGACCTGAGACGGCGCTGTTCACGGATCAGTCCTGGCACAACACAGGCGTCGCGTTTCGCTCCGGGGCGAGGGGCGGCGAAAGGCTGGTGCAGCTCGCGCCCGGGGTTTTCCAAAATGTCGACATCGCCGCGATCGGCCTGGCGCAGACCGGCGCGCCCAGCGACGTCGGCCGTTTCGAGATCACCAATGCGCCGGCCGACCGTTGGGCCTATACGACGCCGATGCTGCGCGGCGTCAGCGAGAGCGCGCCCTATATGCACGACGGAAGCCTGAGGACGCTTGCCGAGGTCATCGAGTTCTACGATCGCGGCGGGGGCGCCAATCCGTCGCTCGACCCTAAAATCCGTCCGCTGGAGCTGACTCCAGACGAAAAAGCGGCGATCGTCGCCTTTCTCGAGGCGCTTTGACTCGGAGACCGGCGGGCGAGAACGCGCCGATCATCCGTCGCGCCGCATTCGGGCATTTTCGCGCGGCGCCGGCGCAAAACCGGCGGGACGAACATTGACTTGAACCTGCGCTTTCTCCTATATGCCTGCGATCGGCGCCGCTCCAAAAGGGGCGGCGAATGTTTTGTGACGGCTGTGCGCCGTCGCGGGCGCCGAAACTTTTTTGAGCTGTCTGCGGCGCGGCCGTCGACGGCGACAGGCAAGACGAGCGCGGGAGCCGGGCGCAAGCCCCTTTCGCCAGCGGAGAAAAACGGTGAAACGGACATTTCAGCCCAGCATCATTGTGCGCAAGCGCCGTCACGGCTTTCGCGCCCGCATGGCCACGGTCGGCGGCCGCAACGTTATCGCGGCGCGGCGCGCCCGCGGACGCAAGCGCCTCTCGGCCTGATCCGGCTCGATGCGGACGAGGCGGATGACTGCATGAAGGCGCAAGTCCCCGCCGAAGATGAGAAGGCCTCGCGCCCGGAGACTCTGCGCCGGCGCAAAGATTTCGTGCGTACTGCGCGCGGCGCGCGAGTCGCCATGCCCGCCTTTACGGTGCAGATGGCGCCGCGGGAACTCACGGACTCGCATGCGCCGGCCCGTTTCGGCCTCACCGTTACGCGGAAGGTCGCGGGCGCGGTGGGTCGCAACCGCATTCGCCGCAGGCTCCGCGAGGCGCTGCGGCTCGGCGGCGCCCTTGGCGCGAAGCCTGGTCGCGATTACGTCTTCGTCGCGCGGCCCGTGTCCCTCTCCGCGCCATTCGCCGAACTGCTCGCGCAGATGACCGAAGGACTCGCCAGGTTGAATGATCGCGGCGCGGCGCGCCCGAGACGCAAACAGGAAGACAGGCTTACGCGGCCATGAGTGAAAACATCAAGAACATGATCCTCGCCGCGGCGTTGTCGCTGGTCTTCATCGGCCTGTGGGACTATTTTTACGCCTTCCCCGAGATCGACAAGCAGCGCCGGGCGCAGACGCAGCAGGAGCAGATCGCCAAGGTTCCTCAGCTCGGCGCGCCCGAGCGGGTCACAGCCGGCCAGCCTCCCGTAAAGGCCGCGCCCAAGACACGCGCTGAAGCGCTGGCGCTGAGCCCCCGGATCGCCATCGACACCAGATCAATCTCCGGCTCGATCGCGCTGAAAGGCGGACGCATCGACGACGTCTCCTTGAAGAATTATCGCGAGACCGTCGACCCCTCGAGTCCGATCATCACGCTGCTCTCGCCCGAGGACGGCCCCAGCCCCTATTACGCGGAACTCGGCTATCTGACCGCCGAAACGGAAAATGCGCCCGTTCTGCCGACCACCGAGACGCTGTGGACCGCGGATGCCGACGGGCTGACGACGGCAAAGCCGGTGACGCTGACCTGGGACAATGGCCACGGCCTCGTTTTCAAGCGCGTCATCTCGGTCGACGACGAATATCTCTTCACCGTCAAAGACAGCGTCGAGAACAAAGCGGGCGCCGCCGTCACGCTTTTTAACTACGCGCGCATCAGCCGCGTCGGCCACCCGCCATCCGCGGGCTACGCGGCCCTGCATGAAGGCTTCGTCGGCGTCATCGGCGACGCGGGACAGGAAGTCACCTACGACAAGATCGAGAAGGAGGACAACGCGGTCACGACCTACAAGGGCGTCGGCGGCTGGGTTGGACTGACGGACAAATATTGGGCCGCCGTGGTCGCTCCCGACCAGAATCTGCCTATGGAGGCGCGCTACGCCTCGATGGGCGGCGCGGTGAAGACCTATCAGGCCGATACGGTCAGCGACAAGAAGACGATCGAGCCCGGGAAATCGGCGGAGGCGACGACCTATGTCTTCGCCGGCGCCAAGGTCGTCGACGTGCTCGACGCCTATAAGACGAATCCTGGCCTGAAGCGTTTCGATCTTCTCATCGACTGGGGATGGTTCTACTTCATCACCAGGCCGATGTTCCGGCTGATCGACTTCCTTTACAAGCTCTTGGGGAACTTCGGCCTCGCCATTCTGGCGGTGACCGTTGTCGTCAAGCTCGCCTTCCTGCCGCTCGCCAATAAAAGCTATCAGTCGATCGCCAAAATGAAGGCGATTCAGCCAAGAATCAAAGAGCTGAAGGAAAAATACGGCGACGACAAGCACAAGTTCAACACGGAGCAGATGGAGCTCTTCAAGCGGGAGAAGGTTAACCCCGCGAGCGGCTGTCTGCCGGTGATCGTGCAGATCCCGGTGTTCTTCTCGCTCTATAAGGTGCTGGTCGTGACGATCGAAATGCGTCACGCGCCGTTCTTCGGCTGGATCCATGACCTCTCGGCGCCGGACCCGACCAATGTCTTCAACCTGTTCGGGGTGCTGCCTTTCGACCCGACGCATGTTGCGATCTTCGGCCCCTATCTCGCGCTCGGCGTCTGGCCGCTGCTGATGGGCGTCTCGATGTGGCTGCAGATGAAGATGAATCCGGAGCCCGCCGACGAGATTCAGAAGACGATGTTCGCCTGGATGCCGGTGATCTTCACCTTCACCATGGGCGGCTTCGCCTCCGGCCTGCTGATCTACTGGACGTGGAACAATCTCCTGTCGATCGTCCAGCAGGGGGTCATCATGAAGCGCGCCGGCGTGAGGTTCGAGTTCTGGGACAATCTGCGCAAGACGTTCCAGAGAGCGTGACCGAATCCGACTTCACCGAACCGGGCCGGCTGCTCTTTGCCGGCCCCTGCGACTTCATCTTCGCGAGCGTCAAGGCGAGCGATCTGCCGCCGATCGGCCCGCCGGAGATCGCTTTCGCAGGGCGCTCCAACGTCGGCAAATCCTCGCTCCTCAACGCGTTGACGAACCGCAAGACGCTCGCGCGCGTCTCGAACACGCCGGGGCGCACGCAGCAGCTCAATTTCTTTGCGCTTGGCGGCGCGCCAGGCGCCGAGCGGCTGCGTCTCGTCGACATGCCCGGCTACGGCTATGCGGCGGTCGGCAAGGAGAAGGTGGCGAACTGGTCGCAGCTGATGCGCGACTATCTGAAGGGAAGAGCCAGCCTCGCCCGCGTCTTCGTGCTCGTCGACGGGCGCCGCGGCGTGAAGCCACTCGACGAAGAGATGTTCGATCTCCTCGATCAGTCGGCCGTCTCCTATCAGGTCATTCTGACCAAGCATGACGAATTGAAGATCGCCGAGCGCGACGAGGTCCTCGCCGCAACGATGAAGGCGCTGGAGAAGCGCCCCGCCGCCTTTCCTGAAGTGATTTTCACCTCGGCGCAGAGCGGCGAAGGAATTCCCGAGCTTCGCGCCGCGATCGCAAAGCTCCTGGCCGAACGAAACGCTTGAATGCGACGGGCGGGGCGGGCTAGGTCAATTTAGAACCCCCACCCCAACCCTCCCCCGCTTCGCGGGAGAGGGAGTAGATTC
>NZ_JAKFWS010000076.1 GCF_021731785.1 Methylocystis sp.
GATCAAGGCCACTGGGTTTGGGTTTGCCAGTGACGCCCAGGCTGTTCGCATCAAAGACGCCCGCCGTGTTGGCGGGCGTCGGATTCTTGCGACGCAGATCTCGCCCGACCTCAGGCGCAATTTGTGACTGATTGCAAGCTGACAGCAGCGGTTACGAGCCGACGGGAGCAACGCTGCTTTATCTGCCTCCCTATGGCCCCGACTTCCAACCGATCGAAAGCGCCTTTCTCCGAGCTGAAAGCGCTGCTGCGCAATGCCGCCAAGCGAACCGTCGACGGTCTCTGGGACCCGTGCTCCAAAAGTTCACGGCACAAGATTGCAAAAATTTCCTTCGGCGCCGCTGGATACGAGCTGGGTTAAGACGAATTCGCTCTAAGAGCTTGACCACTTGAGGTCGCGCAACGGTCATACTTGTCCGCGCCGGCGACGCCACCGAATGCGGTTTGCAGGCAGCAGGCTCGCCACAACTTCTTTCGCAAGCACGCGCTCGGCGCCATTTGCCACGTTTGACGTGGCCCGCCGTCGCTTTAATCATGCCATGCGCGGCATTTCCGCGTACCCGCCTTTGATCGCGCTACGCTCTTATCCCTGGCACACCATCGAGTTGCTGACGATAACGTTCATGAAAAACGCTTGCCAACGTTGAGCGAAGCACTACCGCTGCCGTTTGTCCTGAAGGTGGAACCCTCGCCGATGCTGGGCACGCACGAGCTTCTCGCTAGAGCGGGCAGCCACGCGGTCACATCCAACAGCAAGCCGCAGCGGACAAATGACAGCGACCTTGGGAACATTTTTGGCGCGCGCGGTTCGAACTGCTAACTTACGAATTAAGATCGCGACCCGCATTCCACATAACCCGCCCCCGACGCCTTGGCCAATGGGATGCAGTGTCGGCTCGTATTCTGCTGAAGGCATTTCAGCGTCACACGGGTAAGACCGTATGTCCGCTACTGCGACTGAGGTGGCTCGCCCTACGCTGTGGGAGCGAGGGTTGCTCGGTAGTCCGAGCCGATCCTCAGCGCAGGAGGGCGAGCCATGGAACAGTCTACAGAAATTTTCGTTGGGATCGACGTTTCGAAGGCGCGTAATGCGATTGCTGTCGCCACTGAGGGGCGCAACGGCGAAGTGCGTTATGTCGGCGAGGTGGATTCGTCGGTCGACAGCATGCGTCGCTTGATCAAGCGCATTACCGCCAAGCACGCGCAGGCGCATTTTTGTTATGAAGCAGGACCGACCGGCTATGGCCTGCACCGACTCATCGTTTCAATGGAGTTCCCTTGCTCCGTGGTGGCGCCCTCTCTCATTCCGCGTAAGCCGGGCGATCGGGTCAAGACCAACCGTCGCGACGCGGTCGCGCTCGCTAAGCTGCTTCGGGCGGGCGAACTGACAGCCGTTTGGGTTCCGGACGAAAGCCATGAAGCGATGCGCGATCTCGTGCGCGCAAGAGCCGCCGCTGTTGAAACGCTGTGTGTGCATCGTCAACAGGTGAGCGCATTCATGCTCCGGCACGGTCGGATCTTTCCGCGCAAGACCGCTTGGGGCGCTCGTCATCTTCGCTGGCTGCAAGAACAAAAATTCGATCATCCAGCCCATCAGATCGCGCTGCAGGAGATGGTCGAAGCCGTGAGAATCTCCAAAGAGCGCGTGGAGCGGCTCGAAGCGGCGATCAAAGAGTTCGTAACTGAATGGTCGCTGGCGCCTGTGGTTCAGGCGCTCCAGACGCTGCGCGGCATCGATCTAATCGTGGCCGTTACCTGTGCCACGGAGCTCGGCGATCTCAGCCGCTTCGACAATCCTCGTCAGCTTATGGGCTATCTCGGTCTCACTCCAAGTGAACGCTCGACGGGCGACACGGTTCGGCGCGGCGGCATCACCAAGGCAGGCAATGGTCGTGTGCGGCATCTGCTGATCGAAAGTGCCTGGACCTACCGCCATCCTCCACGGGTCGGCAAAGAGAAGCTCTACAAAATTGAACCCGCGCCACCACGCATAAGGGAGATCGCGTGGAAAGCGCAGACTCGCCTTACAGCCCGATACCGCGCACTCGGTGCACGTGGAAAAAAGACGACCGTCATCTGCGCTGCGATCGCGCGGGAGCTTGTTGGCTTCATGTGGTGCGTCGCGAAGGAGACGCAAACCGCCTGAGACGCGACAATTGATTTTCCTCTCGCGCATGGGCGGGGACTGGGTCACGGCAAGGGGAATACCCGTCACACGCTTTGCGGCCGGCGACAGCCGACGCCCGTTGTAAGATAGGGACAGCCCCAGACGCATTTTCGGGAATGCGGTAACCAACCCGCGCATAAGAGCTTGATCACCGACGTCTTTCAGATCCAGTCCCCACCCCTGCGCGACAACCTTCCTTTGACGCTGCTTCCAGCGGCGAGAAGTTGCTCGTCAAATTTGTTGACTGCGGACATAAGAGCGTGATCGGGTGACCGCCTAGCGCAGTGCAATTGGAGTTGATTAGGTGTCCACCATGGGAGAGGTGGACACCAGATGGCGGCGGCGAAGGATGGCGGCGCACGGCGATCGTGGAGCCTGGAAGAACGTCAGCGCATTGTTGGTGAAGCGCTGGCGCCCGGGGCGTCTGTTGCGGCGGTTGCGCGTCGTCACGGTCTGAACGCCAATCTCGTTTTCAAATGGATACGCCGCGCCCGCGAGGGTTGGCTTGATCGGCGGCGCGCGCCAGCGCAAAAGGCTGACGCCTCTGCTGTGGCGGGAGACAGCGACGCGCCGGCGTTTGTCCCGGTGTCGCTCGTGGAGCTGAACGCCGTGACGGCTCCAGCATTGGCGCCGCCGCTGGCGTTGGCGTTGACGAAGCCGGTTCGCGAGCCGCGAAGAATCACGCGACGCGGGGCAATGGAGATCAGCCTGCCGAATGGCGCACGGGTGTCGCTCGACGCGGATGTCGACGCCGAAGCGCTGCGTCGCGTCCTGTCTGCGCTGGGCGATCTTTGATGCTTCAGTTCACGCCGGGCGTGAAGGTCTATCTGGCGTGCAAGCCGGTGCTCGGGCTTGTTCCCCGGCAACATTCGACTGGCGGCAAGCAAGTTCTCGGAAAGACCTCGAAGATGGGGCAACGCGACATTCGGCGGTTGTTGATCAGCGGCGCGATAGCCGTGATACGCTGGGCCTGTCGGAAAGGAGCGCCAGAGGGGACGTGGCTTCATCGCATGCTGGCGCGCAAGCCGCGCTTGCTCGTGGCGATCGCGCTCGCCAACAAGATGGCGCGTTCAATCTGGGCCATGATGACGAAGGATGAAGATTACAGGGTTCCTGTGGCTGTGAATGCCTGATCGAAAGATCGGTTTCGCGGCAAAGGAACGTCAGGCGTGTGAGGAGGTCGACGAACGGTAAGGTCAAATGATCGGTTAGATCCGGATCGGGAGAAGCAAAGTGAGGCAAAGAGCAGCCAGCTCGCGGGTCTGATCTGCGCCCGGTCCGCGCATCTCCATACTGGCCAGCGGTCGTGATAGCCGCACTATTAGGCCTGATACATGACCGCACCCGATCACACGATCAAGTCGTTCAAAAACTTCTTGCGCGAACGGGGGCATCCATACATGCCCCACGGTCGAGACGCGAGCGTAACCGAACCCTTAACCTTTAGTGTGACAGTACTCGTGAAATGGCCTGGATGCCCTTAATTCCCGTTCCGAAGCGAGCGATAGCGTCGCGGTGCTTTTCCAGGATCGTCATATGGTAAGTAGCGCACCTGCAAATCGGCGACGCGACTGACGCAGGCCGCCGGAGCTGCGCACGAACCTCTCCTTCACGCGCATCGGGCGCAACGAGAAAGAGCCCGTCTGCCGCATGC
>NZ_JAKFWS010000092.1 GCF_021731785.1 Methylocystis sp.
GAAAATCACGCCGATCGACACGTGGAAGCCGTGAAAGCCGGTAATCATGAAGAAGCTCGAGCCGAACTGCGCCGCGCCGAAGGGATTTCCCCACGGCCGCACGCCTTCGTGAATGAGCTTGGTCCATTCGAAGGCCTGCATGCCGACGAATGCGGCGCCAAAGAACGCCGTCACCAGCATCAAAATCGCCGCCTTCCTGCGCTCGCGCGCATAGGCGAAGTTGACCGCCATCGCCATGGTGCCCGAGCTCGTGATGAGATCGAACGTCATGATGGCGATGAGGATGAGCGGAATTTTCTTGCCGCCGATCTCGAGAGCGAAGATTTCGCTCGGGTGCGGCCATTCCACCGTCGTGGACATGCGCACCGTCATGTAGGAAATCAGAAAGCAGCTGAAGACGAAGGTGTCGCTGACGAGGAAGATCCACATCATCGCCTTGCCCCAGGACGCGCTCTTGAAGGAGCGCTGATCCGAGGACCAGTCAGAGACCATGCCGAGCAGGCTGCTCCGCAGTGTCGTCTCAGTCGTTACATGCTCAGTCGTGACAGGCTCCGCCGTCATAGCGCGTTCCCTTTACGAAAGCAGACGCCGGCAGATGGCGCCGAACCCATCGGCCCAGCCGATCAGCATGGCGAACATCAGCAACCAGACGAACAGCAGAAAATGCCAGTAGATGGCGCAGAGTTCGACGCTCGTCGTCAGCGCCTTGGTGACTCGCACGGCGCCGCGAACCTTGTCGGTGGTTCGCGCAAGCGCCACCAGACCGCCGATGAGGTGCAACGCATGCACGCCCGTCAGCAGATAGAAGAAGGCGTTGGCGGCGTTGCTCGAGGCGAAGAATCGCAACTCGAGAAGCTCGCGCCACGCCCAGATCTGGCCGATCAGGAAAAGCGCCGCGGTTACGGCTCCGACAAGCAGCGCCGTCTTGACCCGCTCGGCGTTGGCGCGCCGAGCGGCGACGACCGCGAGCTGCAACGCGACGCTGCTGGCGGCCAGAAGAAAAGTGTTGACCCAGAGCACGCCGGGGATCGGCGGCATCTGCCAGTCGGGCGCGTCGCCGCGCATGAAAAAGGCGGCGGCGAGCAGAGAGAACAGACAGCCGGCGACGGCGAGAAAGACCGCGAGCCCCACTCTCCCGGCTGTCGGCGGCTCGGCGCCGCCGGCGCGACGATAATGCGCAACCTCGCCTTCCTCGAGCCAGGGAGACTCCATCACTCCCTGGCGCACCAACCACATGATGGCGACGGTGGCGATAAAGACGAAGAAGAGCCCCATGACGCTCATGGCGAATGCTCTCCTCTCACCGGCGGCGCGTTCTGCGGCAGATAATCCTCCGGCGCGCCGGGCACGCTATAGGCGTACGGCCAGCGATAAACCACTGGAAGATGTTTACCCCAATTGCCGTGGCCGGGCGGCGTCTCCGGAGTCTGCCATTCGAGCGAAGCGGCGCGCCACGGATTGCCGCCGGCGGGGGCGCCGTATTTCAGGCTCTTGAACAGATTGTAGAAGAAGATCGACTGCGCGAAGCCGACCGCCAAGGCGATGACCGTGATGACAATGTTGAGCGTGGCGGCCGACGCGGGAACGAAGGCGGTTTCGCCCATCTCGTAAAAGCGCCGCGGCATCCCGAGCACGCCCAGATAGTGCATCGGAAAGAAGATCGCATAGGCGCCAAGGAAGGTGATCCAGAAGTGAATCTTGCCAAGCCGCTCGTCCATCATGCGGCCGGTGATCTTCGGATACCAATGATAGATGGCGCCGAAGATGACGAGCACCGGCGCGATGCCCATCACCATGTGGAAATGGGCGACGACGAACAGCGTCGCCGACAGCGGCACGTCGACGATGACATTGCCGAGGTAAAGGCCGGTGATGCCGCCGTTGACGAAGGTCACGAGGAAGCCCAGCGCGAACAGCATCGGCGTCGTGAAATGGATGTCGGCGTGCCAGAGGGTCAGCACCCAATTATAGACCTTCAGCGCCGTCGGCACCGCGATCGCGAGCGTCGTCACCGCGAAGAAGAACCCGAACCACGGGTCCATGCCGCTGATGTACATGTGGTGGCCCCAGACCACCATGCTGAGCACGCCGATGGCGATGATGGCCCATACCATCATCCTGTAGCCGAAGATGTTCTTGCGCGCATGCACGCTGATCAGATCGGAAACGACGCCGAAGGCCGGCAGCGCAACGATATAGACCTCCGGATGCCCAAAGAACCAGAACAGGTGCTGGAACAGGATCGGGCTGCCGCCGACATAGTCCTTGCGCTCGCCGAGTTCGACGAGCGACGGCATGAAGAAGCTCGTGCCGAGCGTGCGGTCGAGGAGCAGCATGACGCAGGCGACGAAGAGGCCGGGGAAGGCGAGAAGCGCCATGACGGCGGCGGCGAAAATCCCCCAAACCGTCAGCGGCATGCGCATCAGCGTCATGCCTCGGGTGCGCGCCTGCAGCACCGTCACCACGTAATTCAGTCCGCCCATCGTGAAGCCGACGATGAAGAGGATCAACGAGACGAGCATCAGGATGATGCCGTATTCGTGGCCCGGCGTGCCCGTCAGAATCGATTGCGGCGGATAAAGCGTCCAGCCGGCGCCGGTCGGACCCCCCGGGAAGAAATAGCTCGAGACGAGAACCAGGGTCGCGATCAGATAGACCCAGTAGCTGAGCATGTTGACGTAAGGGAACACCATGTCCCTCGCGCCGACCATCAGCGGAATGAGATAATTGCCGAAGCCGCCGAGAAAGATGGCGGTGAGCATATATACGACCATGATCATGCCATGCATGGTCACGGACTGGTAATAGACGTTGGCGTCAATGAATGGGATCGCCCCCGGAAAGGCGAGCTGCAGGCGAATCACCCATGACAGCACCAGCGCCAAAATGCCGACGGCGATGGCCGTGCCGGCGTATTGAATGGCGATGACCTTGGCGTCCTGGCTGAACACATATTTCGTGATCCAGCTGTGCGCGTGATAGAGGTCGACGTCCGGCACCTCCGCCGGCGGCGGCGCGACATTCTGGGGTACGCTGGCGTCGGTCATGGAACGATCCTCCCTTCGCCCCTGTCGCGCTTCCGGCGATTGATCGAGCCCCGTCGCGGCGGCGCTCTGTCAGCGGCGATGAATGTCAAAGCAGCGCGACTCGCATCAGTGAGCGTCATTGAGCAGAGGCCCGCTTGTCTCGGCTCGCGTCGCTCTTGCGCGACTGCTCGAACGTCTGCTGCGCCGTGCGCCAGGTCTCGAAGTCGGCCTCCGACTCTATGACCATCTTGCCGCGCATCTGCGGATGCCCCGTGCCGCAATAGGCGGCGCAGAGTATCTCATATTCGCCGATCTTGGTCGGCGTGAACCAAAAATATGTGACGACGCCCGGCACGAGGTCCATCTTCGCCCTGATCTCGGGGACATAGAAGTCATGTAGGACGTCGATCGAGCGCAGCAGGACCTTGACCGGCTTGCCGATCGGCAGGTGCAATTCGCTGCTGGCGATCAGCAGATCATCCTGCCCCTTCGGATCGGCCGGGCTCAGACCCATGGAATTGGTGGTGTCGATGTAGCGCACATCGCTCGAGCCGAGCTGGTTGTCGGCGCCCGGCAGGCGGAAACTCCAGCTCCACTGAACGCCCACCGCTTCGATCACCATCGCGTCCTTAGGCACGGTGATGAACTGGCCCCAGACGAGCAGGCCGGGCGCGAGGAGAATGATGACGGCGATCGTCGTGACGATGCCTAGCCAGGCTTCGAGCTTCTGATTCTCCGGCTCATAGGCGGCGCGCCGGCCGGGCACATGGCGAAAGC
>NZ_JAKFWS010000175.1 GCF_021731785.1 Methylocystis sp.
GCACTCTGGGGGCTGGATGTCGGGGTCGCCTCCGCGACAATCGCGATTTCGGCCTACGGCTCAGTCCCTGTGTCCAGCTGCAACGCAGGCGCTTTTGGCGGATGCCACTCAGCGCGCTATCCTTACGTTGCCTTTTTTCTTCCAAAGGAGTTGGCGCCTGAAATCATGCGTTGCGCCGAGGCCGCCGACATTGGGCTGCTCTGCGATGAAAGCGGACTCGCGCAAATTTATGGCCAAGGAGAAATGGATCTCGTCCGTTTCGCGCAAACTGCCTGGCAAAGAAGCGCGGCTGGCGAAGAAGAGGCCCGATGATGAATGTATTTGAGCGATCAGCGGCGCGTTAGCCTTTTTCGTGATCAAGGTGGCGACACGCCGCGCCAAGCTGATGCCGACAGAGTCTCTTGCGGCGAGCAGATCGCCGCGCCGATCAATGCGCGCCAGGCTTGGGCGCCGTCTGCTGATCGCCCCGACGAGCAATCTGAAGTTGTAAATTAGTCTGCATGTGATCGAGGGGCCGCGCGCGGCCCCTCGATCGCGTTTCAGCGGGACTTCTTGCCCTGCGGCTTCGCGGCGGGCGCTTCCGTCTTCTTCGCCGGCTTGTCGGCAAGGTGCTGAATATCCTCTACCGCGAAAGTGTAGCCGAACCGGCGCTCGCCATTAGCCGCTTTCCATTCGGTCTGCTTCGGGCGCGACGTCACTTGAACCAGGTCGCCGGATTCGAGTTTTTCGCGCGCCCATTTGATGCGCGAGTCCTGCCGGGCAAAGATCGTATGTTCGATCCACTCGGGATTGTCGATCCACTCGCCATTGCCGTTCTTATAGGGGTTGTTCGAGCAGACGGTGATAACGAGATTGGCGCCGACTTCCTTGAGCTGACCGACCCGACCGACCTGAATGTGCGTGTTGAGCTGCGACATTTCTCTCTCCTATCGTTGGGCCTCGGCCCGATGCGATGGCGGTCTGAAAGCGCCGGGGTAAGGAGACCACAGAGCCGCAAGGCCGTAAGGCTGCAGCGGGCAAGCAAAGCGCTGCGCGCCGGCCGCGACGGAGAATTTTGAAAGGGCGCGCAGCGCCCATGCGCGAGGAATTGCCGCATAGCGGCAAGGGGAAAATTCTTCGGCGCAGGCGCCGACGTGGCTCCGCCGGCGCTAGACAAGCCAGTAAAGAGCAACGGGCGAAGGCCCGACATGGCAAGAGAGATCTGTGCAAAGTTCGACACACAATCAGGTCAGTCGAATTGTCCGCCGAGCCTCGGGCCTCTTCGTTCTCACACCATCGCGCAATGCCGAGAATTGGCTTGGCCATGATCGATCCCGCGTGGCCGTATCAATAATGCCATGACGCGTCGTTCAAATGGGCTGATTATGAGAAGCCCGGCGCCTATTGAGTGACGGCCCCTACGCCGCGCAAACAGTCGACGCGGCTTGGGCGCGTGCACATCCGAAGCGTAAGGAAGCGAGTAAGAGACGAAGCCATGTCGCCGCGGGATGCGCCTGTTGCGCGCAATCGAAGAATGGGCGACGTTGCGCTTTGTCCGCGACGCGGGGGCAGGCGGCTATCCAAATATTGGTCGATCTTATGCATGGTGTTGCGATGAACGAGATTGTTTTAGCGGACGCCGATAGAGAAGGTGAAACGATGACGGCGCGCGTCATACGCTATGATCGGGAGCAACGTCGCCTCGAACTGGTGGTGCCCAACACGACTGTTGTTTTTACACTTTACGGCGATGGCGAACGCTTCACGGGAGCGCTCGGCGGCCGAAGCTTCTACTGGGATGCGCCGCGCGCCGAGCCTGCGAAAAAGCGGGTGAAGCGTTAGCCCCGGGGCGCATCCCAATTGTCGTCACGAATTCGGCATTTTCAGCAGCTCCTTATAGCCCTGCTGCGTCATCCATCGTGCGCGGGCATAATGGCTGTGATAGACGCGCCGCGCACGTTCACGGTCGACGTCGGGATCAATGTTGAGGACGATCCGGCTCGCCTCCTCCCAGCCGGCGCCATCGCGCGCCGCATCGAGCAGGCGGAGATATACGATCATATGCGAGAGATCGTAGTCGGTCAGCTCGAGCGTCGTCGGCGCTACCTCTGCGACCGTGTTGGACTGATTGGGGATCACGGTTGGCCTCCGTTAAAGCGCAGCCTATGCTTTGATCGCTCATCGTAAGGCTACAGCCGCAAGGTAGCCGATAGCGCCGATATGTGGCGGCATTCAGGGTGCGCGGAGCGACAAGCGCAGCCACGCGTCGCGACGCTATGCAGCGGCTGGCGAGCGATCGGGGCAAGCTGTGCGAACGACACGCGGCTCCTGTCGCGTACAGTAATCGAACCGCGACAGAGCGCCAGGATGGATAGCGCGACCGACTTGGTGGTCGCGAGGGGAGGTTCACGTGACAGGGAGCGAAAAGCGGAATGGGTGTTGGTCTCGTCCCGGCCGGAAATCTACGCGAGCGCATGAATGGCCATAGTCCCCGATGCGAGCGTAGAGACGCCAAAGGGCTATTACCCGGCCCGCCTTTCGGAAAATTGCGACCTCTGGTCCGAGTGAGCATAGCGACGGCGCGCCGCGCGCCGACACGAGGCCAGTGCGAGCCCGACAGGCGGGCGCTGTGATCGGCGCCGTAGCCGAGCCAACACGGATAGTGCTTGAATTCGCGCACACAATCATGCAGGCGTATCTCGTCGCACGTGAATTACGAAAATTAAACAACGATCAATGCCGGCTTTTCACCTGAACAGCAAGCGTTTGGCGAAAGATATCAACGACGCCTTGTTCGATACTCTTCTCGAAGGTCTGGTGCTTTGCAGCCGCTGTGCGACCGTCCTCAACGGAATGGTTCATGGCGCGCAACGCAATCTCCAAGCCTTCCCGTTTTGAGGTCGCCTGGATGCCCGACGTGTCGGCCGCAGCTGATTACGCGGCGTTTTCTTCACCCCCATCAGTCCGGCTTAAGAGGTCGAAAACGTTGGCGACGACGTCCACGCCGTAAATCGTCTTGCCGTCCTTCTCATAGGATGTTTCAGCAACGCGACATTCGGCGTAGATCGGCGCGCCCTTCCTGACATTCTTCAACACGAAAGCCGAGTCGCGCTCATTCAAGACGGTGACCGTAACCCAGTCGGTCTTCTCAATGCGCTCGCGCGATTTCTTGTCGGTCCAACTCCGGTTCGTCGCCACGCTGATCTTGGCGATTTTGCCATCATCGAACCCCTTGGGCTCTTGCCCAACATAGCCTCGTAGGATGAAAAGATTGGTTGTTCTCATTGCGTCTCTCCAATCATGCGAACTGATCATCGTCCGATTTCCACGACGGAAATGCCGCGCGCCGGTTAGCATTTTATTAGAAGCATGGCGATAATGTGATTGTCTCGAACAGGGATTTTGGCATTAACATAAAGCCGCGCGCAGCGGCAGGCTTCGTGCGCTCAGCCTGCGGGAAGTCAAACACGAACCCTTTGCCTCGACGCCGCCGCAAGGTCGGTCAAGAGGAAAGGCGCCGCCGGCGCCGATGCGAGGATGCTCGGTCGATCAGGGCTCGGCCCAAACGCGGCACGATCAAGCTGAGAAGGGACACGGCCGTTTGAAGGAACGGATTGATACGCTCGATGAATTGCGGGCTTTGGCGATCGGCGCTGTGATGCTGTCGCATTTCGCGCTCGCCTTCGGCTCGCAATCGATCGTCGCGTTCTGGCTCAACCTTCCTGATCTCAGCGTCGGCGTCGATCTGTTCTTTGTGATTTCAGGTTT
>NZ_JAKFWS010000190.1 GCF_021731785.1 Methylocystis sp.
CAAGCGACGCTCTTGATCGGAACAGGTCGATGACCGCACAGCAGATCAGTTTGAAGATATCGGCCATGGGAGGCAGCATGGTCCGATTCGCCGACTCACGCCAGCCGGATAGAGTTTACGACAAGGACAGCGTCGATCCTGCGCTGCTACGCGCATTATTACAACGAAGTGAGAACGCATCGGTCATTAAACAAGGATGCGCCGATCTCTCGCGCCGTTCAGCGAATCGGAGACATAAAATCGCACGCTATTCTCGGCGGACTTCATCACCATTACGTCCGGATATAGTTTTCAACACACACAGGGCATCTCAAAGGTTCTAGGGTCCAACCTGATGTTGCGCTCGCGGAGTTGTTATGTTCGAATAAACATCGACCGCATGGTCAATCAATCGGAACCGCTCGCACCGTGCGACCCGGACTCATGGCATTTTGCTTTTTCGCTTTGTCGCGTTCGTAAGGCGTCACGCAGACCACATCTCCCTGGGCAGCCTCACGCCAAACATAGCCTTGCCTGCAAGTGTTTGGGCCGAATGGCCCACCGCCGGGCTGGCGATTGTTGTTCGCGTTGGCGTTTTGCGCTGCCGCCTCGTCCCGCTCCGCGGGGGGAACGCAGACCGTGTCGCCATTGAAGGCTTCACGCCACACAAAACCTGATTTGCATCTTGCTTGGGCCTGAGCGAAGTCCACGGGGATGGTCACCAGGAGCAACGTGGTAGCGGTGACGAGTGTGTGAAAATTTCTCATAGCAATAGCTCCTACTGCGCGCCGGCCGCTTGGATAAACGACTTGGGGCGGAAATTAGTTCCTCAGCTTCCCTCTCCGCGCCTAACCGTCAGGTTTTACTTCTGAAGTACGTTAACCTTAGCCCTATTGCCCTCGCTGGGGGAAAACCTATGTTCACTCGATCCCAGCGCGGACTTCGAATTTCCGCCCGGCTTCATGGCCCGCCTCATAAGCATCGGCGAGAACCCGCCGGCGGCTGCTGACGTTCTTGGCATGCAACGACAAGCCGAGTTTTTCGAATTCCTCATCAATGACCGACGTTTTGATCGGCACGAGATCGCGCCCGGTGGAATTGAAAACAGCGACGTTCCGTTGGGCTTTCAAGGTCTCTAACTTGGCGCTGACGCCTCTCGCAAGACCGATTTGGAAGGAATTGACCGCGCTGCGTTTCTCGCCGCCGACCATCATGGCGTAGATGGTTCCCGATTTGAACGTCGCGGTTTCTGTTTCAAAGGCGATAGCGACGAGGTCATAAAGATAATGCGCGGCTTCGACGTCGACCGACAGACCAAAGAACACGAACCGCAGTGTTCCGCGCGGGCTGTTTTCACTCCACACTCGGCAATCGCAAAAGTCCGCGATCGCCGGGACACAGCGATCGAAGGCGCCGTGCTTGCGCCGCCCTGTGTCGATGCTGAAACCTTCGCAAGGCTGTTGGCGAAGCTCCACTTCGCTGAGCGACAAACCATAGCGTTCGAGCAGTTCGCCGACTTTATCGGCCGCCGCCAACGCCTCCTGTTCGGTGCATCCTTGTTCGATCGTCTTGGCGCGCAAGCCCCGGATCCGCTCGATGACGCGACCCAGATCCTCATCGCGGTGTTTGGTTCCTCCGGTATCGACGGATATCCGTCGGCTCAACTCGCGAAACAGACCCAATGCCTCGTGCGGATAGCGCCTTTTCGCGGCCAGCTCTTCTAGCGTGGAGTGAAGCGTCCCGAGCGGATTGATTTCGCCGCTCCCGACAAATGCGCGCCGGTGCAGCGTCTCCATTTGGATAAGCGCGAGGCGACGATATACATCGGCATGGCGGCTCTGTCCCATGCGCCGCAATTCGACGGTGGAAACCAAAGCCGCCGCCAGTCTCCGTCCCGAGGTCAGCGCGCGCGCAACTTCGAGGTCATCCCTCGACGGTTCGGCTCCCTCCGCGCGCTCCGCCCAGTCCCTCGCCAGCGCATCGAGTTCGTCGTCGGGATGGGAGAGTGCGAAAACCTCTTCGGGTTCCGGCAGAACGCCGAATTCCACGGCGTCATCCACGCCATGACGCACGACGTGGCGATACACCGCGGCAGCGCACCTTTGATCGTTGACGAGCCCCTTGCCGGGCCGGATGAACTCTTTCGCCACGGCCAGACAGGCTTCATCGAGCGGAATTTTCGGACTCGTCGCGACATGAAGACCGTAGTCGAGCCGGCAAATGCGCGCAGCGATGTCCCGTCCGAGGGCGGACGGCGAAAACGATTGCTCCAAGAGCAGGAACGTCTCTCCGGTCGCCAGATCCTCGGCCTTGAAAACATGGCTCTGCGTCACGGACAAAATTCGAAACAGCGTGAAACGCGCTTTTTTGAGAGCTTCGAGCGCGGCAGCGTCGTCGAAAGTCTTGGCCTTGAATTGCCGCGCCATTCGGTCGATCGGCCGCACTCCGCTCATGGACGGCGCGAAAATGGAGAGTTCGAGCGCAAAAATCATCGCCCCTGCGGCGCACTCTCCGGCGTGCGGATCGTCGGGCGCAATATCCGCATGGGTGAGCCATTTGCGAACCGTTTCTTCGACTTTGCTATCGACGCAGAACGTCATCGCTTCGAGAAGCAATTCGGTGATCGTCTCCTGCATGCGCAGGGATCGCGCCAAAGGATTCGCGTCAGCGACTTTTCGATTGTTACCTGCGGTCATGATTTCCGTCCGGCAAAGAATCTCTCCAACTAGAAGATAGCATGTGACGCCGTGGCTTTGACGCTCGGCCGTGTTTCATCCACCAGAGAATTTGCAACGTGGATCGCGAGAAGCAGCCCTTTTCAATCCTCGTTCACATCATCTACGAGTTCGGCGTCATCTTCACGAACTCCCAAGACGCCATCGAGATCGGTGTGCGTGGCCGGCCGTTGCAGAAGTCCAGCGTCTTCCAGCTTTTCGATGTCGGGTAGATCGCGCAGGCTTGCGAGCCCGAACACTTCCAGGAATTTCTTCGTCGTGACATAGGCGTAAGGCGCGCCGGGCGTTGGCGCGCGCGGGCCCGCAGCGATGAGGTCGAGAGTTTTTAGGCGACCGATGACGTCGCGGCTGATTTCCCTCCCGATGAGCCGCGACAGCTCGGCGCGCGTCGCCGGCTGCAGCTAGGCGATGGCCGTGGCGGCGAGGAGTTCGGCCGGCGTGAGTTCCGGCGGCCCGGCGTAGCGCGCGCCGTTGTTCAAAACGCGAAGCGCGTCAGCGTGACGCGGCTTGGTCCGCAGTTGATAACCGCCGGCGACGTGAACAAGCTCATAGGGTCTCGCGCGCAAGTCGTCGCGAATGTCAGAAATCAGATCGTCGAGATTGCAGGCGCGCCCGACAAGCTTGGCCAGCGCCTCGCGCGTTACCGGGACTGGTGACGCGAAGATCGCCGCCTCGACCCGTCCCATCCACTCACGCCAACGCATGGCCTGCGGTAGATCGAAAAGATCGACGTCGAACAGCGACTCGCCGTCACGCTGCGTTTTGCGACGGTTCGCCGGCGACGAGGGTGCCTCTCGGGACGTCGCAAGATCCCGGCGAAGCACTTTCATCGGCTTTGTCACGTTGTCGAACGATAGACGCGAATGATCTCGTTGATAATCGTGGTCATGCTGCAGCAGTGGCCGCACGCCATGTGTCCATGGCCGAGGCTCGAAAAGCTCGGTGCGTCCTTGCTGAAATGAGATGGCGTTGAACGTTGAACGTGTTGTGGGCTGCTGCGTGAAAGGAGAGA
>NZ_JAKFWS010000166.1 GCF_021731785.1 Methylocystis sp.
AATATCTTTTCGCGATCCGAAGGCGCGACGCCCGGGCCATGATCGATTACTTCGATCGCCGCCCCTGAAAGGACGCGAACCCGGACGACGTCGCCCTCCGGCTCGGCTCGAAGCGCGTTGTCGAGAAGATTGGCGACGACGCATTCAAGCGCCCATCGCGCGCACCTTACTTCGGTCGGCGATTCGGGCTCTTCGAACGCGATCCGCTTTTTGTTTTCGATCATCAGCGGCGCATAATCGGCGACGAGATGCAGAACGGTCGTTCCCAGATCAATGCGGTCTTGTTCGCATTCCTTGCGAACCGAAAATCGCGCCGTCGCCAACAGCTGTTCTACGATCGTCTGAATGCGCCGAATGTCGCGCCGGATATTGCGACGAAACGCAACGTCGTCGGGATTATCTGCATGGGCGCGCATAATTGCGATGGGCGTGCGCAACTCATGGGCCGCGTTGGCGGTAAAGCGGCGTTGCGCGGCGACTCCGGCGTCGAGACGCGCCAGCGCGGCGTTGACCGCGTCGATGAAGGGGACGACCTCCTTCGGCGCGTCGTTGGCCGCGACGCGCTGGTGCAAAGTGTTCATGTCGATGGCGGCGATGTCAGCCGCGGCGGCGCGCAGCGGCGCAAGCCCGCGCTGAACGACGAACCATGCAATGGCAAGCGCCCCCAACATCGCGGGGGCAGTGACGATAGCGGTATGCAGCGTCAAGAACAGTCCGGCGACTGCAACGAGATCGCTCCACGCAAATCTATATCCATAGGCCGCTATTGCGTACGGCCCGAACGCGGTCTGCGCCTGCCGCAAATAGCCGCGCGCTTGGCTTGTCTCATTGCCCGGAATCCGAAACTTTATCGCCGAGGCCTCTATTTGATTGAAACCGCCGAGCGCTGCGACGAGTTCCGGCGATGAGCCACGCAGGGCCTGACCGCTTCGTTGATCAAATGCGGCATAGCGAACCTGCGGATTGGCGTCGATATAGGCGCGCAAAGCGGCTGTCGGCTCCAGAACCACGGTCCCTTCGGGAGCCTGCATCAATGAGTCGACGACAAGCGAATGAATACGATATTCGCCCCAATCGTCTGGCGCGATTTCCCAGTTCGGGCTGACGCCCGATATGGAGACGAAAAAGTCGGTGATTGGGATCAGGAAAAACAGCGCGGCGAATTGTGCGAGCGCGAGATAGACGATCACCCGAGCTGATAAAGATTGGCGCTTGTTCATGACGGCTCTCGCGCGAGCATGTAGCCAATTCCGCGCGCTGCATGGATCTCGACGCCGGCGTCGAGATCATGCAGGCGCCTGCGCAATCTCGAAACCAGAATGTTTAGCGCATTGCCGTCAACGTCGTCATCGAATCCGTAAATCTCTTCGAGAAGCTTGTCGCGCAATACGACGCGGCCGGCGTTTCGGATAAGCGCTTCAAGCAGCGCGAGCTCTCGCCGGTGGAGCACGATGGGCCGGCCGCCGACGACCACCTGATGGGACGCCAGATCGAACGACAAGCGGCCAAGCGCGACAGGGGGAGGCGCGTCTCCGCCCGAACGCCGGAGACACGCCCTGATTCGCGCCATCAGTTCATCGAGATCGCAAGGCTTCGCCAGATAATCATCAGCGCCGGCGTCAAGCCCGCAGATGCGATCGGCGACCGACTCACATGCGGTCAGAATCAAGATCCGGATTCCGGGCTGGAGCGCCCGCATCCCGGAAAGAAGCTCAAGTCCGTCCCCATCGGGCAGACGCCGATCCACGAGGGCGAGCGCGTATTTGTGGCACGTCAGGGCCGCACGCGCTTCATCGAGCGCGCTGACATGGTCTGCAATAAATCCAGACCGTCCCAATCGCACGCTAAGCGCGCGCGCCAACTCCGGCTCGTCCTCGACTAGCAGAATGCGCATCGAGCGTGGCCAGTCGTCGCGCTACCCGCCCGCGTCCGATGGGACGCCAGGGGCAAATTTGAAAGTTGAGACATTTATCAATCGCTCCGCCGCAAGCGAATGCGCGAGGGTAAGGCGAAGAATGATAAAAATGCAACAGTTTCGATAAGTCGAAGTCTCGGCCCTCCATGTTACCTCCATGAAAGTTTCGCCTCATAGACAGGCTTCCTGAATCGCGGCGGCGACTTTTCGACAGTTGAGCAGCAGGAGGCCACCATGCTCACTCACAAGCTATTTTGGGGCGTTAGCGTACAGGTGTTGGCGATTGGCTGGGTGAGCGGCGCGGCGCTCGCGCAGCAAAGCCTGCCGACGATCGACATTGGCGCGAGGGCCCCACGCTCGTCTCAGCGGTCGATCCCGTCGACGACCGAGGCGCCATCGTCTTCCTCGTCATCGCAAGACGGCCCGCCCGTCGAGCAGACCACCGCCGGACCGGTTCGGGGCTATCAGGCGCTCACGACGCGCGCCACGCGATTTCAAACCCCCATCCAAGAATTGCCGATGTCGGTGCAGGTGATTCCACGCAAGCTGATCGACGATCAGCAGGCCATTTCGCAAGCCGAGGTCTTTCGCAACGTTTCCGGTCTACAGCCGGTAAGTCCGTTGTTCCCCGGCGGAATCGGCCCCAGCCTGCGGGGTATGCGGGCGGAGCGCTATATCGACGGTTTGCCGAATTACTATGATCTCGGCGTGCGCGACCTCCTCGTCAATGTCGAGCGCATTGAAGTGATCAAAGGGCCGGCAAGCATTCTCTTTCAGGGCGGACAAAGCCCGGTCGGCGGCGTCGTCAACATCGTCTCAAGGCTTCCGACGCCGGATCGCTTCGCCGAAGCGGGCGTGCGCGGGGGCGGCTACAGCTACGTAAGCCCTTACATCGACGTCAATCAGCCGCTGACCGAGGATAAGAGCGTCTTGTTCCGTCTCACGGCGCAATATGAGACGACGCGTTCGAACATCGATGTCGTGCATCGACGCAGCTATACGATCAACCCGACCATCAAGATCGCGCCGACCGACGCCACCTCGCTGATCGTGCAGGGAATTATTACGCGGCGGGATCAGCCGGACTATGCGGGACTTCCGGCTGTTGGAACGATCGACCATTCGCTTTATGCGATCCGTCCCACCGCCTTTTTGTCGACGCCCGGCCTGCCCAGCACCGGGACCTCATCGTCCGGCGTGACGCTGCGCTTCGATCACAAGTTCGACGAAACATTCTCCACTTTCACGAGCGCCCGCTTTTCTTCGTCGGGCATTTACGAGCCCTCGCAAATACCCTTCGGCAACACGCCGACCTTCTATGCCGATCCTTTCCTGCCCCTGCTTGGAGGCCCGGGAGTCATCGGCGGCCCAAGCCAGTTCTATATGGCGAACACGATCCTCAAACAGCAGGTGAAGGAGGTGTCGGTAACGTCGAACGTCATGGCCAAATTCGACGCTGGGCCGACCAAAAACAAATTGCTGCTTGGCGGCGATTTCAACCGCGTCTGGGAACTCGGCTACCTTGCCGGCGCCAACGCCACCGCGCCGGATCCCGCTATCCAAAGCGTCCTTGACTTTTGGGGACTGGGAGCCTTCGCGCCGCTCTACCCGATCCTCACCGACTTCAGAGCGCCGGTCTTTCCGCCCTATCTCTACCCGCTTCCGGGCCAGGGCAATTACACAATTTTCAGTCGCGTCAACAACGCCTATCAGAACGCCGGCGTCACCTTGCAGCTGCAGTCGACGATACTCGACCGTTTGCACATTCTCGCGGCGGGCCGGG
>NZ_JAKFWS010000093.1 GCF_021731785.1 Methylocystis sp.
ATTCTCAATTCAACTGTACATCATTCGGGCGTTTTCTCAATTCAAATGTATACGCGTAAATCAGCAGCGTTTCGTAACGCATTGAAATTCAACAGGCCGATTTCTCAATTTCTGATGTGTCCTGACACCCTGTTCTTCTGACGGAGAACTATGACGCTTGGGGTCGAATACAAGGTCGCAGACCCATCAATCAAGATTTTGGATCAAGTGCTCAGTTCGACGCTTCTAATACCACTGAGTCGAGGGGAAAAAGTAGGGCGGCCAGAATTGGAGGCAGAGTGCGGCGCGTTGGTTAAACGCCAAATACGACGCGGCGAACGCCATTCTCGACATGAAGGACAGTTCCGCAAACGCGGCCGCGGCGATGATTATCGCTGCGGCGTTTTTGACGCGTCCTGGATACTTTCAATCGAAGACGCTGCTTTAGGCAATTTAGCCAGTGCACTCACCGCATTGCAGCCCAGCCTTCGCGGCAAGATCGGCGGCATCGAGGATTGCATTCCCGCACTCGAGCGCTTGATCCGCCACAACGCTGACGGCTCACCTCCGTCGCCGAGAGCGCCCCGACCGTGGATGTAACGGCGGGGCGTTTTGCGTTTTTGGGGAGTTGAAGCCGCTCGCCACGGCGCTAATTCTATGCCCCGCAATGTTGGTGCAATCGCGCCGACACGACCCTCCCAGGGGTTGTGCAAAATTCGCCCGGTCAGCAATGGCCGGGCTTTTCGTTTGCGCTCGATCAGCGGCGCCGTCGCCGGATCAAGCCAAACACCAATTTCTACTCGGCCTTTCCCAGCCTGGTCGGGTCGAAGATAAAATAGCGGCCGCCGATCGATCCTTCGAACCAAGATGATTCGTCGCGGCGCTGCAGATAGAATTTTACTTGCGTATTGGGAACGCCGACAACCATCACCGTGTCTCGGAGTTCATCGACTTCAACCGTCAACGGCTCGTCGTGGCGATCGATGTCAATAAGGACTATGCGCCGGCCCATGCTCAAAACCCTTGATCGACTGGCAAAATGACCATGCGGCTCGTGCCGCCCAGTTTGCCCGCCATCAGCATGCGGGCAAGGTTGGCCTTGGCGCCGGGGGTCTCGCCTTCGTAGCAGTCAAGGATTTCGCGAACGCGGAAGGTGAGATTCATGGAAGTTGGGTCCGTGTGACGCTGAAATGCCTTCAGCAGAATACGAGCCGACACTGCATCCCATTGGCCAAGGCGTCGGGGGCGGGTTATGTGGAATGCGGGTCGCGATCTTAATTCGTAAGTTAGCAGTTCGAACCGCGTGCGCCAAAAATGTTCCCAAGGTCACTGTCATTTGTCCGCTGCGGCTTGCTGTTGGATGTGACCACGTGGCCGCCCGCTCTAGCGAGAAGTTCGTGCGTGCCCAGCATAGGCGAGGGTTCCAGCTCAGGACAAACGGTGGCGGTAGTGCTTCGCTCAACGTTGGCAAGCGTTTTTCATGAACGTTATCGTCAGCAACTCGATAGTATGCCAGGATAAGGGCGTAGTGATCAAAGGCGGCTACGCGGAAATGCCGCGCATGGCATGATTAAAGCGACGACGGGCCACGTTAAACTTGGCAAATGGCGCCGAGCGCGAGCTTGCGAAAGAAGTTGTGGTGAGCCTGCTGACTGCAAACCGCATTCGGTGGCGTCGCCGGCGCGGGCAAGCATGACGTTGCGCTACCTCAAGTGGTCAAGCTCTTAGAGCGAATTCGTCTTAACCCGGCTCGTATCCAGCGGCGGCGAAGAAGATTTTTTGCTTTCTTGTGGCGTGAACTCTTGGAACACGGCGCCGATCCTGTCCCAGGGACCGTCGACGGTTCGCTAGGCGGCTCTGCGCAACAGCGCTTTCAGTTCGAAGAAAGGCGTTTTCGATCGGTTGGAAGTCGGGACCATAGGGAGTCAGATAAAGCAGCGTCGCTCTCGGCTCGTAACCGCTGCTGTCAGCTTGCAATCATTCACAAATTGCTCCTGAGGTCGGGCGAGATCTGTGTCGCAAGAATCCGACACCCGCCAACACGGCGGGCGTCTTTGATGCGAACAGCCTGGGCGTCACTGGCAAACCCAAACCCAGTGGCCTTGATCCCATACCCAACAAGGACCGCTGAAGGGCATGCCTCCACCGTAGCCATAGTAGCCGCTCCAATCCCTGTGCTGATAGCGGTAGTGCCCTCCGTAGTCTGGCAGATACCGACCGTGGTGAAATGTGCCGGCTTGCGCCAATGACGCCCACAACATTGCGGCTGCTAGAACTGCGCCAGAAGTTAGCATTTTGCGCATAGGGTCCTCCCTATTCTTCTGACGGAGAACTATGACGCTTGGGGTCGAATACAAGGGCGCAGACCCATCAATCAAGATTTTGGATCAAGCGCTCGCTCCGAAGCTTCTAATGCCATTGAAGGTATTGCATCGTTCAACAACAACTATGCAGCGCGCCCCCTTCAGTTCTTCAGGTCTCCATGTGGCCGAACGACCTGTCAGCACAAATTAGCAGAGGGGCTCTCATCATCCCGAGGATCGGCGTTTCAAAGATTGCTCTGTCAGCCTTGGCTGTGATTACGACGCCGACTTTTGGCTATGATTCGCGGAATGAAAGCCGGAATCTCGGCCATGTACTGTCGATATGGCGCGCCGAATTCAGTGAGCGCCTCATTTTCTTCTGCCCGGGCGAGGCGCACGTACATGACGACGAGGACCGGAAACATCGCCAGCGTCAGCAATGTCGGCCATTGCAAGAGGAAGCCGAGCATGACGAGTATGAAACCGACGTATTGGGGATGACGCACATACGCGTACACTCCAGTGGTTGCGAGTTCGTGTCGGCGCTGCGCCTCATAGAGGACGCTCCAGCCCGCTGAAATCAAAATAAAGCCGCCGCCGATGAGCGCTATGCTCGCCACGTGGAATGGGCCCCAATGCGGATTGGCTTTCCAGCCGAACATGATCTCGAGCAGATGTCCGGCATCATGCGTAAACCAGTTCACGTCAGGCCAACGGCTTTGCAGCCAGCCAGACAGCACATAGATCGTGACCGGAAAGCCGTACATTTCAGCGAACAACGCTACGAGAAACGCACTGAAGGCGCCAAAGGAACGCCAGTCGCGTTTCGTCTGCGGTTTGAAGAAGGTGAAGGCGAAAAAGATGAAGATCGCCGAATTGAGAATGACGAGCGACCACAGGCCATAAGCGGGAGCATCATCGTGCATAGGAATCATCCTCGATCATCGTGATTGTCTGCGCCGGCCTGGGGAGTCGGACTTTTCATCGGGGACTCGTTGCTCGCGCTCTCCTGCGATCCATGCCGCCCATGGCCTCCGTGCATGAAAATGTGCATGAGGGGGCAAGCCAGAAGTAGCAAGTAAGGAAGCGCTCCGAAGAGATGAGCGGTGTGTTCCGTCACGAGATAGAACCCGGCGATCGCCAGGAACCCGATCAGAACCATGTTCCCTCGCGATGCGAAGTGACCGCGCTTCGGACTGTCAGAACCGCCATTTTGCATATCGTGTTCGTGTCGCATCGCTCGCTCCTTCGAGGTTGCGCCGGCCGACAGGCGTTCTATTCGACGACCAGCCTGCCGCGGAACATGCCCATGGGGCATGCAAAATTGAATTCGCCAGACTCCCTCGGCAGGAACTCGACCGCGACGGTTTCGCCGGTGGGCAGTT
>NZ_JAKFWS010000170.1 GCF_021731785.1 Methylocystis sp.
AATCGATGTCGATAATGGCGCGCCACTTCGCGAAGCGCGCTCCCAGGCGGCGATATTCGTGCAGTCGCTCGCGCAGGCCATCGCCGCCTTCGGTAATTGTTTCGCCAGGAAAATTGGCCAGAGGTTTAGCGCCTATGTCGGCCTTGACGCCTGGGAGCGCGCCCCCGGTCTCGATAAGTTTCACCAGCGGCGTTCCATCCGCGGCGGTCTGTCTGATGGTTTCATCAAAGAGAATGATGCCAGAGATATGTCGTCTGATGGCGTCTTCGGCGCGGAACAGGAGTTCGCGATAGTCACGCCGCGTCGCTTGCGTCGATTCGACTTCGATCGCCGCGAAGCGTTTCGCGATCGTTCCCGCGCTCTCGTCCGCAGCGAGAATGCCCTTTCCTGGAGCGACCATCGCCTTGGCGGTCCGTACGAGGTGGTCTTTGTTCATGCGCTGTCTCCCCTGAGCTGAACGCTCGCCCAGTCCTTTCAGTTCAATATGGATGAAGCCAAAACCGCCATCGATCAAGGGCCTTAGGCGGGTTCGTCGATTACGGCGACGCCAAGAGAGAGCATGCAAAGTCGTGGGGTTCGTCACGCTGACAGGCGCGCTGGACAATTTCCATTGTCTGGTTGGAAATCTGGATAGAGGCGCCTGAACGAACCCGCGAGTGTTTTGTTGAGAACAGCAACTCGCACGTCGAGGAAGGGCTGCACGGTCCATCGGTTCCATCGCATTTGTTGCTTCTTGATCATACGTTTTGACAGGATCTCGTTGACCGCACTTTCGACGAAAGCGGTTGAAATCGGCTGTCGGTCGTGGCGTCTCCGTCCATAGTTCACAAGTGCAAGGCGATTGGCGTGGAGATATTCGATCAGATCGTTGACGTGTCGTCGAACTGCGGCAGCACCTCTCACGTCTCTGACATGAGCAGCTTCAAACCAATGCGTCAGGCGCGCCAGGCGCACCAGACATGCGCTCGAACGACCGTGCCACAGTCTCCACTTGGCGCTCTCGAGCTCGCGGATTGGATGGCCTTGGAGGTATTCGCTGAGAGTTCCAGCGCCAACGCCGCGCGTCGCCTGCAAGGCGTGTTCGAAACGCATGGCGATGTGAAACCAGTCGAGGACGAGAGTCGCTTCTGGCATCACCTGCCGCTGTAGCTTCCATAGTCCGGGGTCGCCATCGCACAGAACCGTCGTCGGCGTGCCGAGACGGACTCCTGCGCTCACCGCCGCGTTAGCAAATTCGCTCGTGGAATTGCCGTTGCGTGCAAAAGCGAAACGGTGCTGGGAGCCATCGAGATTGAGCACCTTACCCGCGATCACTTCGAAATTCCGTTCGGGGCGACGATGCCGGCTGCGCAGATAACCGCCATCGAGGCCGATCACGACTGCAGGAGTCACCGCGTCAATGTCGGGATCTGCCGATCCCTCAGGACGCAGCCGCGCGATACGCTCGCCGACGCGGCGGGTTCGATTCGATTGCGCACCGTGCCGGCGTTGACGGCACCGCCGACGGGCAGCAATTCGGCAAGCAGATGAGCTACCTTGGCAAAAGGCGCGAGTGCGCCGAATTTGGCGGTCACATAGGCGAGTTCGGGCGCCATGCCGCCTTCAAGCGTCAACGCCGAAAAACTTTTCGGTTCATCCGCAACTTCACGGCATTGGCAGTTCGCGAACCGTGACTTCCGTCGCGATAAGGATGTGGTCGCGCAAGAGAGTAGACAATTTCTTTCCTGCGTTCTCGCCATAATAAGGCTTAATCGCGTCGCCGATGTCATCCTGATTCTTGAGGAGTCGCGTGGCGACGGCGTTGGTGTCCGGAAGATCGGCCAGGGCGCTGACGATATAACCGCGGGTATAGGTGATGTGATCTTCCCACAGCTTCCGCATCGCCATCTTCACAGCGGTGGCCGCATCCGTTTTCGCGTCATGCATGCCGGCGGCCATTGTGGTGGGATGAGTCATAGGCGCTTGTTGCGCCAGGGCGGTCGAGCCGAAGATCGCCACCGCGGTCGCCGCCATCGGAGCAATATTATGATTCATGATGCACCTCCGTGGAATTGTTTAGCTCCCATCGTTTGCCGACAATTAGGGCGTCGACAACCGTGCGCAATGACGCGAACGGCCGACGCTTTCGGCATCTCGGAAAGAATGGGATCGCAACCAAAAAAAGCCCGGCCAGCAACGCGCCAACCAACGTGCGAGATCAGCCAGCGTAACGAACGAAAACGCCCACCGAAACATCCAGAGTCGCATGACGCGCCTTGGCGACGGCAACCGTCAGCTTGCTGGTTCAGTGAAGGTTCAGCTGCCCCGACGGAAAATGGATCGTTGGGGGTAGAAGGAGATTTGCATGTTGCACAAACTATCTCTCGTTACGGCTTTGACCGCTGCTTTGGCTCTCCCAACTGTGGCTATGGCCTGGGACGGCTATGGCGATGGCGGTTGGGGTGATCATGGTGGTTGGGGCTATGGCCATTGGAGAGGCCGCCATCATGGCCGTTGGGACTATCATCCCAGTGGACATTGGGACCGCCATGGCGACCACTACGATTGGCATGATACGAGCCATTATGACTGGCACGGTCACGGTCATCATGGTCACCGCTATCACGCTGATGATTGACCCTGCCTCTGTGCAATCCTCCGGGCGACAAGCAAAAACGCCCCGAGCGCGGATGTCGCGCCGGGGCGTTCTCTTGGCGACGACGTTCAACCCCGCCATCGTTTCCGTTCAAGGTAAGCGCTCACGTCCCGCGCTGCGGCGGCGATCTGATCCATTACATCAATGAGAGCTTCGACGGCGGCTGCGATGCGCTTGCGCATGCCGGGGCGGAATTCGACGAAGAGCGGCGTCACTTCGGCGTTGTCGGCAACGCTATTGGCAGTCGTTTCATGATTTCGGCGCCGCCTGAGATCACCGTCAATTCGCCTCGCCCGACGTAGCCTTCATGTTGGAGCGCCTGAAGTGCCCGCGATCGCAATTCGCGCTTCGACGTGTCCACTGTCGCAAAGTAATGGCCGGGTGGTGAGCCCCGCCGTCCGCGGCCGCAGCGGGCGACCGCGATCTCAAAGACTCGCGCCTTTTGTGCGCGCGCCGCCCGAGACGCCCTTCATTGCGTTGGCGAGGTCGCGCCGATTCGTATGTTAACGATGCGGCTCGCGCGCCGTGCATCTCATGCCAGACTGGCACCGTATCGGGCAGGCGTTTGTTAGTGCGAGGCTACGGGCTCGCGTTAGGCATGGGAATTCCAAGGACGGATTACGCAAATGTTTCCAGATTCTTTAGATGCGAACGCGTAACGTTGTGGAAATCGTTCAGCAAAGATCGGCGCAAGAATGAGTTGGTTAGTTCGGCGGGATGTGCATTCCTGCGGGATAAGTTGCGCGTGTGACGCGCCCAAGCACATCGACTTGCAATAGAAACGACAATTCGTTCAAGGCACTCAAATGCAATGCACAAGAAAAATTTTGGTTAGCGTTCTTGCTTGTGTGCCGCTCGCTCATTTTTCAGTGGGTGTTGCGGTGGCGCAGCAGCCCGACATCTCAAAGTTTGGCGTATGGGAAACGCAGTGCGCGCCGTCATCGTTCAACAT
>NZ_JAKFWS010000056.1 GCF_021731785.1 Methylocystis sp.
CGCCCGGCATCAGAAACCGTCCCGGCGGCAGGCTCGAGAGCGCGAAACGCTCGGAGCGCGCAAGGCGCAGATATTGGGTGAAGGTCTGCGCCAGCTTCTGCGCGGTTTCCTCGCTATAGCGCGCTTTGACGTCCGTCTGCGCGGTCAGGCCCCGCCACTCGCTTGCGATCATCGCCCGCGCCGAGGCGCTCGCGGCGTCGAGCGTCTCGTGAGACCATTGCGCGTAGGATTTGCCAAGGAGCGGCAGATCGAGCAGCCATTCGCCGGGATAATCGACGATGTCGATGTCGAGACGCGTCGGACCCTGGCCGAAGCCTTTGCGCAGCGACCAGCCCTTCGAGCGATATTCCAGCGTCACTCGCAGTTCGGAAATCCGCCGCGTCGATTGCGGCCAATGCCGGTCCAGCCCGGTGAGCGCCGCGAGATGCTCCTCGTACGCGAAGCGCGGCACGCTGTAATCTGGCTGCGGATCGAGATGCGCCGAGGTGATGCGGCCTTCGGCGAGCGCGCGAAACACCGGGAGCTGAGTCTTGCTCTCGCCGGCTTTTTCCGGGCGCGCCGATATCGCGCGCGTCAAATGATGCACGAGAGCGGTGATGAACACGGTCTTGCCGGAGCGCGACAGGCCGGTGACGCCAAGCCGCAGGCGGCCGCCGGCGAGAAAGTCGGCGACGCTCTCGGTGGCGATGCGCGTTTCGAACAGCAGATCGGATAATTGCGACAAGGGCGCGCTCCGGGTCCGCCGACCTATAGCATCACGTCGCGTCCCTACAAGAGACGCTGGTGAGAACATGTCGCGCTGCAAACCAAGGTGAAGACTGGCCAGAAGGATTCCGCGCCGGATGGGAGACGAGTTCCTACCGCGGCACGGCGCGCATCATCACCGCTTCGACATCGGCACGTAATCGCGCTGCTTCTCGCCCGTATAGAGCTGACGCGGACGACCGATGCGCGAACCCTGGTCCTCGATCATCTCCTTCCACTGGGCGATCCAGCCGACGGTGCGCGCGACCGCGAACAACACGGTGAACATCGCCGTCGGAAAATTCATCGCCTTGAGCGTGATGCCGGAATAGAAGTCGATGTTGGGATAGAGTTGCTTCTCGATGAAATAGTCGTCGTGCAGCGCGATGCGCTCGAGCTCCAGCGCGACGTCGAGCAGATCGTCCTTGACGCCGAGTTCGTTCAACACTTCGCGCGTCGTGCGCTGCATGATCTTGGCGCGCGGGTCGTAGTTTTTATAAACGCGATGGCCAAAGCCCATGAGGCGGAACGGATCGTTCTTGTCCTTGGCGCGCGCGATGAACTGCGGAATGCGGTCCGGCGTGCCGATCTCGGCGAGCATTTTCAGCACCGCTTCATTGGCGCCGCCATGCGCCGGCCCCCACAGCGAGGCGATGCCCGCCGCAATGCAGGCGAAAGGATTCGCCCCCGATGAGCCGGACAGTCGAACGGTCGAGGTCGACGCGTTCTGTTCGTGATCGGCGTGCAGGATGAAGATCCGGTCGAGCGCGCGCGACAGCACCGGATTGACTTTATATTCCTCGCAGGGAACCGCGAAGCACATGCGCAGGAAGTTCGACGTGTAGTCGAGGTCGTTCTTTGGATAAACGAACGGCTGGCCGACCGAATATTTATAGGCCATCGCCGCGAGCGTCGGGATCTTCGCGATCATGCGCGTCGACGCCACCATGCGCTGGGTGGGATCGGCGATGTTCGTCGAGTCGTGATAGAAGGCCGAGAGCGCGCCCACGGAGGCGACCATCACCGCCATCGGATGCGCGTCGCGGCGGAACCCCTGGAAGAATCGCGCCATCTGCTCATGCACCATTGTGTGGCGCGTGATCCGATAGTCGAAATTCGCCTTCTCGGCGGCGGACGGCAATTCTCCATAAAGCAGCAGGTAGCAGGTTTCGAGAAAGTCGCCATGTTCGGCGAGCTGTTCAATCGGATAGCCGCGATAGAGCAGAACGCCGGCTTCACCGTCGATAAAGGTGATCTTCGATTCGCATGACGCGGTCGCGGTGAATCCCGGATCGAAGGTGAACATGCCGGTTTCGGCGTAGAGATTGCGGATGTCCGCAACGGACGGCCCCAGCGTGCCATCCTTGATCGGCAAATCGACCGATCCGTCGCCGACTGTGAAGACAGCATTCTTCTCCGGCATACCCGCTCCCCTCTCAACCGCCCCCGCGCTCGCAACGAGCCGGATCGCGGCGCGACGCGCGCGAACGCTATGCATGAATTGCGTCACATTCGCGATGTCGTCGCTTTCACGCGCACGCCGATGCGTTGCATTCGGTTTGTTGTGCGGTGCAAAAAGCTATATCAACCGCAAGGGCTGTCAAGCGCGCGTCACGCGTTTCGCGCACGCCTCGCGAATAAGGGCTATGTGTTTCGCAGTGGCGCGGAAACCGGCGCGGCGCCGAAAATCGCGTCAGCGATTTTTACGCGCGCCAACGCCGCGGCGATACGGGTTACGCCATAGCCGCCTGATCGGAAATTCGCGCAAGACTTTCCTCGCGCCCCAAAATTTCCAGCACGTCGAATATGCCGGGCGAGGTCGCGCGGCCGGTGAGCGCGGCGCGCAAAGGCTGTGCGAGATCGCCCAGTTTGACGCCAAGCGCTGTCGCAAGATCGCGCACGACCGCTTCCGTCGTTGCGGCCGTCCAGTTCGGAAGCGCTGCAAGTTTCTCGACAAGCGCCGCAAGCCGCGCGCGCGCTTCCGCCGAAAGCAATTGCGCCGCCTTTGCGTCGAGCGACAGCGGACGCTGCGCGAAGAGAAAGCCCGCGCCGTCAAGAAGTTCGTTCAAGGTCTTCGCACGCGCCTTCAGGCCCGGCAAGGCGGCGCGTAGTTGCGCGCGCGACCTGTCGTCGAGCGCCTGCGCGATCGCGCCGCCGCCTTCGAGATAGGGAAGCGTCGCGATGAGCAAGTCCAACAGCTCGTCATCATCGCTGTCGCGCAGATAGTGGCCGTTCATATTTTCGAGCTTGGCGAAATCGAACCGCGCCGGCGAGCGATGCACCTGCGCGAGATCGAACGACTCGACCATCTCCGGCGTCGTGAAGAACTCCTTGTCGCCCTGCGACCACCCCAATCGAACGAGATAGTTGCGCAGCGCGGCCGGCAGGTAGCCCATCGCGCGGTAGGCGTCGACGCCGAGCGCGCCGTGGCGCTTCGAAAGCTTGGCGCCGTCCGGTCCGTGAATCAGCGGAATATGCGCGAAGGCCGGGATCGTCCACCCCATCGCCTGATAGATATGCGTCTGTCGCCCAGCATTGGTGAGATGATCGTCGCCGCGAATGATCTGCGTGACGCCCATGTCGTGATCGTCGACGACGACCGCGAGCATGTAGGTCGGCGCGCCGTCCGAGCGCAGCAGAATGAAATCGTCAAGATCCTTGTTCTGGAAGACGACGCGTCCCTGCACGGCGTCGTCGACGATCGTCTCGCCGTCCTGGGGCGCCTTGATGCGCACGACATAGGGCGCGCCGGCGGGCGCCTCCGAGGGATCGCGATCGCGCCAACGGCCGTCGTAGCGCCAAGGACGCTTTTCCGCCTTAGCTTTCTCG
>NZ_JAKFWS010000167.1 GCF_021731785.1 Methylocystis sp.
GCGCTTCCGAAAACGTTCCCCGAAAAATCTCAAAGGCGGCAGGCCGCCTGTCTTAGCCTCGTTGTCGCCGCAAAGAAAGCCCGTCTCCGCGCTAGCAGACGGTCTTACCGCATTTGCGCAGGTTTTCGATCTTGGCTTTCAGTTGCGCGTAGGGCACGCCGCCGACGATCGCCTCTTTGCCGATCACCCAGGCGGGCGTTCCATCGAACCGCAGCTCATCGGCCAGCGTCGCGACTTCCTTCAGTGCGGCCTTTGTCTCTGCGCTCGACATGTCTTTCTCGAGACGGGGCATATCTGCGCCGACGTCCTTCGCCGCCGCAAGCGCCTGCTGCTTGCCGATGTGGCCGCGAGTCGTGAGCAGCTTGCGATGGAACTCCCAGAACTTCTGGCTGTCGAGCTGCATGCGCGCAGCGGTCGCGACCTGCGCCGCCTCGACGGAGTCGGGGCCGAGAATGGGGAAGTCCTTGAGCACCACCCGCAACTTGGGGTCCGCCTCGATCAACTTGGCGACCGAAGCCATCGACTGCTTGCAGTAGCCGCAGTTATAGTCAAAGAACTCGACGAGCGTGACGTCGCCGCTCGGATTGCCCACGACGGCCTGGTTGGGCGAGTTCACGATTTTATCACCGTGCTGGCCGACGGCTTTTTCGCGTGTGGCGGCCTCGGCGACTTTCTCGCGCTTTCCAAGTTCGTCAATGGCTTCCCGGACCACTTCCGGGTTCGCAATGAGATAGTCGTGCACGACCTTCTCGATCTCAACCTTCTGCTTGCCTGAAAGCTCCTCGGCGAAGAGCGGCGTCGCCGCGCCTAGAGCGAGACATGCGCCGGCGGCGAGCGAGATAAAAAAGCTCATTGCATTCTCCTTTGCGCGACAGCGCATTCGTGTCGGGTCCCTTCGTCGCCGCGCTTTTAGCACAGGGGGCGGCGGGCGTCCTCCCGACGTAAGCATCGAATATTTCACGCGAGTAGCTAGTGCGGCAGATTGGTCCGAACGCCGTCGTTCACCAGCATCGAACCGACGCCGTAATTGAACTTCGCTTCGCCCAGGGTGCGCAGCTGGAGCGTGACCATTACCGTCTGGTTGCGCGCCGGCAGGCCCGTGTAGGACTGCGGCTGATAGATCTGCGAATAATTGATCGAAAGCGTCGTGCATTCGTCCTGATAGCCGATGCCGCCGCCAAGCGTTGCGACCGAGAACAGGGGCGCCGTGCCGGTGAGATTTGAGCCCGTAATCGTCGTCCCATAGTAGGTGGTCGCTGGATTGGTGAGCGAGTTATAGAGGTAGCGGCTCATATCGAAGGTGACGGTGCCCATCAGGAAATAGTTTTTGGTGATGTCGTATTTTCCGGTCGCGGAGAGCCCCTGACGACGCACGTCAAAGCCAATCGCCGGCTGTGACTCGTAATTCGCGTATTGGAGCTGGAGCGAGATCGGCTCCAGATTCATTGTCGCGAACACGTCGAGCCGGCGCGCGCGCAAGTTGCCCTTGTCGAACCGGCCCTTGGCGACGAGGCTGAGGACGGACGAAGGCGCAAAGGCGAACCGCCCGACGATGTCCGACGCGCGCGAGTCGAGGCCGGAATCGAGGCCGACGTTCGCCGCGTCAGCCTGCGCATAGGAATTGGCGCCGGCGATCTGGCGCGACTGGCCGATCATGGCGTTGATGAAGCCGCCATTGGACAGCGACAGGGTGGCCTGGCCGCCATAGTTGAGGCGCGTGCCGGTCTCGAACCGGTCGTAGCCGGAGAACTTGCTCCACTCGAACAGCGTTGAATCGTCGAAGACGAGGCTTTGCGCGTCGATGTTCACCAGCGATGGAATTGAAGTCTCGTTGGGACGGGCGATGACCTGCGCGATCGGTTCGAAGACGATGTCGCCGATAAAGCTTCTGGCGAGGATCGGGTAGCGCCATTCGGCGCCGAAGCCCGGGAGCGCCTGGCCGCGGAAGCGGTTGTCGGCGCCGTTGAAGAATTGGCCCTGCGCGGCATTGGGGATCGCCGACAGACTTTGGTTATAGATCGGGAACAAGCCTTGCCGGTCGTAATCGAGATAGCTTCCGACGAAACGCGCGAACGCGAACGGGGTCCACACGCCGCCGACCGGATCGATGATTTTACGCTTCCAGGCGCCGCTGATCGTCGCGTGCTGGTAATCGCCGCCGACGCCGCGCAACAGACAGCCGCTCTGCGCCGGGTCGGTCGCCCGCCCGTAAATCTGGCAAACGTTGTACAGGCTATAGATGCGGTCGAGCGTTCGGGGCTGTATGGACTCGAAATTCGCGACGTTGGCGGAAGTGCTCGTCACATTGGCGTCGAGTTCAACCTGGCCGCCAACGCCCGCCGTCGCCGCCGGATCGATGTCGAAGACGCGGTTATAGTCGATCACCGGATGGACGACCGGCTGCTGCGCCTGCACGTCATTGGGCGACAGCAGCTGGAAATAGTAGCCGCGCATGTCGAAATAGCTGCGCGGTCCTTGGCCGGTCAGATAGATCGTCGATGACGCTTCGCGGAAGAAATAGTTCTGCAGGAGATAGTTGTATTGCTGGTAGTCCTGCAGGAAGTAGCGATCGGACAGCGCCGTGATGTCCCAGCCAGCGCGCCAACGGTCGTTGAGCCAGAATTCGCCGAAAGACTGGATGGCGCCGCGCCACTGCTTGTCGCCGGCGCCCAGCGGGGCTTGCGCGAACGCGCCTGTGTCTCCTACGTGCGTGCCCTGACCGCGGATCGTATATGCGCCATTATCAAAGCGCTGACGGAATTCGGCCGTGACGAACGGGCCCTGCCGGGAAAAATAAATCGGCGTTACGGTGAGGTCGTAATCCGGCGCAATCGCCCAGAAGTAAGGCACGCCCACGCCGGCGCCGAGCTGCTGGCGATAGATGAAAACCGGCGATAGAAAACCGGACTTGCGCTTCACCGACGGGTCCGGCGACGACCAGAACGGCACATAAGCCACTGGCACGCCAAGAAGTTCGAAGGACGCATCCTCGTAATAGACCATCTTCTCGACGTTGTCGTGGATGATCCGTTTAGCGCGAATCGACCACGTGCGCGGCTTTGCGGGATCGTTTCGACAGGCCTCGCAGGCGGTGTAGGTGCCCATTTCGAAGGTCGTCGTCTCGCCGGCCCGCTCGGCGCGCGGCGAGGTGAAATGCGTGTTGTTGACGGTGTCGACCTGCAGGCTCTCGATGAACCCGTTCTTGAAATCGTCCGTGAAGTCGAAACGCTCGGCCCTGGCGATGGAGCCGTAGGTCTCGGTCAGCGTGGCGTGGCCCTCGGCGAAGACGCGCGACGTGTTGCGGTCATAGGTGACGCGGTCGGCTTCGAGCAGCCGGCCCTTGTAATAGATCTGGACGGCCCCGCGCGCCGTGACGGTGTTCTTTTTCTCGTCGTAGACGAGCTCCTTGGCCTCGACGACCATGCGCGCCTCGGCGCCCGCGGCCGGCGGCGCGGCAGCGGCGGAGTGCGTGGCGAAGGCCGCCTCGACGAGAGCGAGCGCGCCCGCAAGAATGGATAGGCG
>NZ_JAKFWS010000173.1 GCF_021731785.1 Methylocystis sp.
TTTTGGCGTTTCGGGCGTCGTTGCTTCAGGCTTTGGGGCTTCCGCCTTCGGGGCCTCGGCGGGCGGGGCGGCGGACTTGGGGACTTCAGCGGCTGGGGCCTGCGGAGCCGGCTCCTGAGCTGGCGCCTGCGCGGCGGGCGGCGTTGCTGCCGGCGGAGTCGCGGCAGGCGGCGTCGTTGCTGCGGGCGGGGTCGCGGCCGGCGGGGTTGTCGCGGCAGACGGCGCCTCTACCGGCGCGCCCTGCTGACGCTTCTGCTGGGCGCGCTGAAGCTGGTCGAAAATGCTGTCCTTGCCGGGCTCGGGCGTCTGTTCCGGCGCGCCCTTTACGTCCTTGCCCTCGGTCTTGGGAAGCTCCTTGAGTTGGATCGTTCCCTGCTCGAGCGATTTGGTCCAGTCGTCGCCGCCCTCGCTGCGGCGCTCCCAGGCCGGCAGGACGGTCAGCGCGATGCTGGTGATAAAGAATATCGTCGCGAGAATGCCCGTGGCGCGGGTGAGCGCATTGGCCTGGCCGCGTCCGGTGAAAACGCCGCTGCCGCCGCCCATGCCGAGCGCGCCGCCCTCCGACTTTTGATAAAGCACCAGAATGACGAGCGCCGTCACCACCATCAGGTGGATCGCGATAATGACCTGCTGCATGTGAACCCTTCCAGCCGCGCCGCAGCCACGCTCGGCGCGCAACTCTTTGGGCGGCGTTCTACACCAAGCGCCGGGCGCACGGAAGGGGCGAAAGGCGTGGCAAGCGGCGGCTTAAACGAAAGCTCGCGAGCCTCCCGACTCGCGAGCTTGTGGAGCGCCGCGCGATACGATCGCCGGTCAATACATATTGCCGTCCTGGCCCTTCCAGCCGCTGCCCTCCTGGTCGAAGCGGGTCTCGTCCTTGAACTCGATGACTTTGCCGGGCTCGATATATTGCTTGTCCTTGATCATCTGGTTCTGGATCGTCGTCGAATAATAGTTCGTATTCTCCGAGCAGCCGGGCTTCGTCGCGCCGCCCTCCGGCTTGCATTCGAGATTGGCGCCGTTCGGGAAGCGCACGTTCGCGGTGTAATAGAACTCATAGCCGGCGTGGCCCGCCCCTTCGACGTCAAGCGGCCAGAAGCGCGTGATCTCAAATTTCTCGATCACCGCGTCCTTGTCGAATTTCTTCTTGACGAGATTTTCGAAGACCTTCTTGGCGGCCTCGGGCTTGGGCTCGCAATTGAAGACGCAGAAAGCCTTGGCCGGCGTGGCGGCGGCGAGCGCGCCGATCAGGCCAAGCGCCGTGATATGCATGATGGTTTTGTAGCTCTTCATCTTTGCGTCTCCCAACTGCGCAGAGCTGCGCATCGCTTCTCGCCGACGTCGTTCGTTGAATTGACGCGTCTCGCGCGAAGCCCCCGTGCGTTTGACATTATTCAAGCTGCACGGCTTCACGAGAGGTCGCAAGGCCGACGCGTCGCGCGAATTGTCGCACGACCAAGGGAAATTTTGCGCGGTTGCGTCGCCTTGTCGCGCGCTTTATTGACGGCGCGAGTTTTCACGCCGACGAAGAGGCATTCATGGCCATATACAAGCTCCTGCTCCTGCCTGGCGACGGCATCGGTCCGGAGATTTCCGCTGAAGCCGAGAAGGTTCTCGCGCTTTTGAACGCGGCGGGCGTCGCGAGCTTCGAGGTCGAGCGGGGGCTCGTCGGCGGCGCGGCCTATGACGCGCACAAGCAAGCAATCAGCGAAGCGGATATGAAGCGCGCGCATGAGGCTGACGCCGTGCTCCTCGCCGCCGTCGGCGGGCCGAAATGGAACGGCGTGCCTTACGATCTGCGCCCCGAGGCCGGGCTCCTGCGCCTGCGCAAGGAACTGGGCCTTTTCGCCAATCTGCGCCCGGCGATCTGCTATCCGGCGCTCGCCGACGCCTCTTCCTTGAAGCGCGAGATCGTCGACGGTCTCGACATCATGATCGTGCGCGAATTGACCGGCGGCGTCTATTTCGGCGAGCCCAAGGAGATCACCGATCTCGGCAACGGCCAGAAGCGCGCCGTCGACACGCAGGTTTATGAAACCTATGAGATCGAGCGCATCGGCCGGGTCGCCTTCGAGCTGGCGCGCAAGCGCGGTAACAAGGTGACTTCGTCCGAAAAGTCGAATGTGATGAAGTCCGGCTATCTGTGGCGCGAAGTGATCACCGCGCTGCATAAGCGCGAATATTCGGACGTGACGCTCGAACATATGCTCGCCGACGCGCTCGCCATGCAACTCGTGCGCTGGCCCAAGCAGTTCGACGTCGTCGTCACCGACAATCTTTTCGGCGACATGCTGTCCGACGAAGCCGCGATGCTCACCGGCTCGCTCGGCATGTTGCCCTCCGCGTCGCTCGGCGCGGCCGATGATACGGGCAAACGCCACGCCATGTACGAGCCCTGCCATGGCTCGGCGCCCGATATCGCCGGCAAGGGGATCGCCAATCCGATCGCCATGATTGGCTCGCTCGGCATGGCTCTGCGTTACAGCTTCGATCTGCCGAAAGCCGCCGACGCCATCGACGCGGCGATCGCCAATGTGTTGGCGAAGGGTCTGCGCACCGCCGACATCAAGGGCGACGCGCCGTCGACCGTCTCAACGAGCGAGATGGGCGACGCGATCGTGGCGGAGCTGAAGAAGGCGCTGTCCTAGGAACTCCGCGCGTCACTTCCCATGCACCATGCCGAGGAATTCCTCGCGGGTGCGCGGATCGTCGCGGATGACGCCAAGCAGCCGGCTCGTCGTCAAGAGCGAGCCCGTGGTGTTGACGCCGCGCAGCGTCATGCAGCTGTGCTCCGCCTCGATGACGACGCCGACGCCCGCCGGCTCCAGAATGTCCTGGATCGCTTCGGCGATTTCGGCGGTGAGCTTTTCCTGAATCTGCAGGCGGCGGGCGAAGCCGTGCACGACGCGCGCGAGCTTCGAAATGCCGACGACGCGCTTGTTCGGCAGATAGCCGACATGCGCGCGGCCGGTCACCGGCAACATGTGATGTTCGCAAAAGCTGACGACGCGAATGTCTTTAAGCACAACGAGCTCGTCATAGCCGCCGACCTCGTCGAAGGTGCGCTTGAGATAGTCGCGCGGATCGACGTCATAGCCGGAGAAAAGCTCGCGGTAGGAACGCGCCACCCGCTCCGGCGTGTCGATCAACCCCTCGCGAGTGGGATCGTCGCCCGCCCATTCGATGAGAACCCGCACGGCCGCTTCGGCGTCAGCTTGGGTAGGTTTGGCCATGCCTGCAGCTCTCCAGGATCGTTGATGCGCGCCGCTCAACCGTCTGGATAAAGTCACAGGACCAAGCGTTTGGCAAAGGCCACAGCCGGCCTATTGTTCAAATGAAAAACGCCGGCGCATGAGCGCCGGCGTCTCGACTGGCTGTGCCGGGGTCAGCGAACGATGCCGATCGCCGATCCGACCGCATTGACCGAGCGCTTGACGAAGCCAAGC
>NZ_JAKFWS010000009.1 GCF_021731785.1 Methylocystis sp.
TCCTCGCCGCCATCGTGATTGGCCTCCTCACCTTCGGCATATGGTTCTGGTGGCTCGGCCAACCGTTGCTCTTCGCCATGACGCTGACGATCACCGTTTTTGTGATCGCCTGCCCGGACGCGCTCGGGTTGGCTACTCCGATGGCGATCATGGTGGGCACTGGCCTCGGCGCCATGAATGGAATCCTGTTCAAGAACGCCGCGGCCCTGGAGGACGCGACGAAACTCGACGTCATCATCTTTGACAAGACCGGCACGCTCACTGTCGGACAGCCAGAAGTTGTTGAGGCGGTGAGCGCCACCGGGGAAACGGCGGAGACCGTACTGACCAGCGCCGCGTCGGTCGAGCAAGGTTCGGATCACCCCTTGGCCCAAGCCATCGCTCGGCGGGCTCAAGGACTTGCCGTTCCGGAGCAGAAGAACTTCGAGAATATTGAAGGCATGGGCGCAAGGGCGAAGGTTGATGACGACATTGTATACTTGGGCAATCGCCGATTGATGGACGAGCAAAATCTCGATCTTGGCGCGCTTGCTGTGGAGGCGCAGCGGCTGCAAGGCGCCGGTCGCACCGTGGTCCATGTGGCGCGAGCCGGAAGGGTGATCGGGCTGATCGCCATCGCCGACGCGCCCCGGCCGAGCGCCGCCGCGACCGTCGCCAAATTGCGCGAGCGGGGGGTCCAAGTGGCCATGCTGACGGGCGACAACGCCGGCACGGCCCAACGGATCGCTCGCGACTGTCAAATTTCATTGGATCGGGACCCCAGTTTTGCGTTGAAGAAGGACCCCTCTGGAGACATGGGTGAACCGCCGATTTTGGCGTGACGCAGGGAGGGCGGAGCCCGACCGAAGTCACGCCAAAATCGGCGGCGGCGCGTTGATTGGGAGGGTCAGGCGCGGTTTTTGAAGCGCCAGCTTTCGTTGCCGGTCTCGATGATGTCGCAATGATGGGTGAGGCGATCGAGCAGCGCGGTGGTCATTTTGGCGTCGCCGAAAACGCTCGGCCATTCGCCGAAGGCGAGATTGGTGGTGACGATGACCGACGTGCGTTCATAGAGCCGGCTGACCAGATGGAAGAGCAATTGCCCGCCGGCCTGGGCGAAGGGCAGGTAGCCGAGTTCGTCGAGCACGACAAAGTCCATGCGCGTCAGATAATCGGCGATGCGGCCCTGGCGCCCGGCGCGTGTTTCCGCCTCCAGCCGATTGACGAGATCGACGGTGGTGAAGAAGCGCCCGCGCAGGCCGGAGCGGATGCAGCTTCGGACGATGGCGATCGCCAGATGTGTTTTCCCCGTGCCGGTTCCACCGACCAGCACAATGTTGCGTTGCTGCGCGACAAAGCCGCCGCCGGCGAGATCGCGAACCAACCCTTCGTTGACCGTGGCGCCGTCGAAGGTGAAGTCGTCGATGTCTTTGGCCAAGGGCAGCTTGGCGATGGTCATCTGATATTTGATGGAGCGCGCCTGCTTCTCGGCGATTTCAGCCTTCAACAGATCGCCGACGATTTGCGGCGGTTCGTGCTGCCGCTTGATCCCTGCCGACATCACCTCGTCGTAGGCGCTTCTCATGCCATAGAGCTTGAGTTCTCCCATCAGATCGAAGATTTGCGTGCGTTCCATCATCCCCCTGAACTCCTCAGTTGATCGTATCTTGCGCAGTCGGCGAGCGGGACGTGCTCCAGCTGCAGCGCGTCCGGCGTCAGGATGGTCAGCGGCGGCCCGGGATCCCGACGGCGCGCCAGAATGTTGAGAATGACGTCGGCGGAGTGGACGCCTTGTTCCAGGGCCTCGGCGCAGGCGGTCTCCACCGCCGGCAGACCGTCGTCGAGAACGGCGGCGAGGATTTTCACCATCTGCCGCTCGCCGTCGGCGGAGCCGCCGAGCCTGCGGCGGATTTTCTCTACCGCAGCCGGCAAAACCCAGTCCTTGAACGGCGCGCCGTTGCGGAGGGCGCCGGGCTTGCGCGCCAGAACCCGCACGTAATGCCAGGGGTCGTAGGACGTTTCCTCGCGGCCAAAGCGCCGGCGGTGTTCACCCACGACGACGCCGTCCTGACGGATGACAATGCGATCGGCGTAGGCTTGCACTTCGACCGGTCGCCCAACGGCGCGTGACTGGACCGAATATTTGTTGCTGTCGAATCGAACCAGGCAGGTCTTCGACACCGAAGCGCTCACTGCATGGAAGCCGTCGAAGCGACCACGAAGTTGCACGAGCTTTGGCCGCTCTTCCGCGAAAACCTCGAAGACCGTTTTATCGGCGATCTCGGGATGGCGATGCACCTTCGCGTAGGCGACGCATTTGTCGAGCAGCCAACCGTTCAATTCGTCGTAGCTTTTGAACCGCAGGCGCGGCGTGAAGAAACGCTCACGCACGAGGCCGACCTGGTTCTCGACCTGACCTTTTTCCCAGCCAGACGCCGGGGTGCAGGCCACGGGCTCGACGAGATAATGTCCGCACATCTGAAGGAAGCGACGGTTGTATTGCCGATCCTTGCCGACAAGGATCGTTTCCACCGCAGTTTTCATGTTGTCGTAAATGCCGCGCTCGCAGGCCCCCTTGAAAAAGGCGAAGGCCCGATCATGGGCGTCGAACACCATTTCCTGCGTCTCGCGCGGATAGGCGCGAACAAACAGCATGCGGCTGTGGCACAGCCGCATATGCGCGACCTTCACGGTCATGGTCGCGCCGTTCAGCACGACGATCTCATGGCTCCAATCGAACTGATAGGCTTCGCCGGGTGAAAAACTCAGCGGCACATAGGCCTGCGCCAGCGCTGCGCCGCGCTCCTTGCGCCAGCCTATCGCAAAGCGGCGGACCGCAGCGTAGCTTCCAGAATACCCAAACCCGCGCAGTTCTTCGAACAGCCGCGTCAGCGTCAGCCGCTCACGCGCCGGCTTGTCTTCGTTCTCGAGAAGCAGCGACTCTAATCGCTCCCGCCACGGCCCGATTTTGGGAAGCGGCTGCTCGCGCCGCTCGTAACGAAACTCGGTCGCCTCCGAACGAATAACCTTTCGGACGACCTTCCGCGAGACATGCAGCTCCCGGCAAATCTCCTTGATGGGTTTCTTCTGAACAAAATGCGCGCGGCGAATCTTCGCGATCGTTTCCACAACCAGCATTCCAATCTCGGCCTCCCAGAAACCAGGAGACCAGTGTGGACCCTCAACTCCGGGGTCCCGATTGGACGCAAATCACCCCCAAAGCGGGGTCCTTATTCCACGCAAAATCACACGCGACCTCGGCCTCGATATTGTGCTCGCCGACGTCCTGCCCAGTCAGAAAGCCGGCAAGGTCAAGGAGCTGCAGGCGCAGGGCAAGAAGGTCGGAATGGTCGGCGATGGCGTCAATGACGCGCCGGCCCTGATTCAGGCGGATGTCGGCTTCGCCATCGGGGCCG
>NZ_JAKFWS010000151.1 GCF_021731785.1 Methylocystis sp.
GTCGGACCGTCCTCGATCATGCGCATGAGCGCGGCGCGATGTTCGTTCTTCAAGAGCGACGGTTGACCCGGCGCCTTGCGGTCAACGAGGCCACTCTCGCCATGCGCATTGAAGCGCAAAACCCAGTCGCGAACGACCTGGAGCGTCACGCCGCCAATCTTCGCCGCCTCGCCGCGCGGCGCGCCGTCGTAAATTGCGGCGAGCGCCAGGAGCCTGCGTGCCTGAGGCCCATCTTTCGCGCGCTTCGCAATCGCCCGAAGCGCATCCGCGTCAAAGTCTTCCCGCAGTCCAATCGCAGCCGCCATGGCGAACCCCCTGGAGTTCGCCAACTAGAATCAGACGAAAGCCGATTCGTGAAGACCCAATGAGTCTGCTTCAATGGGGATCGGTATTAGCTTGATGGGCGCCAGGACTCGGTAAGAAAAGCCCAACCGGCGCTTTGGCGCGATTGATAGGAGTTAATCATGGACAGACGTGGATTTTTGAGCGCTTCGATTGGTTTCGCGATAGCGGCGCTCGTCATTCCTGGCGCCGCGCGCGCCGAGGATCATATCGCCGAAGCGATAGCAGAGATCAACAAGGCGATTCCCTATGGCGAAGAACCGGCGCACAGCTCGTCTTTCGTCCAGCATATCGACAATGCGATCGATCATGCGGTGATGGCGCAAAAGGCTCACGCCGATCGGCATGTCAAAAGTGCGATCGCCTATCTGCGCCGCGCACGCAAGGTCGCCTATGGCACTCATTTGCTGAAATACTCGCGCAGAGGCGCGTCATTGGCTAAGAAGGCGCTGGCGCAACTTCAGGCGGCGGGATGAGCCTCGAACCAATAGCGGTTCTTGGTCGGAGTGGCGGGATTCGAACCCACGACCCCTTGTCCCCCAGACATGTAAAATAGTGTTTCAGGCATTATCGCACTTGTTCACAGCAACTCATTTTGCGCTTGTTTTACTGTAAATTTGGTGTTCATATCCCGTCAAGTGGGTTCACGAAGTCTCACAGCATCTCGGACTTTTTGAACCCACGTTGAACCCACGAAGCCAGGACAAGGGGCCTTTCAGACAAGTGCGTGGGTTCGGGGAACGGGGGCGCCATTATGCCATCGCAAATTCTGACCGACGCATTCGTCCGCGCCATAAGTCCCGGCGACAAGCTCACCGAGTATTGGGACACTAAAATCTCGGGGCTCTGCCTTCGCGTCATGCCGAGCGGCGCGCGGACATGGAATTTCCGCTATCGCCCCAAGGGCTCTGTGTCGTTCAAACGGACAGGTGGCGGGCGTTATCCCGAAGTCGGCCTGTCGGCCGCAAGGGCATGGGCCGAGGCGCTTCGCGTTGCCGTGGCCGGAGGCGGCGATCCACAGGGCGAACGTCGCCTGAAGCGAGAGGCCGAAGCCCGAGACTTATCATTCGACGCGCTCGCAGGCGCATATATCGAGCGCTATGCCAAACCCAACAAGTCGAGTTGGGAGCAAGACGACCTATTCCTGCGGGTTCATGTCCAGCCATCCTGGGGTGCGCGGAAGGCTGGGAAACTCACCCGGGGGGACGCCGCGGCGCTGCTGGACCATATCGCGACAAAATCGCCGGTAAGCGCAAACCGGGTTCAGACGATCCTTTCAAAGCTTTTCAATTGGGCGATCGAAAGCGGACTGCTCGAAATGAGCCCCGTCGCCAGAATGAAAAAGCGAACGAGGGAAGCGCCAAAGGATCGGACGCTATCGCCCGATGAAATTCGCGTCCTGTGTGGCGCGATAGGCGAGGGCAGCGTCGCCGAGGCGTTGCGCTTTATCCTGTTGACGGGACTACGGCCCGGTGAGGCCGCAGGATTAGAGATTGCGGAAGTCAAAGACGCCGACAACGGCGCGCGGGCGCGTCTGGAGATACGCGCGAGCCGCATGAAGGCAGGACGGCCGCATGTTATGCCGCTCGCGCCTATGGCGCTGGGAATCGTCCGCCGGCAGCTTGCCAATAGGTTCGAGGGACAGGCGCACGTCTTTCCGTCACACTTCGTTGAGCGCGGCGGCCCCGTCGCTCGTCATTCCATGTCGCAGGCGCTGAAAAAAATCATTGGCGGGCTCGCCGCGAAAGAGCCCGGCGACGAAGAGGCGGTTGCATCGCTCAAAGCAAACCAGCCAACGCCGCATGATTTTAGAAGGACTGTCGCAACCGGGCTCGCCGCTCTTGGTGTGCTGCGCGAAGACAGATTAGCCGTCCTGGCGCACGCGCAGTCCGACGTGCATGGCGTTCACTATGACAAATACGAGCGACTGAAAGAAAAGCGCCGCGCGCTCGAATTGTGGGAGCAACACGTCGCGGAAATTATCGCTCCGGCGTCTCCCTCCGAGAATGTTGTGTCGATCGGGGGCAGACGATGACGGAGCCTACTCTGCAAGACGTAGTGCTCCCCTTTTTCGACAATGCCGAGCGCGAAGAGCCGGATGTCGATGGCCTCGTAAAATTCTTGTTGAGCGACAAGCCGATCGGAACGTATGAGCGAAAGTTGCTCGCCATCATTTTAAGCCCAGTGCCTATCCCGGTTAGCAGAGTTCCCAATTGGCGACTCAAACCAGTTTTCAACCGGGTGAAACAAAAAGCCATACACAGGCACGGCGAGTTTTTGTCGCTTTACGACGCTATCCAATGGCGGCTCGAAGACGGGCAATCGATCACGGCCGCGATACCGAGCGCCGCAGAAGCAGTCGGCATATCAGAGACCAAGGCTTGGAGCATGTGGCGACGCCGGCACCCCACTAAGTGGCGGCGCTCGGTTACATTGCGCCCGCCGCTGGTGAAGTAACTGCCTCGGACAGGCCTACTCCAAAAACTTTTTTCAAATTTGCAGTGACCAACTGAAAAAGCGTGAATATTCAGGGTGTCGTCCGGAACCAATCGGAGCGACACACATGTCACAGCCAAAATTTTTACGCGTGCCAGATGTTTTGGCGCGCACGCGTCTCTCGCGCGCGAGCTTGCACCGCCGGGTGAAGGACGGGACCTTTCCAACCCCAGTTCGGATTGGCGTGCGCACAATCGCGTGGCTCGCGCCTGAAATCGACGAATGGGAGAGAGGTGTAATCGCCAAGCGCGACGCGCGCCTTGCCGCCAAAGCCTCCGCGTGACGCGCCATGGCCCTCACAGCAAAGAGCCCGCCGGCGGCGACCGGCGGGACTCCGAATGCGCTTAGCTGGCGAGCTTTAAGCAGTTCGGACCATAAAACTACAGCCGCCTTGCCGCAAGGCTTGCCGAACCGCGCGACGCTGGCCCGCTGCTGGCCGGGGCTTCGCGTCAATCGCCTGACGTGGCGCTGGGTCGACGTCGCCAGCGGCAGGCGTGGCGACAGCATCGAGACGTTGCTGGCCTTCCTCGGCGAGGCG
>NZ_JAKFWS010000135.1 GCF_021731785.1 Methylocystis sp.
TCGATCTGCCGTCGAGCACGTCTTCGCGCATCAGAAGGGATTGATGGGCCTTTGCGTTCGAACCATTGGGATCGCGCGAGCCAAGGTGAAAATCGGCCTGGCCAATCTCGCCTACAACATGCGCCGCTTCGTCTGGCTGCACGAGCGAGGCGCACCCGCGTAAGGAATATGAGCGCCGGGAATGGCCCCCGCTCTTCAGGCAAGGACGCACGGGACGCAGCAAGGCCAAATGTCACCCTGGGCGAAGACGTCGGTCCGCCTCATGCCGCGTTATCGACCCCCAGAAAACAGGGTAATTGGAGGCGTCCAGTTATTCAGTTCAACATCGCCGATCCTCGCACCCGAAAGATCAACGTCACCTCTGATATCGCAATTTTTGAAGATTATACTTGGCAGCGGTACGCTGGCATGCCCGAGCTGGGACAGATCGAGTCGGTCACTGATGACAGCGCCTGTTAGCTTCACAGCGCCGATGCAGCGCGTCGGCTCGTTCCCAGACTTATCGAGAACACCGCCGAGCATCAACGCTCGCAGGAATTCGGATCGGACCTCCCTTTCCGAGGAAGAAAATGTGGAGCAATCAGTCTCTTTGCCCCATCTTGCGTTGCCGAGAAGTTCTTCTTCGGCTCGCGTTGTCGGCTCAATAAGTAACATCTCCAGAAATCCAATCCATTTGAAAACACAATCGAAGCACATATTTGCGAAGAGTCAACTGGCGACGACGCCCCGAAGAATTGAATCAGGTGGAAATGAGGGGGCAGTAAATCCCCCGCCAGTCCTCGCAGCGGAGCCGTAATAGCTGGGCATCGAAATGCGCAATATACTGCACGCGCCGGTTATGGACTATTGCGAGCGGCAAAGCCCGGCCTTCTGGGCGGAGCCGGCGAACGCCTTAAGCAATTTCGCTTTCATCATTGCCGCCGCGGCGGGCTTTCTGCTTTGGCGACGGCGGGGCGGGGCGGATTATTCCGCGCTTGCGCTCATCATCGTCACCGCCTCGGTCGGCGTTGGCAGTTTCATCTTCCATACAATCGCGACGCGCGCCGCCATGCTGCTCGACGTGATCCCGATTGCGATTTTCATCTACGGCTATTTCCTGCTGGCGCTTCGCTGTTATTTTCGCCTGCCGACGGCGCTGTCGGCGGCGATTACGCTCGCTTTCGCCGCCGGCTCATCTTTCGCGGGGACGTTCGAAGCGCTGAACAGGTCGGTCGGCTATCTGCCGGCGCTCGCCGCGCTGTCAATCTTCGCCGCGCTGCTCTGGCGGCAGGGCGGACAACGCGAGATGGCGCGCGCGCTTGCCGCCGCAGCGCTGCTTTTCGCAATTTCGCTGGTCTTTAGGACGATCGACCGGGCGGTCTGTCCCATGTTTCCGCTCGGCGCGCATTTTGTCTGGCACCTGCTCAACGCCTGCGTGCTTTGGCTGTTGCTGCGCGCGGCGATTGTCGCCGGACCGCGTCGCGACGATCAGGCGAGTCCGATCCAGAAAGCGAAAGAGCCGACCGCCGCGTGAGAAGCGGTCAGCGGCCAGACGTTGCGCGTAAAAAGATAAGCCATACTCCAGGCGACTCCCGCGAGAAATGTGTTGGCGAGCAGGACGGGATCGCCATAGGCGCCATGCATCAGCGAAAACACCGCCGACGAAAACAGCACGTAATGTCGGCCGCTCATCTGCAGCCGATCGGCGATCAGCTTGGGGATCGACCGGCAGACGATTTCCTGGCAGGGGCTCGACACGAGCACATAGAAGGGCGCGAAGGCGATCCAGTTCGGCGGCGCATGGGGATGGCCGAGAAACTGCGCCTCGACGACGATCGCCGCCAGCAGAAGGCAGGTCAGCGCGCCGCAGATCAGCCAGGCGCGGGCGCCTCTCGGCGCCCCGAGGCCGAGTTCGGCGAAGGAATAGCCGCCGAGCACGCAGGCGGCGACGCAAAGCAGGGAAACGACGAGCAGCGCCTCGAAGCGCAAATGAAACGACAGCGCGCCGCCGGCGATCGCCAGGCTCGGCGCGAGCAGCAGGAGCAGGAAGGCGAACAGCGGCCCCAAGTTTCTCGGATTGAGCGTCATAAAAGCGTAACAAATTTGACCCTGTCACAGTTCCGCACCCGCCAGCGCCGGCAATTTGACGCGTCGCGGCGCCTGATCCGGCAGCAGATGGCCGCATGCTAACAAATGTAAAATAAATACAATAAGTTACGCTGGCGAGCCTCGCCTTGACTAAATGAAAGCCCGCAAATATGTTGCGCCCGGCTCGAAAGGATTGGCCGCAAGGCTGAGAGTTTCTTGCCGTCTCCCGAACGGTTCGACTTTCCCGTCGCGCGGCGACGCGCCATCGTTAAATTTTTGCGCGTGGCGCAATAGGCGAGGCGAAAACGCCGATGAGCGACGAGGATGAGGAAGACGCGGAGCGCGCGGCGCTCAACGCGCGGCTCGAAAAGCTCAACGCGGCCTTGCGCAAGGTCGACGAAGAGAAGGCCGCCGAAGTCGCGCCGCAGACGGAGCGCAAAGGCTTTACGCGCGCGATGCGCGTGGGCCTCAACGCCTTCTCCGAATTCGTCGGGGCGGTGTTGGTCAGCGCGTTGATCGGCTGGCAGGCGGATAAGTGGCTTGGCACGGCGCCATGGCTCCTGATCGTCATGCTGGGACTGGGCGTCGCGGCGGGGTTTTGGAACGTCTATCGCGTGGCGAAGCCGAAAGCGCCGGGCGAAGAGTAGAACAAGGCGCGTCGTAGCGCGTCAAGCAGGGCCGGGCGGCGACGTTCGGAAAGAGCGATGAATCCGGAAGAAGCAGCCGCCAAGCCCAATCCCATCGAGCAATTCGAGCTGCATCGGCTGTGGCCTTTCGAAATCAACGGCGTCGAGACGTCGTTCACCAACGCATCGCTGTTCATGCTGCTCGCCGCGCTCGGCGTCGTTGCGCTGATGCTCCTTGCGACCTCCAAGAAGGCGATCGTGCCGGGCCGGGTGCAGGCGATGGCCGAGATGCTTTATGAATTCGTCGCCGGCATGGTGCGCCAGACCGCCGGGACGGAAGGGATGAAGTTCTTTCCCTTCGTCTTCACGCTGTTCTCCTTCATCCTCATCGCCAATCTGATCGGGCTCGTCCCCTATACCTATTCGGTGACAAGCCAGATCGTCGTCACCTTCGCCTTCGCGGTGGTGGTGATCTCGCTCGTGGTTCTTTACGGCCTCTATCGCCACGGCTTCGGCTTTCTCAATCTTTTCGTTCCGCATGGCGTGCCGCTGCCGGTGCTCGTCGTGCTGGTGCCGATCGAGATCATCTCCTTCCTGTCGCGGCCGGTGTCGCTCTCCGTCCGTCTCTTCGCCAATATCCTTGCCGGCCACATCACGCTGGCCGTGTTCGGCGGCTTCGTGG
>NZ_JAKFWS010000069.1 GCF_021731785.1 Methylocystis sp.
GATCGTGCCGGAGAGCGAAGAGGTATTGCACGCGTCGAACCTTGGTTCGCCCGTCACGCTCCACGATCCCGCGAGCGCTCCCGCCCGCGCTTATGCCGAAGCCGCCCAACGGCTGTGCGGCGTTAACGTGGCCCTCAATATCCCGACGGATAAGAAGGTGTTGATTTCCGCCAGGATTTGACCCGGGTTTTTCACTGAGGACTGACCCACGTGGATTTATGGTTTGGTCTTTATGCCGGGGTCAAGTTTTTAGCTTTCTCCTTTCGTCCTTTTGTTGCGGCGGCGCTCGCCTTGAAGCGGAAGCTGTCATTGCCAGTTTCAACGATGTGGCAATGGTGCGTCAGGCGATCGAGCAACGCCGTCGTCATTTTCGCATCGCCAAACACGCCGGCCCATTCGCTGAAGCTCAGGTTCGTGGTGATGACCACGCTGGCGCGCTCGTAAAGCTTGCTAAGCAGATGGAAGAGCAAGGCGCCGCCAGACGGACTGAAGGGCAGATAGCCAAGTTCATCCAGGATTACGAGATCGTTGCGAACCAGCCGTTCGGCAATCTGACCTGCTTTGCCCTGCGCTTTTTCCTTCTCGAGCGCATTGACCAGTTCGACGGTGGAGAAGAAGCGAACCTTTTTGCGATGATGTTCGACGGCCTGAACGCCGAGAGCTGTTGCCAGGTGCGTCTTTCCCGTTCCAGGCCCTCCGACGAGGACGACATTGTCGGCATTGTTGATGAACTCGCAGCGATGGAGTTGGCGCATCAGAGCTTCGTTGACCTCACTGGAGGTAAAATCGAATCCGGTCAGATCCTTGTAGGCAGGGAAGCGCGCCGCCTTGATCTGGTAGGCGACCGATCTGACCTCTCGTTCGGCGGTTTCGGCTTTGAGCAGTTGGGAGATGATGGGGACAGCCGCTTCAAAGGCCGGCGATCCTTGCTCCATGAGATCGCCCACGGCCTGCGCCATTCCGTACATTTTCAGGCCGCGCAGCATGATGACGACCGCCGCGCTTGCAGGATCATGACGCATGGCGGGCCTCCCGCGTTGTTCCTTCGCCGCGTAGCGCGTCATAGCGTTCGACGTGGGCGCGCGGTTCCTGGCTCAAGGTCAGGGCCTGCGGCGCTTCCACTGTCGATGTGACCGGCGATTTGCCGTCGATCAGCCGGAGCAGCAGGTTCAGGATATGTGTCTTTGTCGGAGCGCCAGCGTTCAAAGCCAACTCGACGGCGCATAGCACGGCCTCTTCGTCGTGATGGAGAACCAAAGCCAGAATCTCCACCATTTCCCGGTCGCCGCCAGGATGTTTGAGGAGATGCTGCTGTAGCAGTTTGAAGGCTTCCGGCAGATCGGCGAAGGGAGCGCCATTGCGCAAGGCGCCGGGCTTGCGCTGGATCACCGCCAGATAATGGCGCCAATCATAGACCGTCCGCCCCTGGCGATCATGCGAGCGATCGATCAGCCGCTTATGCTCGCAAAGCACTTGCCCTTCCGCGACGACAACAATGCGCTCCGGGTAGACGCGCAGGCTGACTGGTCGATTGGCGAAGGACGCCGGCACGCTGTAGCGATTGCGCTCCAGATGAACGAGGCAGGTTGGCGATACGCGCTTGCTATATTCGACAAAGCCGTCGAAGGGCCGAGAGAGCGGCATCAGGCTTGCCGCTTCGCATTCCCATGCGTCCGCAATCGTTCCTGGTTGGCTACCATGAGGCATCTCGCGCCATAGCTCCTTGCAACGCTGCTCCAGCCAGTCATTCAAGGCGTCCAGCGTCGAAAAGCGCGGCATCGGTTGCCATAGCCGATGGCGGGTGTCCTGGACGTTCTTCTCGACCTGGCCCTTTTCCCAGCCAGAGGCCGGATTGCAGAACTCCGCGTCGAAAAGATAGTGGCTGGCCATGGCCGAGAAGCGGGCGTTAACCTGGCGCTCCTTGCCGCGACCAACTCGATCGACCGCGGTGCGCATGTTGTCGTAAATGCCGCGCCGCGGAACGCCGCCAAATACCCGAAACGCCTGATAATGGGCGTCAAACAGCATTTCGTGGGTTTGGAGAAGATAGGCGCGGACAATAAAGGCCCGGCTGTACGACAACTTCACATGAGCGACTTGCAGTTTGATCCGCTCGCCGCCGACGATCGCCCAATCCTCGCTCCAGTCGAACTGGAACGCTTCGCCCGGCTGGAAGGCCAACGGCACGAAGACGCCTCGACCAATCGTCTGCTGTTCTCTTTGTCGATCCACCTTCCAGTCGCGGACAAAGGCAGCCACACGGCCATAGGAGCCGTCGAATCCGAGAGCAATCAGATCAGCATGCAATTGCTTGATCGTGCGCTTCTGCTTGCGCGGCTTGCTCGATTCCGTCTTCAGCCACCCCGCCAATTTGACGGCGAAAGCATCCAGCTTGCTCGGTCGGTCAGGAACCTTGAACTTCGGTTCGACAGTGCCGGCGCGCAGATATTTGCGGATCGTGTTCCGCGACAAGCCGGTTCGTCGCGAAATCTCTCGGATCGAAAGCTGGTCCCGCAATGCCCAGCGGCGGATAACGCTCAACAACGCCATGTCTATCACTCCGTCGACCCCCGCTGAAAACAGCCAGGGCGGGTTCAAAACATGGGTCAGTTCTCAGCGGAAAATTCTCGATCCCCGGGTCAAATCCTGGAAGAAATCAACAGGTTGACGTCGAGCGGCGCGGCGCGCGCCTCAAGATCGAGGTCGACGGCGACCGTGCCGAGCAGAATGAAATTGCCGAACTTCGGATGGATCACATTGCGATGGAGTCCTATGCGCCCGAGACCTGCGGCGACGGCGACGGGCTTGTGCGAGATGATCCACATCTTGTCCGGCCATCGTGACGCTTCCATCGGAAAGCCCATCGACGGATAGGCGGCGCGCACGCCGCGCGCTTCGAGGGAGTGGGCAATCGCGCGCGCGACTTCGTCGCAATCATCGGCTGCATGGTGGAATTCGAGATTGGCGACTGATCGCGCGGGATTGCGGATGTTCTCGCGGTGCATGCGGAGGACGAAGGAGATGAGCGTGCGCGCGAAGGGAAAGGCCGCGAGGATGTCGCCCCGCTGATCGTCAAGCGCCGGATCGTCGAGTGAGACAAGGCCGACGTCATCGGCGCCGGCCTCAAGAGCGATGTCGCGGAGGGCGTTCGCATCGAGACCTGCGGCGTCATGTGCGAAGGAGAGGCTGCGATCTGCCACCATTGCATATACCCCTTTTAGCGAGCGGTAATCTCGGCGCCGTTCAGCTTAGAC
>NZ_JAKFWS010000081.1 GCF_021731785.1 Methylocystis sp.
GGTTCATGCACTCGGTCTCGGCCTTGGCGAAGGCCTCCGGGCGGTCTTCTTTCTTTCCCGGACGTCCGGGCTCGATAGCGCCGGTCGAGAGGGCGCGCAGATAGACATAGAGATCGTCGATGTAGCAGGAGGCGTTCTTGTTTTCGGCGAAGGCCGGCATAACGCTGTTGCCGTTCTGGCGGCCGCCGATGACGATGCCGGCGAACTCGGCATAGTCGAACCGCTTCACCGAATCCTTGAGCGCCGGCGCATAGGTCGAGCCGCCGCCATTGGGGCCGTGGCAGACGTGGCATTCCGCGTGATAGCGGCGATAGCCGGAGAAGGTGTACCAGTCCACCTTGCCGTCGGGACCGACGTTGTAGGTGGGGTCGCCTTTGGCGTCGAGATATTTGCCGTCTGTCGATTTGACGGCCTTGGGGTCTCCCGGCGCCTCGGCCATGGCGGAGCTTCCCACGCACATGATGACGCCCAGAGCTAACGCTCCGGCAAGCGACGATCTCATTACCTCTCTCCTTGGTCTCTTCTCTTCCCACACAGTGTAAACGCCGACGCTCGGCGGCACCTTGACGGTGCGCCGAGCGCCGGCTTTTAATTGCTTCGCGTCTCGCTTAGTTCGGCAGAGCGAAGACAGTCAAGACGCCGCCGAGAGCCGTATAGTTGGCCAGCGACGCATAGTTGCCCACGGCGCCGAGTCCCTCGTTGCTCTTCGAGAGGCCAGCCGCCAAGCCGATGCCGGCCCAGCCGCCAACGCCCGAGAGCACCGCGACATACTGCTTGCCGCCGGACTCATAGGTGGTGACGTTGCCGATGATTCCCGACGGAGTCTTGTACTTATAGAGCTCCTTGCCGGTCTTCGTGTCGACAGCCTTCAGATAGCCCTCGAGCGTGCCATAGAAGGTGATGCCGCCGTCCGTCGACGTCGCGCCGCCCCAGACCGAGAACTGCTCCTTATTGGACCAGACGATCTTGCCGACCTTGGCGTCCCAGGCGATGAAGTTGCCGGTGTGGGTCTCGCCCTTGTCCTTGCCCGCCGGGAACATTTCCAGCGTCGCGCCGACGTAGGGCTGGCCCGCCGTATAGCTCACGCGGAACGGCTCATAGTCCATGCAGACATGGTTGGTCGGAACCAGGAACAGTCCCGTCGTCGCGTCGTAGCTCGCCGGCTGCTGGTCCTTGGAGCCAAGCGCCGCCGGGCAGACATATTGCGTATTGACGTCTTCGCCGTTCTGCTCCGTCGAATATTTCGCCACGCCGAGCGGACGGCCATAGGTCTTGGAGCTCTTGTCCATATCGACCTTGGTCGCCCAGTTCACCGCCGGATCAAATTTCTCGGCGACGAGCAGTTCGCCGGTGACTCGGTCAAGCGTATAGCCGAAGCCGTTGCGGTCGAAGTGGACGAGAGTCTTGCGCTTCTGGCCGCCCATGTCCTGGTCGGCGAGAATCATCTCGTTGATGCCGTCATAGTCCCACTCGTCGTGGGGCGTCATCTGGTAAACCCACTTCGCCTTGCCGGTGTCGAGGTCGCGCGCCCAGATGGTCATCGACCAGCGATTGTCGCCCGGACGCTGCTTGGGGTTCCAGGTCGAGGGATTGCCCGAGCCGTAGTAGACGAGATTCAGGTCCGGATCATAGCTGTACCAGCCCCAGGTGGTGCCGCCGCCGATCTTCCACTGATCGCCTTCCCAGGTCGTGATGCCCGAGTCCTTCTCGACCGGCTTGCCGAGATGGGTGGTCTTGCCCGGCTCGATGAGCGTATCCGCGTCGGGGCCCATCGAATAGCCGCGCCACACCTGCTGGCCGGTCTTCACGTCATAGGCCGTGATGTGGCCGCGCACGCCGAATTCGCCGCCGGCGATGCCCACGAACACCTTGTCCTTGAAGACATGCGGGGCCGCGGTCGAGGTTTGGCCCTTGGAGGGATCGCCGTTCTTGACCGACCAGAGGAGCTTGCCGGATTTGGCGTCGAGCGCGACGAGCGTGGTGTCGGCCTGCGCCAGGAAAATCTTGCCGTCGCCATAGGCGAGACCGCGGTTGACCGTGTCGCAGCACATCACCGGCACGACCGACGGATCTTGCTTGGGCTCATACTTCCAGAGGATCTTGTGGTCCGGATCCTTCAGGTCGAGCGCATAGACGTTGTTGGGGAACGGCGTATGCAGATACATGACGTCGCCGATGACGAGCGGCGCGCCTTCATGGCCGCGCAGAACGCCGGTGGAGAACTGCCACGCCGGCGCGAGCTTGCCGACGTTCTCGGTCGTGATCTGCTTAAGAGCGGAATGGCGCAGGTTGCCGTAATCACCCGTCGGCATCACCCACTGCTTGGGGTCTTTCTGCAGGGTCTGCAAATCGTCGGCCTTCGCCGCGCCGGCGAGCGCGAGTACGGCCACCGAAGTCGACAACAACAGTTTATGCATGAGCTTTTCCTCCTGACGACGTCCGGCGCGCATTTTTATGCGCCGCCGCCGACGTCGTGCCTCCTTGGCGCCTCGACATTGGGAAGGCGATTTCCGTTTATGTCTCAAGCCGGCGGGACAAAACGTCCGCCAGCGGCGAGAAGCTCCCGGTTCCCGTCCGGAAGACATCTTTTAACTCGGAAACGGCGGGATAATATGTCGCTAGCTCTTGAATCGCAATCGCAAAAAACAATGGCGCGGCCGTGCGATGCAGCGCATCGGCCAGCCCATGAAACAGCCAAGGCGAACAACATGTTGCGTCGCTTGCTGGCGCTTGTCGCGGCGCTCGCGCCGCTTGTCGCCGGGTATCCCGCCCGCGCCTTCTCCTTAAGTGAAATCGCCCCCGGCGCTTACGCGCATCAGGGCGAAACTTCCCTCATGACTCGGGAAAATGCGGGCGACATCGCCAATCTCGGCGCCATCGTCGGGGACGAATCGGTCGCGGTGATCGATACGGGCGGCAGCCTGATCGAAGGCCGCGCCTTCCTCGCGGCGCTGCGCGAAAAGACGCAAAAGCCCATTCGCTACGTCATCAACACCCACGCCCATCCCGACCATATTTTCGGCAATGGCGCCTTCGTCGAGACCGGCGCGATTTTCGTCGGGCACAAGAATCTGCCGCGGGCGCTGGCGGCGCGTGGGCCGCACTATCTTTCGGCCTGTCGCGCGCAGATGGGCGACGCCCTAGACGGCGTCACGATCGTGCCCCCGACGATGACCGTCGACCAGACGCTGACGCGCGATCTCGGCCGTCGCGAGATCGTGCTGCAGG
>NZ_JAKFWS010000148.1 GCF_021731785.1 Methylocystis sp.
CCCCATGCCTCTGCCGCCCATTCCCATTCGGCCCCGCATCATGCCGCCGCCCATCATCTCCATCTGGCCCATGCCCATGCCCGTGCCGCCTTGCTCATGGAAAATGTCGATGAGCTGCGTCGTGTCGACAGGGATGTGCTCGCGCGGCTGGATGTCGTCGTGACCATAGGGGCGGCCGTTCAGGAACATCGCCATATGCGCCATGGTGATCGCGATCGGGATCGGATCGCCGAGATTGGCGATCTCTTCCTTTTGGAAACGCCGTATCGTCGAGAGCTTTTCCGGCAGCTTCCACGTTTCGTTTGAAGCTTTCGTCACCCGCGCCGTAAACAGGGGGAATTCTTCCCCCATGAAGAGATCGCTTCCCATCATGCGCTGCGCCATCGGCGGAATAAGTCCGTAGAACTCTCCGCTCAGCATGGTCAGCTTCGCGCCTTGCGGACGACCGCTGAAATCGACGAGGAGATCGACGCGTTCGGCGGGGGCAAGCATCACATAGGGCCGCGTCTCGGCCTTCTCCAACAGTCCGCCGTCAACGCCGATCACGGTCAGCGGCGTGCGATCGTCCCAACACAGCTTGTAGATGCGCGCGTTCGATCCGTTGAGAATCCGCAGGCGGTAGGGGCGGCTCGCGACGTCGAGCGTGAAATTGCATCGTCCGTTGACGAGCACGCGGTCCCCATAAAAACCGAACATGCGCGTATGCATGTCCCCGCCATAGGCGAGCTGATTGTCACCGTCGAACGAGCGATCCTGAATGACGAGCGGGATTTCGAATTCGCCGGACGGCAGTCCGAGCGCACGCTCCTCCTCGTCCTCGACGATGATCGCGCCGGCGAGGCCACGATAGACCTGGGTCGCTGTCTTTTCGTGGGTATGCGGATGATAGAAATACATACCGGCGCGATTGCGGACCTCGAATTCGTAGACGTAAGTTTCGCCTGGATCGATCGCCGCCATCGGATGGCCGTCCATCAGCATCGGCACATGCAGGCCGTGCCAATGCGTGATGGTTTCTTCCGGCAATTCGTTTCGCATCCGGATGCGGACCTTCTGTCCCTTAACAAAGCGGAGCAGCGGGCCGAGATAGGTGTCGGGCAGCGCCGTCAGCGTATTTTGCGGCCCTTTGATGAGATTGCCGACATAGCGCCACACGCGCGTCGGTCTTCCCGTCAAGATCGGCGTCTCGTCGGGCCTGCAGATCAGATCGAGTTCGACCTCAGGATTGAAGGCTTCGGACGCGCGGTTCGGCGCGATCCGGCGCATCGCATGGCCTTGGCCGTAGGCCGAGGCGCCGATCGCCGCCGCCGCGCCGGCGCCCAACATAAATCCCCGGCGCGACACGCTTCCAAAGCGCTTCATGCATTTCCCCCTCAGCGGCGTTCGAGCGCCGCTTAAATTAGAAGCACCTTATATATGAACGTCTCTTCACTTTGATAACTGCGGCAAAAGGCTCACCGTTTTGCGGGGGCGCGTTTTTGCCCAAAGGCGGTTATAATTTCCAACGTGGCGCGGCCGGATCACCCCTTCAGGTCGATAATGCAAGCAGCGGCGGCGCTGGAGCTCGGCTTTCCATCGCGATGAACGACAGCAGCGGACAGCGCGCGATCAGCGCGACCTTGGCCGTCGAATTCCTTCGGCGGCGCCGCGCGGCCGGCATACGCCCGCGCTTTCTCCTATTTCTGCTGCTGGGCCTGCTGGCGCATATCTGCGTGCTTGCCTTCCTGCTCTGGCAGGACTGGCGCTTCGCCCGCGAAGCGCCGCCCCCCGCCGAGGAAATCCCGGTCGAGGTGATCAACGAGCCGCCGCCTGCGGCTGCGCCAAAGCAGGAGGAGCCGCCGCCCCCCGAGCCGGAGAAGCCGCCGGAGAAGAAAGAAGAGCAGAAAAAGGCGCCGCCTCCGCCGCCAATGGAAGACGAAAAGCCGGCCTTCGACGCCCCGGAGGCCGAGAGCAAGACCAAGTCCGACGTCAACGCGCCGGAGGTCAAGGACCTCAAGACGCCGAAAAACGAGCCCGAGAAGAATAACGTCGCGCCTAAGGACGAGAAGCCGCAGGGCATGAAGGAGGGCGAGGACGAGGCGGGAAAGGCCAAGGCGCCGGAGGAGGTCAAAGAGAAACCGCTCGAAGACAAGAGCGACGCCGAAATCATCGAACAGGCCGCGCCGGAAAAGACGCCACAGGAGAAGCCCGACCCCAATGAGAAGGGCCTGGTGAAGAAAGGCGAAGCCAACTCGATCGCCGACCAGCTCGCGGCGCTCGCGCCGATACCGGACTACAAGCTCGCGGCGCCGCGTAAGCCATCGCCGGTCGGCGGCGGCCACGCCAAGACGACCTATCTGACGATCCTCTACGGCCTTATCATGCCGCACATGCGGATCCCGCCGCGCGTGAGGGGGAGCGGCGTGATCGGCAGGGGCGCGATCGTGTTCTACATCGACGAGATGGGCAATCTCACCCATCAGGCGGTGCACCAGCCGAGCGGCGCGCCCGATCTCGACGCCGCCGCGCTCAACGCGGTGCGCCGCGCCGCGCCCTTCCCGCCGCCGCCGCGCGGCCTGCCGCATTCGATGCTGTTCAGCTACGCGACGAAATGATCCTGAACGCCGCCCGTTCCTAGGCAGGAACTGTCTCTTGGCGCGTTGTCGCTGCTTTAGTATCCCGCCAGCTGTTGGGGAAATCGGGGCCATAACTGGTTCAGCGGCGCGTCCATTCCAGAGAACGACCGCCGACAGCGCTTGCATTCAAGGAAACCGCGATTCTCCTGCGACGTTGAGCTTCTCGGTCAGGCTCTTGATCTCCTCCTGGGCGCGCACCTGTTCGGTGATGTCATATTGAACGCCCAGGAAATAAACGACATTGCCCCGTTCGTCGAAGAGCGGCTTGACGACAAGCCGGTTGTAGAACAGATCGCCGTTCTTTCTGTAGTTGCGCAGCGTTACTTCAACAGGCTCAGCCTTCTTGATCGCAGCGCGGAGCGGGTCCAGTTCTGGCTGGTCCCGATCTTTCCCCTGCAGGAAGCGGCAATTGCGGCCAACAATTTCTTCCTGCGGGTAGCCGCATATATCTTCGAACGCTTTGTTCGCATAAACGATCGGCGAGTCCTCAAGGTCGGGGTCCGTCAGCGTCACGCCGTTCACGCATGAATCCAGGATCTGGGTCAACACGCGCGGGATGACGCCGCTGTCCTTTTGGACGATGAACATATGTTTTCTCCCTGGTTCTTTTT
>NZ_JAKFWS010000189.1 GCF_021731785.1 Methylocystis sp.
ACAGCAGCGAACGCATATGCCAAAGATCTTTGCCGGCATAGACGTGGCAATTCTGGCCGAACGGCGAGGAGTCGAACAGCGCCTGCACTTTTGCCGCCCAAGCCTTGCCGCCATTCGTGGCGAGCACATGCGTCGGTTCGGCGCCAAGCTCCAGCAGGAACCCGGCGAGGCCGAGGCACAGATCCGGATCGCCGTAGATCGCGAATTTCTTGCCATGAATATGCGCGCTCGAATCGGCCACCGCATCAACGAGACGACCACGCTCACGCGCCAGCTCTTCAGGGATCGGCTTGCCGGTGATGCGCGACAAGGTCATGAGGAACTTGTCGGTCGCCGAGACGCCGATCGGATGATTGAAGGCGGCGACTTCCTGGCCGTGCTCAGCGATCAGCGGCAGCGTCTTCTCGGTGCAATATTCCTGCATCGAGATCGTCGCCTTGGCGTTGATCGCATCGGCTGCCTCTTCCAGCGTCGTGCCGCCGTCATACATGCGGAACTCGCCGTCGGTCGGCGTGTCGAAGACTTCGCTGTTGTCGGCGAGGATCGTGTAGTCGATGCCCATAAGGCCAAAGATCCGCTTGACTTCGCGCGTATTGCCGACGGTATAGCCGTCGAAGCCGCCGATGAAGTTGATCTTATCATTCGCCTTGCGCTCAAGCTTGGCCGTCGTGCCGGCCTTGCCGTCCCAGAAGTGCGCAATGACGCCCTTCAGCGCATTGTCGTAGCCGGTGACGTGGCTGCCGACGAATGCCGGGGTGTGAGCGAAGGGAACGTCGTATTCCTCCGGAACCGAACCCTTTTCCTTCGAGGTCTTGATGAAGGCGTTCAGATCGTCGCCGATGACTTCCGCCATGCAGGTGGTCGAGACGGCGATCATTTTCGGCTTGTACATGTTGTAGGTGTTGGCCAGGCCGTCGATCATGTTGTTGAGGCCACCGAACACCGCCGCATCTTCGGTCATCGACGAGGACACGCAGGAGCTCGGCTCCTTGAAGTGTCTCGACAGATGGCTGCGGTAATAGGCGACGCAGCCCTGCGAACCGTGAACGAAGGGAATCGTTTGCTCGAAACCGACGGCGGCGAAGACCGCGCCGAGCGGCTGGCAGGCCTTGGCCGGATTGACCGTCAACGCCTCGCGAGCGAAGTTCTTCTCGCGATATTCGGGGGTCTTGGCCCATTCCCGAACGCGTTCCACCTCAGCCGGATCGCGCGGGTTTTCGAACATCTTCTTCTTGTTCGCCAGCATCTGCTGGTACTCGGGACCTCTGAAGAGGTCAAAATGGTCTAGGACGTGTTCTGCGCTCTGCGGCATGGTCGAACCCTCGCGTCATGCATTTCGGGGAGCCGGCGCGCGCCTTCGCGACGCGCCGGCGCTGATTTATTCCGCGGCTTGGAGCAGCGGCAGTTCCTCGGTCTTCCAAGGCGCCTTGGTCATTTTCCAGACCGGCGAGTTGATCGCCATGTCCATGTCCCGCGCGAAGATCGCGAAACCGTCATAGCCATGGTAGGGGCCCGAATAGTCCCAGCTGTGCATCTGGCGGAAAGGCACGCCCATCTTTTGGAAGACGTATTTTTCCTTGATGCCGGAGCCGACGAGATCGGGCTGGATCTTCTCGACGAATTTTTCGAACTCGTAGCCGGTCACGTCGTCGTAGATCAGCGTTCCGTCCTTGACGTAATGCTGGGCGGTGCGCTGATAGTCGTCGTTGTGGCCGAATTCATAGCCCGTACCGACAACTTCCATGCCGAGGTCTTCGTAGGCGCCGATCACGTGACGCGGGCGGAGGCCGCCGACGAACAGCATAACCGTCTTGCCTTCCAGACGCGGACGGTATTTGGCGATGACCGCGTCCATCAAGGGCTGATATTTGGCGATGACCTGCTCGGCGCCTTCCTTGATCTTGTCGTCGAAATAGCTGGCGATCTTGCGCAGCGATTCGGCGATCTTGCTCGGGCCGAAGAAGTTATATTCGCACCACGGAATGCCGTACTTCTCTTCCATGTGGCGCGAAATGTAGTTCATCGAACGGTAGCAATGCAGAACGTTCAGCTTCGCCTTCGGCGTCGCTTCCAGTTCGGCGAGGCTGCCGTCGCCCGACCATTGCGCGATCACGCGCAGGCCCATTTCCTCAAGCAGGATGCGCGACGACCAGGCGTCGCCGCCGATGTTGTAGTCGCCGATGATGGCGACGTCATAGGGCGTCGGCTCGAAACGCGGCGCGGCGTCGGGAGCGATCTTGTCGAACACCCAATCGCGGATCGCGTCGTTGGCGATGTGATGGCCGAGCGACTGAGAAACGCCGCGGAAGCCCTCGCAACGGACCGGGACGATGGTCTTGCCGTCATATTCCTTCGACTTGGCCTTCGACACCGCTTCGATGTCGTCGCCAATGAGGCCGATCGGGCATTCCGACTGAACGGTGATGCCGTTGTTCAGCGGGAACAGCTCCTGGATCTCGTCCATGATCTTCGCGAGCTTCTTATCGCCGCCGAAGACGATATCCTTCTCTTGGAAGTCGGACGTGAACTGCATCGTGACGAAAGTGTCGATGCCGGTCGTGCCGATGTAATAGTTGCGGCGCGCCGCCCAGGAATATTGGCCGCAGCCCACCGGGCCATGGCTGATGTGGATCATGTCCTTGATCGGACCCCAGACGACGCCCTTCGAACCGGCGTAAGCGCAGCCGCGAATGGTCATCACGCCAGGGATCGACTTGATGTTCGACTTCACGCCGCAATCCGGCTTGCCTTCCTGATGCACGTTGAGGTGCTTGGCGCGGCGCTTGGCGGTCTTCTCGGGATAAACCTTCAGAACTTCTTCGATGAGCGCTTTGTTGCGGTCCTTGATCTCCGCAACGCTCAATGTGGGCGAAACACTCATTTGATGTCTCCTTTAATGCTTTCTGGATTTCAGCTCGACCTCCCGCATGCGGGAGGTCGACGCTCATGCGTTGACGGGTTAGGCGATCGCCTGGAGTTCGGCCGCGGTCTTGCCGATCTGGCTCTCGTCGACCGCCTTCATGATGCCGTGCTCCATCAGCA
>NZ_JAKFWS010000195.1 GCF_021731785.1 Methylocystis sp.
ACAACATCAGGGCCAGCGGGACGTCAAGACCCGCATCGACAGGCCGAAGACATGACCGCACCCACGATCATCGCGCCACAGCAAAATAACCCTTGATCAGCGGGCGCCATCCAGACATGACAAAGCCTTTTCGACACACACAACCCCCGCCGCGCGCCAATGTCGCCTCTTGTCGCAGCACGAACCATAACTCAATGCATTATATGATAATAAACTAATTTAATGCGCGCCATGCGCACAGGGAGAAAGTTATGCCTTTTTTGCCCAAGCTGTCTCGCCGGGGATTCCTCCTGGGCGCCGGCCAAGCCGTGGCGGTCGGCGCCGCTTGGCCGGGGATTGGTCGCGCGATGCAATCGCATGGGGACAAGATCGCGCCCAATACAGCGTCGCCGAACTTCAACCCGGATGTCGAGCTCGAGCTGGTGTGCCGCCCCGACTCTGCGCCCATCCTCCAAGGCGCGCCGACGCGGGTTTGGCGCTATGTCGCCAATCTCGTCAAGGGACCGGAGAACACGCTGACAGTTCTGCCCAATTCCTACCTCGGCCCGATCCTGCGCTTCACGACCGGTCAGAAAATCCGCATTCGCCTGCACAACGAACTACCCGAGCCCACGATCACCCATTGGCATGGCCTGCATGTTCCCATGCTGATGGACGGGCATCCAATGTATGTAATCGATCCGGGCGAAATCTATGTCTACGAGTTCGAGATGCGCAATCGCGCCTCGATGAACATCTACCACCCGCATCCACACGAGGCGACGTCGACGCAGGTCTATCGCGGGCTCGCCGGCGCCATCATCGTCAATGACGAAGAGGAACGCGCGCTCGGCCTGCCGTCGGGCGAATTTGAAATCCCGATCATCATACAGGACCGGACGCTGAACGACGACAATCAACTCGTCTATGGCGGCGGCATGCACATGGACATGATCGGTTTCCAGGGCGAACGCATTCTCGTCAACGGCCGGCCGGACTATCGCGTCGACGTGGCGAGTCGCGCCTATCGCCTGCGCGTGATGAACGGCTCCAATGCGCGCATTTACAAGCTTGCCTGGGACGACGGAACGCCGCTCACGGTGATCGGCGTCGATGGCGGGCTGCTGGAGCGGCCGGAGGTCAAATCGTATGTCATGCTCGCGCCCGGCGAGCGGCTTGATCTCTGGGCTGATTTCAGCGGCCGGGCCGTGGGCTCGAAACTCGTGATGGGCAATGCGCCTTTCCGGGGCGGCTTGCCGCCTATGGCCGAGCGCATGATGGGTGGCATGATGGGCGGCGGCCTCCCGCAAACCATGGCGTTTCCAATCTTCACGGCGAATGTGACGCGGGCGGTGAGCGACAGTCCGAAACTGCCCCAGACGCTGTCAAAGATTGTGCGCTACGAGGAAAAGGACGTCGCCAATCTCGGCAATCCCATCCCGATCGCCATATCGGCGGGACATATGAGCATGCTGCTGAATGGCGCCCCCTATGGCGAGGACATTCAACCGCGCGAACGCATTCCCGTGGACACAGTGCAGCTCATCGACATCTTCCACGAGGGCGGCGGCGGCCAAATGGGCGGCATGCGTCATGGCATGATGGGGCGCGGCATGATGGGGCGCGGCAAGGGTGGAATGGGGATGGGCGGAATGGGGATGATGGGCATGATGTCCATGGCGCATCCCATTCATCTGCACGGCGAGCCCTTCCAGATCGTCGGCCGCGTTTTCGACGGCGACCCCGACGGCGGCTACGACACTATGCGCGAGGGCTTCATCAACAGCGGGTGGAAAGACACGGTGCTGGTCCCGCCGGGCGAGCGTGTGCGGATTGCCAAGCCGTTCCATGACTTCAAGGGTCGCTTCATGTATCACTGCCACAACCTCGAACATGAGGACATGGGCATGATGCGGGAATTTTCGGTGGAGTAAACGAGCCCCGTAAATACAATCGCGCCACTGCAGGAGCAGCGCAAATATCTCGAATTATACTTCATCGTGTCGGGTCAATATAGACTCGTGACAACAGTCCATCCCCGGCCGCCCTCCCGAATCAATGTTCGGGAAGTCAGCCTAAAACTGGCCGGGTTTTACGCCGCCACGCGGCCGCAATATGGACGCCTCCAAAAACCTCTGGCCGAATCGGCGTTGAGTTGATTCACTTGGTCATGTCGCAAGGGGATCGCGGCCATGGCGAAGGGAACGCCCGGATTTTTTGATGTCGACGAACGGCTGGCGGAGCTGTCGGCCAAGGGCGACGATCTTGAGCGCGTGAAGGCGCTGGTCGATTTTGAGATGTTCCGGGCGGCGCTGGAGGCGGCGGCGCCGCGCGCCGATCGCTCCAAGGGCGGGCGTCCGCCGTTCGATCATGTGTTCATGTTCAAGGTGCTGATCCTGCAAGCAATGCATTCGCTGTCGGACGAGCGCTGCGAATATCTGATCAAGGACCGCCTGTCGTTCATGCGCTTTCTCGGATTGGGTTTGGCCGACGCGGTTCCCGACGCCAATACGATCTGGACGTTCCGCGAGGCGCTGAAGAAGGCGAATGCGGCCGACGTCTTGTTCGAGCAGTTCGACGCGGCGCTTCGCGAGGCTGGCTTTCTCGCGATGTCGGGCCAGATCGTCGACGCCACGATTGTCGCCGCGCCCAAGCAGCGGAATACGAACGGCGAGAAGCAGGCGATCAAGGACGGCCGCATTCCAGAGGGCTGGAAGGACAAGCCGGCGAAGCTCGCGCAGAAAGATCGCGATGCGCGCTGGACGGTCAAATACACGAAAGCCAAAGTGCGGGAGGACGGCTCGGTTCCGCCGGTCGATCTTGCCATCCCCGCCTTCGGATACAAGAACCATGTGTCGATCGACCGGGCGCATGGGCTGATCCGCAAATGGACGGCGACACACGCCGCCACGCATGACGGCGCAAGAATCGAGGATGTTCTCGACCGCGCCAACACAGCGAGCGAGGTCTATGCAGATACGGCGTATCGCTCGGCGAAGAATGAAGCGATGCTGTCGCGGCGCGGCTTCGTCTCGCGCATTCATCGCAAGAAGCC
>NZ_JAKFWS010000156.1 GCF_021731785.1 Methylocystis sp.
GTCGGACCGTCCTCGATCATGCGCATGAGCGCGGCGCGATGTTCGTTCTTCAAGAGCGACGGTTGACCCGGCGCCTTGCGGTCAACGAGGCCACTCTCGCCATGCGCATTGAAGCGCAAAACCCAGTCGCGAACGACCTGGAGCGTCACGCCGCCAATCTTCGCCGCCTCGCCGCGCGGCGCGCCGTCGTAAATTGCAGCGAGCGCCAGGAGCCTGCGCGCCTGAGGCCCATCTTTCGCGCGCTTCGCAATCGCCCGAAGCGCATCCGCGTCAAAGTCTTCCCGCAGTCCAATCGCAGCCGCCATGGCGAACCCCCTGGAGTTCGCCAACTAGAATCAGACGAAAGACGATTCGTGAAGACCCAATGAGTCTGCTTCAATGGGGATCGGTATAAGAGGCAGTCGAGCATTGCCCGATCTGTCCATCCGTTTGTGAGATGAATCATGCACGACGTCGTCATCGTCGGAGGCGGACACAACGGCCTCGTTTGCTCCGCCTATTTGGCGATGGCGGGCTTCAAGGTCGTCGTGCTCGATCAGCGTTCAGTGGTCGGAGGAGCCGCCGTCACAGAAGAATTCAGCCCCGGCTTCTCCAATTCGGTTGCATCGTACACCGTCTCTCTACTGAACCCAAAGATCATTCAGGACCTCGATCTCGCAGCCCATGGAATGCGGATCATCGAGCGTCCGATATCCAATTTCCTGCCCTTGGACGAAGGAGGCTTTCTAAAGGTCGGTGGTGGCCAAACGAAACAGCAGGTCGCAAAATTCTCGCAGAGGGACGCAGACAGGTTGGACGCTTATCAAGCGCGCCTAGATGCGGTCGCCGATGTCCTGCGCGCTGCCGTGCTCGAGACGCCGCCGAACGTCGTTGAGGGCAGCACATTTGCCGCAATTGCCGAGTTGATCAAGGCCGGCAGGATAGGCAATAGAATTCGAGCGCTCGGACTCGACCTCCAACGGGATTTTCTCGATCTCTTCACGGCCTCCGCTGGCGACTTCCTCGACGCCTGGTTCGAAAGCGCGCCGATAAAGGCTGCTTTCGGCTTCGACAGCATCGTCGGCAATTTTGCAAGCCCTTACGCCGCTGGCACTGCCTATGTCCTACTGCATCACTGCTTTGGAGAGGTGAATGGGAAAAAAGGCGTGTGGGGCCACGCGATTGGCGGCATGGGGGCCATTACTCAGGCGATGGCGAAAGCCGCCGTCACTCATGGCGTCGACATAAGACTTGCAACACGGGTGCGCCGGATCATTGTCGAGCACGGACGCGCCGTCGGCGTTGAGACGGACGAGGGCGAAATCATCCAAGCCGCAGCCGTCGCCGCAGGGATTAATCCCAAGCTCCTCTATCTTGAACTCGTCGATGCGCTCGATCTACCCGAGGGGTTTCGGCGGCGCATGGAAAACTGGCGTTGCGGGTCAGGCACATTCCGCATGAATGTCGCGCTTTCCGAATTGCCCGATTTCACTGCGTTGCCAGGACGCGCATGTGCGGAGCACCACGCCTCGGGCATCATCATCGCTCCGAGCCTCACCTATATGGAGCGAGCCTATTTTGATGCCCGCTCCTTTGGATGGTCGCGCCGTCCCATCATAGAACTGGTCATCCCTTCCACAATCGATGACTCGCTCGCGCCGCGCGGACAACATGTTGCGAGCCTGTTTTGCCAGCATGTCGCCCCGCAACTGCCCGACGGTTCGTCGTGGGATGACCATCGTGAAACTGTCGCCGATCTCATGATCGACACGGTCGACAATTATGCGCCGAACTTCCGCCGCTCGGTATTGGCGCGCCAGATCTTGTCCCCGCTCGATCTCGAACGAACATTTGGCCTCATCGGCGGCGACATATTCCACGGATCGCTTGATCTGAGGCAGATCTTCTCGGCGCGTCCGATGTTGGGCTACGCGGACTATCGGAGTCCGATCGCGGGCCTCTATTTGTGCGGCTCGGGAAGCCATCCAGGCGGAGGCGTCACGGGCGCGCCCGGTCACAACGCCGCACGCGAAATCCTGCGCGATTTCCGGCGTAAGCGCGTCGCCCGAGCGCTTGGTCGACGGTAATCCAGGAAAGCACGCTCAATAATTTCGTCCGTTACATACGACAGGGAATCTGCGGGCCTTCCGACAAAAAAGCTCCGGATCTTGACGCGCTTCGGTTTGGACTAGTGCTTCTTGCGCTTGAACCCCAAGCTAACCAATGCGCTGGGCGTGGACGGGCCGTGAGGCGTTTCCGCAAGTCTGTCCAACAAACGACAGTCTTTTGCGATCGTCATTGAGCACGCTTCAGCGGCGTGTGCAGAGAGCAAAATCATGGTCCCACCCGCGTTAGCCGAAGCGTGGTGTCACGTTCTTGCGAACCACAGCGACTGCAAGTGCAATCTCGTTATAGGGGCCGATAGTCGTTTCTCGGTGTTCGAAACAGGCAAGAGTCACCAGGACCTCGCCGCGCCATTCACAGGTAGGTTGCAAAGTGGATGCGCCCGCTTCACCGAGCGCTACTTGAATTCGCTCCCGATCCACGAGAAAAAACGCATCGAGATTTCGTGCCTTCCGATACAGAATAGACAACTCGACGGGCCCTGCATTGGTCAAAACGGTGGGTTGCAACATCGAAAAACGGGTCGGTCTGGCATCGGGAATCCAGTGCAAGACCAACGTTCTTGGATTGGCTCTGGATTCCCCAGTCGCCTTCGGCCTGCCGGGAATGACAAGGTCCAATCGACGGATCAGGCGGAATTCGTATAAGCGCGCCGAACTCGCCTCTTCTCGCAGTCGGATGGCCAGCTACCGGCAGGCGCATGCACGCCCTCGGCTTGCGCCTCGTCAAAATCTGGGCGCCGGATAGCGCGCGCCGGGCTTCATTGAAAAAGCGCCATCGACAGGCCCCGCGCCGGCACCAGGTGACGTAGCCCCTTAATTGCCCGGACACGGCCCACCCTTAAGATAAGGGTTAGGAGTAATGCCGTGTCTATGACTGGTTCTTTTCCGAAAGCCGAAATCCTGACCGACCCGCAGCGCCGGCGGCGGT
>NZ_JAKFWS010000085.1 GCF_021731785.1 Methylocystis sp.
CGCCGCTTATAGCGGCCGGACATGAAGCGGCAACCCGCCTTTGGGCCGCGTCGTGAAATCGGGCGCGAGCTCCAGCCGATGACCCTCGACCGGCGTGAACCGAAAGTCGCGAATGAGCGTGGCGAGAATGGCGACCATCTCCAGCATCGCGAACCCCATGCCGATGCAGATGCGGGGGCCGGCGCCGAACGGCAGGTACGCGCAGCGATGGCGCGTCTTGGCTTTTTCCGGCGCGAAGCGGTCGGGGTCGAAAGCGTTGGGCGCGTCCCAGAGTTTCTCGTGACGATGCAGCGCCCAGAGCGCCGCATAGACCGGCTCGTTCTTCGAGATTTTATGCGGCCCGAGCAACATGTCTTCGCGCGGCTGTCGCCCGATCGCGGCGGCCGGCGGGAAGAGACGCATCGATTCCTGTATCACTTGCTTTGTAAATTGCAGTTTTTCGATCGTCTCGCCGCTGATGTCGGCGTCGCCGGCGATCGCGCGCACTTCGTCGCGCAGGCGGTCCTGCGAGGCCTGATCCTTGGCCAGCAGCCACAGGCTCCAGCCGAGCGCGACCGCCGACGTTTCATGCCCCGCGACCAGAAAGCCGTAGAGATTGGCGATGAGTTCGGCGTCGGTCATCGACCGGCCGCTTTCGGGATCCTTGGCGGCAAGCAGCCGATCGATGATCGCCTGCGTTTGCCCGCCTGATGCACGCCGCGACGCCAGGAGGCGCGCGGTCTCGTCGTAGAGGTAGCGCATGTCCCGATTGATCTTCGATGACCCCGGAAACGGCAGCCGTGTCGGCAGTCGAAGCAGGGTGAAAATCCGCGACCAGGAGATCGCGGCGAAACTCTCCTGCAAGGCGGCGACAAACTTTCCGCGATCGAAGGCGCCGGTGACGCCGAGCACAGCTTTCTCGATGACCGCGAAAGTGACGTTCGACGTGGCGTTCATCACGTCGATTGGCGCAGCGCGAGGCGAGGCGCGCCAGGCCTCCGCCTGGGCTTTGGCGCAATCGACGAATGTCGGCGTGAGGGCCAGAAGATTGTCGTGTCGGAAGGCGGGCGCCAAGGCGCGCCGCTGCCATTTCCAGTCCGCGCCTTCGACAAAGAACAGCGCGTCGCGGTTGATGACGGACGACAGCGCGCCGACCGTGATGAAGTCGCGCGTAAAACTCTCCGCGCGGGTGATCAGCATGTCTTCGATGAGTTCGGGATCGGTAAGATAATGCGTGCGCCCGACGAACGGCCAGAAGCCGTCAAGCGTGAAATAGGTTTCGCGATAGGCGGCCGGCGGCCAGTTTTCGAGAAAATTGCGTTTGGCGGAGCGCCAGGACGGCCGCTCATTGGGCGCAACGGGCGTGAAATCCGGATCGTGAAACATCGCAGGGCCTCCTGGATCGAATCGCCTGACCAAACCATACCATATAGTATGGTTTTGGCGAGAGCTGTCGACTGTGTAAGCCTGAACCGATGAGTCGTTTTAGAAAGGAAGATTGGCTGACGCTCGGCGCGAAGCTCCTCGCCGAGGAGGGGTCCGCCGCGCTGACGATTGATCGCCTGACGGCGGTTGCCCAGCGCACCCGCGGCAGCTTCTATCACCACTTCGAAGACCGCGACGCCTTTCTTCGCGCGATGATGGAGCGCTGGCGCGCACAAGTCATCGACGAAGCCGGCAAGCGCTATGAACAGGCGCAATCGGCAAATGAGCTGCGGCGACTGATGCGCGAACAGCCGATGGCGCTCGATCATCGGTTCGAGCGCGCGTTGCGCCGCTTCGCCGCGAGCGAACCCATCGTGCGCCAAGCGGTCTCCGAAGTGGACGCCAAGCGCATCGAGGGGCTCGCTTGCGTGCTGTCCTATATCGACCCCGATCTCAGCGACCCGCAATCGGCGGCTTTTCTACAATATGCGGCGCTCGTCGGCCTGCAATGGCTGCTCGACGACGCCGACGATCCGCGCATGCCGGGGATTCTCGAGGCGGGAAATCGAATATTCCGACTAGATGACGGGGAAGCGCCCGCATCCAAGAAAACGGCGCAGGAAAAAAAGCCGGCCGCGCCCGTCAAATCCTGCAGCGGCGAAAGCCCCGCCAAGCGAAAATCGCGAGAATGAGCATCGGCAGCGCGACGCCGATGAGCGGGCCGGCGAGTCCGGCCGGGGGGCGGCCCATCAATTCTTCATCAGCCCGCGTAAATTTCGGCATCGCCGCGTAATCCTGCGCCGTCAGCGCCGCGCCCGCCTTGGCGCGGGAGAGGAAGAATTCGCGCCAGTCGAGATGGAAGGCGCGGATGCGATCGAGAAAGGCGCGATAGCGCTTCTCCCCGGCGCCGGCGATGTCGGCCATCGCCTGATATGTCAGATAGGCGGGCGAGAGATAGCCGAGCCTGTCGGCCATGTCGCGCTGGCGGGCGAGTTGCGCATCATGCTCGGCGACGATCGCCTCGACGCGCTGAAACGCCGCCTCCTGCGTCGCGAGGCGGCGCAGCGTCGCCTCCTGGGCGCCGGCGCCCCCCGCCGGCCTGCCGCCGCCATGTTCGTCGGCGTAACGCGCCAGCGCGGCGTCGCGCGATTTGTCGGCGTCGGTCGAAGCGGCGCGCGCCGCCAGCACCATCTCGATGCGCGACGGCGCCGGATGCGCGAAGGCGGCGAGGCTGTTGATCGCGGCCGGCAGGATCATGGTGATCGCCACCCAGGCCCCGATCAGCGTCAGCGCGTTGAACGCCGAGCCCCGCCCGAGCCCGTCGACCGCGGCCGCCAGCGCCGCCCAGAACAGGCCGTAGAGCAGCACGACGAAAAGCAGCGCCGCGAAGCCGGGCGTCGCGAAGCGCTCCCATCCCGCGAAAATCCAGACGCCCGCCGCGACGGCCAGCAGCATCGCGGCGATCGGCGCAGCGACGCGCGCGGCGAGCTTGCCGGCGAGCGCGGCGCTGGGCCGGCGCGCCGAGGCAAGCGTCATGCCCAGCGTTCCCTGCTCGCGCTCGCCGGCGAGCAGATTGAAGGCCATCGCCAGAACGAC
>NZ_JAKFWS010000088.1 GCF_021731785.1 Methylocystis sp.
GCTTTTTTCAAAATTGTCTTACGCGACGCCGGTGAGTCAATTGCCGGTAAACGATTTGTCGTAAGCGTTGCCATTTTGCAACAGAGGGTTAAGCGGCGGTTAATTCGAGCGATGCGCGTGGCCGCTCTCGTGATGATGGCCGTGCGGGAGCAGCTTTTCGCCTTGCGCGGCGTCGGCCGGAACGAAGACGAGCTGCCCATAGCGCACGCCGCGCTCGCCAATGACATGGCTGGCGAAATGCTCGACTTCCGACTTCAGGCCGCGCAGCAATGACACTTCGAGACAGGTCGCCTCGTCCATATGAATATGCAGCGTCGCGATCGACATGTCGGCATGGCTGTGATGATCGGTCATCAGCCGTTTCGACAATTGCCGCGTCTCGTGGTCATAGACATAGACCAGCGCAGCGACGCAGGAACGCGCGCTGTCGTCGACCTCCAGCTTTTTCATGAGGCCCGCGCGCACGAGATCGCGCACGGCTTCCGAACGGTTCTGATGCCCGCCCGCCTCCATATATTGGTCGAGCGCGCTCATCAGTTCGTCGTCGATCGTCACGGTTACGCGCTGCAATTCAATGCTCCGGCTGGCCGCGCTTCAGTCGGAGCGACTAACAGCGCAGAGCGTTACTTAATAACGCTGATGCGCACAAGTAACCAGTAGGCGCCTAAACCGGCGATCATCGCCGAACACGCATTGACAAGACGCGGACTACGTCTCCCTTGGTGAAGGTCTTGTCGACGACTATGAGCAAGGGCAGCACAACAAGCACGATGCCGATCTGTCCAACTTCGACGCCGATATCGAAGCTTGCCTACGCGGGAACGATCGCGCGCCGTGGCGCTCGAAGTTCAATAAGGCCACGCGCGAAGCCAAACCGCGGATGAAGCGTAAGCGTGGTCAGAAGCGGCGGGATCCGTTGGAGAGATTTGGTTATGGCGTCGCGGTCCCGCCCCAGAGGTCCTTGACCTGTTCAAAGTGTACGGCGGGATCATATCCAAAACCGTCGAGATCAAGCGACGCCGTGGACAGACGTCCGATCGCCGTGAGCACCGCGTATGAGGCGACGACGCGGTCGCGCTGAGCGAAGACGAGCGCGATGCGGGCGTAGAGCAGCTCTTGCTGCGCGATAAGAATTTCGAGTGTCGTTCGCTGACCGGCCTTGGCTTCTTCTCTCACGCCATAGAGCGCGCGCTCGGCCGCGGCGATTTGCGTTTGCGCCGCGGCAATCTGAGTTTTCGCCGCCTGCAACGCGCCCCAATAGGCGCGAACGAGCGAGAGAACTTCTGCGCGCGCGACGTCGGCGTCGAACCGGCGCTGTCCGGCGGTCTCCTTGGCCTGCCTCACGCGGGAAGACGTCAGGCCGCCCTCGTAAATCGGCACGTTGAGATGTCCGAGGATTTTCGCCCCGACATTGCGGTTCCCGATGCCGGCAATGTCGGTCTGGGTGAAAACGTCGCCGACGATCGACAATTTGGGCATGAAGTCGGATTCAAGCGCGTTTATGCCGAGATCGGCGACGTCGGCCTCGTGAAGCGCCGCGAGGATGAACGGATGTTCCCTTTGCGCGATGCGTTCCGCTTCTTCGCGCGACTTCGGCAGCAATCGGTCGATCGGCGCGCCCGGCGCGAGTTTCGTCGGCTCGACGCCGACCGTCTTGCGATAGACGCCTATGCTGGCGTCGAGCGTGGCGCGTGCGGCGCCGGCGAGAGACTTTCCTCCCGCGAGCCGCGCCTCGACCTGCGCGACATCCGTCAAGGTGATCTGTCCATATTCGTAGCGTTCGCGCGTTTGGCGCAATTGCTCTTTCAGGACGGCGACATTGCTTTCCTGAAGTTTCAGGGCCGCTGTGTCGCGCAAGACGTTCATGTAGGCGGTGACGGCGTCAAACAACACGCGCTGCTCGGTGAGGCGCAAACGTTCGCGTCCCGCGAAGACGCCCGACTCCGCGGCGCGCGTTTCGTTTTGCGCCTTGAACCCGTCGAATATCGGCTGCTCGAACGTTAGATGGGCGGAGCGGGGAACGCTGCCGCCGTTCTGGATGTTTTTCGTGATGGCGGTATCGGTCGGGTCATTGATATTGACGTCGCGCTGCTTTGTGACGAGGCGATTGCGCTGCACGCCGAGATAGCCGTCGCCCGTCACGCGCGGCCTCATGCCGGCCTGCGCTTGCGGCACTCCTTCGTCGATCGCGCGAAGCTCGGCTCTGCTGGCGTTGAGCTGCGGATTGGCGTCATAGGCCCGCCGCATTGCGCCCATCAGCGTTTCAGCGCGCGCCGTCTGCGCGGCGACGGCGCCCACCGCGCATGCCGCGATGGCGAGCGCGCGCGCGCGATTCACGCGCCGACATCCTGCTTCGGCGCGCCCGAAACGGAACGCGCGCGATTTCCGTTTTCGCCGAAGTAGGAATAGAGCGCCGGCAGCACGATGAGCGTCAGCAGCGTGGCGCTGATGAGGCCGCCGATGACCACTGTCGCGATCGGCCGTTGCACTTCCGCGCCGGTACTGGTCGCGAGCGCCATGGGCAGGAAGCCGAGCGACGCGACGAGCGCCGTCATGATGACGGGACGCAGACGCGTCACCGCGCCTTCGAAGATCGCTTGACGCTCGGGCACGCCGCTCATGATGAGCTGATGTATATAGGTGCGCATGACGAGGCCGTTGAGCACGGCGACGCCCGACAAGGCGATGAAGCCGACCGCTGCGGAAATAGACATCGGCATGCCGCGCAACCACAGCGCGGCTACGCCACCGGAAAGCGCAAGAGGGACGGCGGTGGAAACGAGCAGCGCATCGCGCGCGGCGCCGAGGGCGGAATAGAGCAGCAGGAAAATCAGGAAGAAACAAACAGGCACGACGATCATCAGGCGTGCCCGCGCGGCTACAAGATTTTCGAACTGGCCGCCCCAGACGATCCAATAGCCCGGCGGAAGCGCGACCTTGGCGTCGATCTTCGCTCGGGCGTCCACGACTACGGAGGCGATGTCGCGGCCGCGCA
>NZ_JAKFWS010000001.1 GCF_021731785.1 Methylocystis sp.
TCGTCGGTCGCGCCGTTCTGAATCATCCAGCCCGGGCGCCCGGGACGCGCGGCGTCAGCTTTGGACTGTGATTTTGCGCCGCTGCCGCGAATGGCGGAAGGCGTCGTCGACACGGGCGTAACGTCGATTTTACGCGCGCCGTTCGTCGTCGAGCCGTCGCGCGCAGCGACTGGCGTTGCGCCGGCGCGGCCCTTTGCGCCGGGAGACGCGCCCTTGCGTTCCGCATCCCTGTCGTCGCTCGTTCGCTTCTGCCCGCCAGAAACGAAGGCCGGACGAACCGCTGGCCGTTCGGCGTTCTCCTGCTGCGGAATGGTCGCCGCCGGAACCGGAGCGTTCAGCTGGCGGCCAAATGGTTCGGGCTCCGCAGCCGAATTTTCCTGAGGCTCTGCATAAGCCATGCGCTCGGCGGCGATCTGTTGGGCGCGTTCCGCGGCGCGGTCGGCGCGCAGCGCGCGCTCGGAAGCCAGTCGCTCCTGCGCCTCGATGGCGCGCGGATCTTCGCTCACCGCCGCCGCAGTTCTTACGGAAGAGCCGCCGTCGATATTTTCCTCGATCAGCCCCGCCATGATGCGATCCCGCCCGTAGGCGGTCTTGCCGCCCATCACCACCGCGACGATGTGATGCCCGCGACGGCGCACGGAGGTCAGAAGATTGAAGCCGGACGCGCGCGTATAGCCGGTCTTGATCCCGTCCATGCCCTCGACCTGGCCGAGGAGATGATTGTGATTTCGGTGCAGCGCGCCGTTGTAGGCGAAGCTCGGCGTCGAGAAATAGCGATAGTAGCGCGGAAAGCGCTCCTGGATGGCGCGTCCGAGCACCGAGAGATCATAGGCCGTCGTGACCTGATTTGGATCTGGAAGTCCCGACGCGTTTTCATAATTGGTGTTGCGCATCCCGAGCGCATGGGCCTTGCGCGTCATCATCTGCGCGAAACTGTGCTCGTCGCCCGCGACGTTCTCGGCGATCGCGCAGGCGATGTCGTTGGCCGATTTGGTGACGACCGCCTTGATCGCATTGTCGACGCTGATCGTCTGTCCAGGACGCAGGCCCAGCTTGGACGGCGCCTGCGCCGCCGCGTGTTGCGAAATCATCAGAGGCGAGTCGAGGCGCAGCCGCCCTTGTTCGAGCTGCTCGAACAGAAGATAGAGCGTCATCACCTTTGTCACCGAGGCGGGATGGCGCAACTCGTGCTCGGAGCGGGCATAGAGCGCACGGCCGCTGTTGGCGTCGACGACGATGGCCGAAAAGCCGCGATGCTCGCCGATGGCAGGATCGCTATTGGCGTTGGCGCGCGCCCGAACGGCCGAATTGCGGTCGTCAGAAGCGCTACGATGATGAAAATGATGTCTGCCGCGCGCCTCCGCGGGGATCGCCGACATTGTGACGAGGACCGTGATCGTGGCAAAGCTTGCCGCGAGGGAGCGGGGCCGCGGCAGGCGGTCCGACAAACTCGATCTCAGCATAAACGCGCCCCTTGACTTCACTGTTGTTCGCGCAACCGCCCAGCCGCGCCAAAAGTGACGATTTGGCAATTTAAGGGCTTGCAGTTACCCGCTGGTTAAGCGCTAGCCTCGCGCAACGTTTATTGCGCCGCAACATTTTTATTGACTTTAATTTGTGCATTGCATATAAAAAAGTCGTGAGCGGGCGCATAGCGCCGCATAGGGCGCCTTTGCGCCAAAATCATGAGGACGAACCCATGGCAGCTAATTTCGACAGCGTTCAGAAGCTCGGCAAAGAGCAGTTCGAAGCCGTGTCCGCCGCTGCGGCCGCGGTGACCAAGGGCTGGCAGAGCATCGCCGCCGAGACCACCGATTATTCCAAGAAATCCTTCGAAAAGAGCCGCGTCCTGGCCGAAAAGCTGATCGCGGTCAAGAAGATCGACGAAGCGCTTCAGCTTCAGTCCGATTTCGCCAAGAGCGCCTATGAGGATTTCATGGCCGAAGCGACCAAGCTCGGCGAGCTCTACACCTCGCTCGCCAAGGAAGCGTTCAAGCCGATCGAGTCTGCCGCGAAAGTCTATAGCCCGGCCGAGTAATAGGCGCTAAACACGTTCGTCCAAAGCGCGGCTAGGACACATGAGCCCCGGGGAGGCTGTCGCCTCCGCCGGGCTTTAGACCGAGCGCCGTTCGTGCTCTACGCCGAGACCTGTGGTCAGGCAAAGTCCGAACGGCCGTCTTTAGCCAAGGAGCACCACATGAGTCATGGAAAGCCGGCCGTCGCCGCCGTCGCCCTGTTTGGCGCGTTTCTTCTGAGCGCTTCAATGCCCGCGACTGCGCAGGATGTGCGCATCGGCTGTTCCCTGGTCCAGCAATATAGCGGCCCGGAAGTGAGCGCCGTGCTTGAGCAGGTCCGCTCAACCGTCGGCGAAGGCGAGGCGAACGCCCTTCACGCAAAATACGTCGGCCTCAAGAACGACTGCAGCTCGAATCTGAGCGCGTCTCGTGTGGTTCGCCTCTCTCCCGCGATGCACCGGCTCCTCACCGAATATGGCGTGAACGTTCACCGCTTCGCGGTTTTGCAGCGATAGACTGCTTTCCGCCCCAGACCTGAAACCGTCGGGGCGGGCGCAGCTTTTCACGCTATCTGGGGACGGCGGCGCGCGAGGAGTTCCGGGACGGGGCGCCAAACTGTAGACTTCGACCCGATCCGCCCCGCGTTCCCCAAGGCCTGCGACCATGCCTGCCGCCGAAGCCGGCTTTGTGCATCTTCACCTCCACACCGCCTATTCGCTGCGCGAGGGCGCGCTTTCGCTCGGCAAGCTGATTGATCTCGCGGTGCGCGACCTCCAGCCCGCGCTGGCTGTCACCGACACCAATAATCTCTTCGCGGCCCTCGAATTTTCCGAGAAGGCGGCCAAGGCTGGCCTCCAACCGATCGCAGGCGCACAGCTCCGGGTCGATTTCGCTGACGGCAAGGGTGGCGCAGTCTCGGCGCGAGACGACCGTTTCGCCAATATAGTGCTGCTGGCCAAGACCGAGGCGGGCT
>NZ_JAKFWS010000122.1 GCF_021731785.1 Methylocystis sp.
GGCAATATCGCCAACCCCGCGATGGGCACATGCACCGCGAATATGAAACCCGTCGCCTTGCGCAGATTGTCGTAGATTCTGCGGCCAAGCCGGATCGCCTTGACGATCGAACCGAAATCGTCATCGAGAAGCACGATTGAGGAGGCCTCCCGCGCCACGTCCGTTCCGCGTCCGCCCATGGCAATGCCAATGTGCGCGGCCTTGAGAGAGGGCGCATCATTCACGCCGTCTCCCGTCATGGCGACGATCTCGCCGTTTGCTTTGAGCGCATTCACAATTCGGAGCTTCTGATCAGGCAGGATTCGCGCAAATATGCGCGCTGTCCGCATGCGCCGCGCGAGCTGTGCCTCGCTTTCGCTTTCGAGTGTCTGTCCTGTCACGACTTCGTCGGTATTTAGACCCGCCTGGCGAGCGATTGCCTTCGCCGTCGCTGGGTAGTCGCCCGTGATCATGACCACCCTGATGCCTGCCGACCGACACTCGCTCACCGCGGCCGGAACGGCTGAGCGTAACGGGTCGGCGAGTCCGACGAGCCCCAAGAATTCGAACGTGAAGTCTCGCTGCGAGTCCGGCAATGCTTTCTGCGCGAAGGATGCGCTGGCCACGCCCAGAACGCGCTGTCCCTCGGCAGCCATGCCTTCAACGGACTGCTTCACTGCAGCAAACTCCGTCTCGTTCAATCGGCAGAGGGTGGCGATGGCTTCCGGCGCGCCTTTGGCCGCGACAACGAATTCCGGCGTGGCGTCGCTTTGCCAGACCTGTGACATCGCAAGGAGATCGGAACGAAGACCGTATGTCTGCAATAGTTTCCAATCTGGACCAAGCAGAGTTCCGGTCTTGGGCAAATGGTTCCGGCCGAAATCGTGAAACGCTTTTTCCATCGGATCGAATGGATCAGGCGCGCTGGCGAGAATTCCGAACTGGACCAGATGATCGAAGCTCGCAGGCATTGAGCGGGATATCTGGCCGGCTCGTAATGCCTCGCCGCCCTTGAGGCGTAGTTCGGCAATCGACATCTGGTTCTCGGTCAGGGTGCCGGTCTTATCCGTGCACAAGACCGTCGCCGAACCCAGAGATTCGATGGCTGCGGCGCGACGGGTCAATACGCGCGCCCGCGAAATCCGCCATGCTCCCATCGCCATGAATACGGTGAGCACGACGGGAAACTCCTCGGGCAGCATCGACATGCCGAGCGCGATGCCCGCAAGCACCGCATCGAGCCATCCTCCGCGCAACACGCCGTAGAGCAACACCGCCAAAACGCTCACGGCGCCTCCTGCGAGAGCAAACACCCCCACAAGACGCCGTGTCTGCGCCAGCAGACGCGGCGGCTCCGTTTCGACTGTGCTGAGCGATTGGCCAATTTTGCCGATTTCGCTCTGTGCGCCGGTCGCGATCACTTCGCCTATTCCGGTTCCGCGCACCACCAGCGAGCCTGAAAACACATATGGCAGGTCATCGCCCCCGGGCCGGCGGCTTTCGAGAGGCGCATCGGCGCGAGAGATCTTGCGAACGGGCGCTGACTCTCCCGTCAGCAGCGACTCGTCGATCTGGAGGTCCTGGCATTCGCTGAGCGCCGCGTCGGCGGGAACCCGGTCGCCTTCGCTGAGCACGACGACATCGCCACGCACGACTTCGCGCCCAGCGATTCTCTTACGTACGCCGTCACGAATAACCAGCGCGCGCGGACTCGTAAGGTCGCGCAGCGCTTCCAGGACGCGCTCGGTGCGGGTCTCTTGAACCGCTGTGATGACGACCGACATTGTTGCGAAGACGAGGAGAATTAATGCTTCCTTCAAATCCCCCAGCAGCAAGTAGATCAGGCCGCCGCCGATGAGCAGCGCGAGCATCGGCTCGCGCAGGACCTCGAGAACGATTCGCAGCGGCGTGCGCCGTTCCGGCCGCGGTAGCTCGTTGTAGCCCTCGCTCTTCAGCCTGGCCTGCGCATCTGCTTCACTGAGGCCGGGAGCCGAGCGGAGGGCTGAGGAAGCATCTGGCACTAAAACCCTCCCGAGCGCGCTAACCCGCATTTTCAAACTCGGCATGCGTTAGCCGACTTGTGACGGGACGATGATCGCAATGCCGAGCAGGCGTCACAAGCCGGAGAATCGTCGCCAAGTTGCGACAGGCGGATGTGTAGCAGTCACAAAGGCAAGTCGCGGACGCCGTCCCATACGATCGATGTGACCGAGGGGACTTACCGCAGAGTCGATCGTGGCCTCGTTCAGTCCAACCTGCGCCTGATCATAGGCGTTTTTCGCATTATCCAGGGCGTCTCGAGAAATCACCTTGGTCGGGGCGAGTCTCTGGGCATTGTCACATTAGGCGCTTACCGTTGCTGACGTCCCGCTCGTATCGGCCAAGATGACCAAACTCAGCTGTGCCCTGAGCTTCCGCGACGTGGAAGATCTGTTGCTGAACGGGGCGTCGCGGTTTCCTACGAGACCGTGCGACGATGGGATGTGTCCAATGCCTCGACGCGTATCCACGTCAGTGGGAGAAGGTGTCGCTTCCGCGATCTAGATTCGTGCGAACCGACAAAGTGGCCTGCCAAGGATTGGATGAGGGACCACGTCTCCGATGCATCACGCCTCGTTATAATTAGTGGCGCTTTTCGCAAGGCGATCCGCGCGTTGAACGCAATTAAATGACCAGCGCCACCCGCGCCGGACCGATCAAGCGTTTGGCATATCCGTTCTGCTAAGTCGAACGGAACGAAGTGGTGAGCGCGTCCGATCGTTCGAGTTGAGCCCTTTTGCCGAGGCGCATCGGCGTCTCACGAATTCCTGTTGCCAAAACTCAACGCAAATGCGAAATTTTGAAACAGGTTTGTGGTAAGCTCTTCATTAGGC
>NZ_JAKFWS010000057.1 GCF_021731785.1 Methylocystis sp.
CGCTCGGGATGCCGCTGGAGTTCTCAATTTAAGCGTCAAAGCTCGAAAATGCGCGCCGAAATTCTCAAATATGATGTCAACGCGCCGCGCGAACAGGGATTTTCTAATCAAAGGATGTATCCTGACACAGGGAGGGCCCTATGAGCAAAATGCTAACTTCTGGCGCAGTTCTAGCAGCCGCAATGTTGTGGGCATCATTGGCGCAAGCCGGCGCATGGAGCGACGGTCAGTATCTGCCGGACTACGGAGGGCACTACCGACACGGGCACCGTGATTGGAGCGGCGGTTATGGCTACGGTGGGCGCGGCGGCCATGTCCACGGTCCCTGCTGGGTATGGGATCAAGGCCAATGGGTTTGGGTATGCCAGTGACGCCCAGGCTGTTCGCATTAAAGACGCCCGCCGTATTTGGCGGGCGTCGAATTCTCGCGACACAAATCTCACCGCCCTCAAACAATTTGTAAATTTCTTCGCCGACACTTGATACGAGCCGGTTCCGTTCTAGGAGCTTGACCACTTGAGGTAGCGCAACGTCATGCTTGCCCGCGCCGGCGACGTCACCGAATGCAGTTTGCAGGCTCGCCACAACTCCTTTCGCAAGCTCGCGCGCTCGGCGCCTTTTGCCACGTCTGACGTGGCCCGCCGTCGCCTTAAACATGCCATGCGCGGTTTCGGCGTAGCCGCCTTCCGCACAAATGACAGCGACCTTGGGGAAATTTTTGGCGCGGACGCAGTTCGAACTGCTAACTTGCGAATTAAGATCGCGCCCTCATTGCACATGACCCGCGCCGTATCGAACTGAAAGTAACCGACGTCTTGGCCAATGGAATGCAGTGTCGGCTCGTATTCTGCTGAAGGCATTTCAGCGTCGCACGGACCCAACTCCCATGAATCTCACCTTCCGCGTTCGCGAAATCCTCGACTGCTACGAAGGCGAGACCCCCGGCGCCAAGGCCAACCTTGCCCGCATGCTGATGGCGGGCAAACTGGGCGGCACGGGCCGCATGGTCATTTTGCCAGTCGATCAAGGATTTGAGCATGGGCCGGCGCGCAGCTTCGCCGTCAACCCAGCAGCCTATGATCCGCATTATCACTACCAGCTGGCGATTGACGCCGGGCTGAACGCGTACGCCGCGCCATTGGGGCCTTTGGCCGCAGGCGCCGATACCTTCGCGGGCGCCATTCCAACGATCCTCAAGCTCAACAGCGCCAACAGTCTGTCGCGCCAGAAGGAAAATGCCGATCAAGCGATTACGGCGAGCATCGCCGACGCCCTTCGCCTCGGCTGCGCTGGAGTTGGCTTTACGATTTATCCGGGTTCCGACGCGATGTATGACCAATATGAGGAATTCCGCGAGCTATCGATGGAAGCCAAAGCCAAGGGGCTGGCGGTCGTTCTGTGGTCTTACCCGCGTGGCGGCGATATCAGCAAAGACGGCGAAACCGCCATCGATATCGTCGCCTATGCCGCGCATATGGCGGCCTCGCTCGGCGCCAATATCATCAAGGTCAAGCTGCCCACGTCGCATCTTGAAAACAACGATGCGAAGAAAGTGTATCAGGAAAAGAGGATCCCTATTGCCACCCTGCCGGAGCGCGTGGCGCATGTCATGCAATGTTGCTTCAACTCCAAGCGCATCGTCGTGTTTTCGGGCGGCGCCGCCAAGGGCGAGGACAGCGTGTACGACGATGCCCGCGCGATTTACGCGGGTGGCGGCAACGGCTCGATCATTGGCCGCAACTGCTTTCAGCGACCCCGCGAGGAAGCACTGAAGTTGTTGGATACGCTGGTGGAAATTTACAAAGGCGCGTAACGCATTCGTTATTCAAATAGAATAATGTCCGCGAAAATGGGTCGCGACGAGGCTGTCCGAAGACGGCAGGAGCGGCGCGCCTTATGGCGTCGCTCCTTCCGAATATTCAGCGCAAGCGCAAGAGGAGCTGGCGTTGAACGGGGCGCGACGCGCGATCACGCTGCTCTCCAACCCGCGCCGTATGCTCGGTCCCTGATTAGGGGCTGGCCGCCCAGATGATTGTGTAACGATCCTTGAAGGTTTGACGGCCGCCCTCCCATACAACGATATCGCCTTCCTTGGGGCGTCAGCATCGACGGCGAAGATGGGCGCGGGATTGAAGCGGCATGCGCGCTTGCCGCTGGGGCGGACGTTGTCGTCCTCTGTCTCGGAGAATCCGCGAGCATGAGTGGCGAGGCGGCAAGCCGAGCGGCGCCTGGCCTGCCGGACCGGCAGCGCGAACTCGCCGAAGCGGTTCTGGCGACCGGCACCTGTCGTCGCGCTTCTCTCTTCGGGCCGCCCACCGCTGCTATGCGCGCCCCGGAAAAATGGAGAGGGTGACGTAGTCGATTAGCTATTTTGTGATCGACGGCCAAAATCTTGTAAGCCCGGGACGGCATGATTTCGGCTCTTTCAAACTATCCCCGCTTCGGCTGGTTCGCGTCGGCCTGGTGGCGGGGAACAGATCCGTCTCGAGAGGAAGGCCCGCGCCAGCCACTGCCACTGCGCGCGAGGCGCGACAACGCTTTCCCTTCATCGAGATCATCCGCTGACAGCAATCAGGGGCTGAAAAGCCAGCGCGTTCGCGGCGACAGGGGGCGTGAAAGTCCTCCATCGCGAACGAGTCGACCCCGCATCCGTTCGTCGTTCCGCCACCGCCGGAGCCATCGGTCTCAAGCGAAATCCACGTTCATTTGGGCGCCCCTGAGATGCAGGGGCAGGAGGGCGAAAGAAAGTGAACAAATCATGCGGCTACCCCAGATGCGCGCTCCTTTGTCCATTTTCAATCGAGGGGTAATCAGCGGTCCATCGGGTGCTCG
>NZ_JAKFWS010000053.1 GCF_021731785.1 Methylocystis sp.
GTTGGACAGTTTCCCCTCCATGAAAGTTGGGAGCAAGGCTCGCCGATGCCGCCAAGGCGCTGGAATTGTTCTTCCCTTTTCGCAGTCTACCCATCAAGCTGTTCTGGCAGCAATCGGGGACCTCGAAAAATTTTAGTTTTTGATGTGGCGGAAGTGAAAGAAGGTTTGTTTTGGGGCGATGCGGCGCCGCGAAACCTGTCGTCTGCCCACCGCGGCGCCCCGTTTGGGTCTCGCGCGCGCTCCCTGGGAGCGTCCGGCGCGTCGCGGCGCTCATGTGGCGTCAGCCATCCGTTCCAGGGTGACGAGGCGGCGCATGTTGTAGGCGAGGTTCTGCATCCAGATCTTCATCCTTGCTCGGGCAATCTTGGCGCCCATGCTCATCGTCTAACACGTGCTCGAAGGCGCGAGCGCGCCTTCGAGCGCATGCGGTTTTCGCCGACTGCGCCCGTTCGCTCAACGGTCTGCCATAGCGGCTTTCTAGCGGCCTCCGCAGCTTGAGGGATTGCGATGTCGGAAGCGAATCGCGCGATGCTTTCTGGAATTCAGACGGTCGAGGCCATGATCGCGGCGTTCAGCGATGACCAGGCATGATGTGAACCTCCCGGGCACCGCATTCCCGAGCCGCGTCAGCGCGAAACCATCGTCGCCAACGGAGACCGGAAAGAAGTTGGGGGTCAGGCGGCTAGCCTCAACGCGTTATCGTTTGGCCATGTCCATTCAACTGGCTGTGGTAGACCGCAGTAGCGTTCGAAAGTTCCGTTGAGATGAGCAGTCCGGACATGGAGCATCAGCTGAGCGCCTAGCCGAGACCATCGCATCTGACGCTTTTTGCACATGCGTTGATTGATCAACTGGTTCACCGTGGATTCGATGTTGGCGGGTTGCAATCCGTTCGCCTTGGCGCCGAGTCCTTCCATAATCCGTCAGCGAGCCGATGTTCGAATAGAGATAACCTTCGAGTTCGTCGAAGCGCTTGCGTGGCTTCAATTTCCGAAAGGTCGCCGCGAGCCGCGTCAATTTCATTGCGATGAGAAAGAAGCTGCGCGCCCAAGCACGACAAACAACGCTATCATCCATCGCGCATGCCGCGATTTGCCGTAATGCCAGACATTCCATCGCACGCTACGCAGATTGCGTCGGTAACTGGCGAGCCTTTCCTCGAAGGTAGGCCCGTCATAATCGACCGCCCAATAGATGCTTCGCCCGAGCCATTGAATTCGGCAGCGCAAGTGAAACCACATGTGGACGGCGCCCTCCTCGCAAGATGAAGCATCCTGTTTTGATCAGATCGCTTGCGTCCATATGTCCGACCTTTAAATGCGCTCGTATATGAACGCTGGCCAAGATGGTTTCCGCGGCGCGAATTCCTAACAATCAAGCGACCTTTAACGGCCTCTGGTTTCAACGGAGTGTCTCGCGTCGTGGATCGATCGATCACACCATCTGCTCATTTATCTTGCAAGTTCTGCAGCAGCTCAGCGCGGTCGCATTGCGATGTGCTCCCCGTAGCTGGCTTATCTTTAGGCTACTCCCGCCGCAGTGGCGGGTGCGAATTTCCGGACATAGCTTTGGCCTGTGACCATCAGCTTCCAAGCGATACGGGCAAGCTTGTTGGCCAGCGCCATGGCGACCAGTTTTGCGGGCTTTCGTTTGAGTAGCTGCTCGAGCCAAGGCGAGAGCGCGCTCTTGCTTTTGCGGTTTACTACAAACCTTAGCACTACTTTGGCAGTTTAGGCTCGACGGGTTTGGCGAGTAGCCGATCACAATGCGGACATCGCTTTGGGGGAGGCCGCGCGAAGATGTCGAGAATGGCCTGCCGGATGGCTGGCATGCTCGGTTGTGGCGGCGGTCCCCCGATTCTTTTTTTTCCGCCCCGCGGCTTTGAGGCGGCGGGATTGGAGGAAGGCGTAGGCGATCATCGTCATCAATGCGTGTCGATGCAAACCGGTCCAGGACCGACCTTCGAAGTGATCGAGGCCGAGTTCCTCCTTGAGCTGCTGATGCGCCTGCTCACAGATCCATCTGGCTTTGATCGAGGCGGCGAGCTTCTTCAGGCTCGTATCTGCTGGCAAGTTCGACACATAGTATTTTTGCTCGCCCGTCGACCGGCGTTCGCCGACGAGCCAGACCTCGTCGCCCGGCATGCACTGCATACGATTGTCGCGCATGCGGTGCTTGTGGCCATCCGCTACGCGAATACGTCGAGCCGCGAAGAGACATGTTAGCCGGCCTTTGGTTCCCCGCCGCCAACTGACCTTTTGCCATTTCTCGCCGGCCAACGCCGCTTCAGCGGAAACTGGCGGTTGATCGGGGATGTGATATTTGCGGGGCTTCCCTGCTTTTGCAACAGGGAACGCCAGAGCGACATCTGCCGGGTAGACGTTCTGGCGTCGCGACAGCCCCACTGCCCATAGTAGACCACGCGCGCTCAGAGCCTGACGGAAAGGCCCGCTGGAGCCGTAACCTGAATCTGCAAGGACGCAGCCGAAACGCACGCCCGAGGCGATGACGCGGTCGATCTCCTCGATCGCGATCTCCGGCTTGCTCAGCGCGCCCCGCCTGTCCTCTGGGACGCGCGCCCGCGTCATGCGCTCGGGATCATTTGTCCAGCTTTCGGGCAGGAAGAGCCGCAGGCCCACCATCACAGGAACCTCGCGCGCCGCCAGGGTGAGCGAGACCAGCGACTGACAATTGGCGGTCTTTCCCAGCGACGATGCATATTGCGGCGCGACGCCGACCGAATACGCGCCCTTTTTCGGCAGGGCCGTATCGTCGACGATCAGCCACGC
>NZ_JAKFWS010000168.1 GCF_021731785.1 Methylocystis sp.
AATCCCCGTCGATGTGGCGCATGGGCCACAGGTTCAAAGATTTTGGGCGTCTCCGCCGATTTTATCCGCGACAGAATCTGCGTTTATTGCGCAATATCGCTGCGCGCGTCGTGGCGCGCGCGCATGTTTCAGTTTCAGCGACAATGGCTTCGCCAATTCGCGCAGCGACGGCGCGCGTATCCACAGACATTCGTTGGTGGACCAAATTTGCCGGTTGGATGGCGCGCCGCGGGTGTTATCTTGTTAAAAGTGATTCATGAGCGACGCGGGGTGATTCGCGCTTCAGGATAATTGCCAGCGCGCGCCAATCGAATGCTCTGGATCAGCACGGGGAGTTGGTCGGTGAGCGCTAAAGAGACTTTTCAAGATGATTTGACAGCAAGCGCGACAGAATCCGATGAGACCGGTCTCGAATTGGTCGAAGTCGCGGGACGGATTAAATGGTTCGATGTCGCCAAGGGCTATGGTTTCGTGGTGCCCGACGACGGCTCCGACGATATTCTCCTGCATGTCACCATTCTCCGCCGCAGCGGCATGCAAACGGCCTTTGAAGGCGCGCGAGTCGTCTGCGAGGCGCAGAAACGCGGCAAGGGCATGCAGGTCTTTCGCGTCATCGCGATGGACGAAACCACTGCGGTGCATCCGTCACAATCCTGCGCCGGGCGCACCCATGTTCAGGTTGTCCCGACAGGCGGCTATGAGATCGCCATCGTCAAATGGTTCAACCGCATGAAGGGATTCGGCTTCCTCACGCGCGGCGAAGGCACCGAAGACATCTTTCTGCACATGGAGACGGTGCGCCGCTACGGCATGACCGAACTCAAGCCCGGCGATAGCGTTCTCGTGCGTTACGGCGACGGTCCCAAGGGTCTGATGGCGGCCGAAGTGCGGCCGCTTGACGCCAAAAGCGTCCCGTCGCACTGAAGACGTCCATGCTGCGCAAGGCTCTTTGGAGCCCACCCGAATGAGAACTGCGCAAATCTTCCGCACCCTGATCATGTCGCTCTTTCTGGCGCTGGTCGCGTCGACAGTCGCGCGGGCCGAGCCCGCCGTTGAACTCATGCGCATCGTGACGGCGACGGGCGAACATGACTTCAAAGTCGAAGTCGCCGACACGCCCAAGGCGCGCGCCCGCGGCCTCATGTTCCGCAAGTCGATGCCCGCCGATCACGGCATGCTGTTCGAATTCAAGGCCGAGGGGCCTGTTTCGATGTGGATGAGAAATACTTACATTCCGCTCGATATGGTTTTCATCGGGCGCGACGGGCGGGTGGTGGGCGTGGCCGCCGACACGGAGCCGATGTCGGAACGAATCATAACTTCGCCTGCGCCAGCCTATGCGGTGCTGGAGCTGAACGCCGGCGCCGCGCGGAAAATGTCGCTCGCGCCCGGGGACCAGGCGCAGCACCGCATGTTCAAGCGATAGTCGCATTCCCTTGTGAGGGGCGGCCGTGCGTGGTAGCGAAATTCGAGCGAGGGCAGAGCCGCCGTAGGCGCGGCTTGGTCCGGCGGGGTATAGCGCAGCCTGGTAGCGCGGAAGTTTTGGGTACTTCAGGTCGCAGGTTCGAATCCTGCTGCCCCGACCAGCGCGAAGACCGCCGCGCGCCGCTCTCATGACGCGTCTACGAGCGCAGCCAACGACGAGGCCCTATGACCGCACGCATTTATCTTCCGGCGCCGAGCGCCACTCAATCCGGTCCGGGATCGGACATGTGGCGGCTTGACTTCGAACCGGAGCTTCCCCGCAGCATCGAGCCGCTCATGGGCTGGACGAGCTCCGGCGACATGCGCCAGCAGGTCAGGCTCAATTTTTCCACCAAGGAGGAGGCGATCGCCTACGCGGAGCGCAATGGGCTCCCCTATCGCCTCGAGGAGCCGAAGCCCAATCTGGCGGCCCGGCGCGGCGCATCCTATTCAGATAATTTCAAGACCAGCCGCATCGGTCTCTGGACGCATTGAGGCTGTTTCGACCCCGTAGCTCAGCCGGATAGAGCAACTGCCTTCTAAGCAGTAGGTCGCAGGTTCGAATCCTGCCGGGGTCGCCATATATGACTACCCTGTCGGGCGTTGCTGGCGCCGCGTTGGCCGAACTGATACGGTCCGCGGCGAAAGCTGCGCCGTCGACGGCTCCGTAGCTCAGCTGGATAGAGCAACTGCCTTCGAAGCAGTAGGTCGCAGGTTCGAATCCTGCCGGGGTCGCCAGTCGAAGTTTAGTAGACGGGGACGGCGCATGCGGCTCAACCGCCAGGGTGCGACAGGGATCGCCGGCGCTCTGGCTTTCGCCTTGGCGTTCATCTCACCCTTTGACGCTTCGGCTCAAGGCGATTTTTTGGATTTCCTCTTCGGACCCGATCACCCTCCGGCGTTCTCGTCCCACCGCTCCTGGCGGGTCATGCGTGCGCGCCCGCGGCAGCCGCGGCGCCCGCCGAAGACTTCCGTCCATTACGCCAAACCCGAACCGGCAAACACCGCCGAAACGGATTCGATGTCCGGCGGCGGCTACTGCGTGCGCGCCTGCGACGGCTATTATTTTCCCCTCGTCAAATTATCGCGAATTTCCGGCCAGCACTCCTGCGAACTCGCCTGTCCGTCAGCGCGCGTGCAGCTCTATCAGGGCGCAAGCATCGAGCAGGCGCGCAACGCCAAAGGGCAGCTCTATTCGGCGCTTCCGGCGGCGTTCAGCTTTCGCGACAAGCTGACGACAAGATGCGCGTGCAACGATCCGGCCGCGTCTCGAGACTATTACCT
>NZ_JAKFWS010000077.1 GCF_021731785.1 Methylocystis sp.
CAAGCGACGCTCTTGATCGGAACAGGTCGATGACCGCACAGCAGATCAGTTTGAAGATATCGGCCATGGGAGGCAGCATGGTCCGATTCGCCGACTCACGCCAGCCGGATAGAGTTTACGACAAGGAGAGGGGGTCTTTTCAATCATTCGCCCCGAGACCATTGTGCGGTGGCATCGAGCGGGGTTCCGCAGCTATTGGCGCTGTCATCCGCCCCGCGCGAGCGAGAGCGCAAACGCTGGGGTCGTGCTCACTGAAGGAATCAGTCCCCTTTTGTGGACATGGTGAATATCGCTCGAACAGCCGCGAACGCGTCAATCAGGTTACTCGGTTCCGCATCGTAAGCCTCGAACCACGTTAAGTCATTGTCATCGCCTTGAGGCAGGTCGAGCCCCCATTTAGCAATGCATTGATGCGCCAACTCTTCGTCAGTAAGGCTGGCTAGCGCTTCCGCCCTAAGGTAGCATGAAGCCTTGTCACAAACTGTCAGCCATCGGTAGGCTATATCGAGACATCTTTCCCGAGTTGCGAGAGAGTCCGGTGAGTGCAGATCATTGACCATCTTTTTCCTCTGGACGTTGAGCGATTTGGTCGATTCGATCTTGCCTGCAACGGCCGGATCCGAGAGTCTTCTCGACAGACCCACCACAAGACCGCTGTCGCGGCCGCCGGCGACACTAATATCGGTCCTCCTCAATCCTGCGGCGAGAGCGTCCGTCGTCGCGATATAGCGTAACATAGGTCGTCTTCCCGCTCCGGAAGGCGACGACCCCGAAGCCCGCGAGGCTGGCGCCAAAGAATAGATAAAATTGATATAGATACTGTACCCGGCGCAATCATCGGCCCATGAGCAACGCATTGTGCAGTGGCCCAGCAACGATATCGCTAATTCGACTTGGCGCACACAGCTTGCACATCCGCCTCCGTCACAGGCGCCGACCAAGCGCAAGTCCATCGATTCTTCGAGGAATCGTGCCAGAAATTCTGAAGTGAAGCGCTATTTCCAGCTCGAGCGACGCAAGAGCCCGAGATCACCGTCGTTCCGGTAGGGCAATTTGCGTCCCTGTGTGTGCTGAAAACCTCATCCACGTTGATGAGGCACCGAAATCCGCTAAGCTAGCGCAATGATCGCGCTCATCCGCTTTCTGCTGACCATTCTGACGTCGCCGTTCAAGTCGAAGAGTCGGCTTGAGGCGGAGAATGCCGCGCTCCGGCAGCAGCTGGTTGTGCTGCAACGAAAGGTGAAAGGCCGAGGAGAGATTTCGAACGGCGACCGCCTCTTCTTCGTCCAACTTTACCGATGGATTCCGTCGATCCTCGAGGTCCTGACGATCATCCAGCCCGAGACATTGGTGCGCTGGCATCGGGCCGGCTTTCGCCGTTATTGGCGCTGGACGTCACGGCGACGCGGCGGACGGCAGCAGATTCCGACGGAGCTGTGTGCGCTGATCCGGCGAATGAGCACTGAGAACCGGCTATGGGGCGCGCCGCGCATTCATGGCGAATTGCTGAAGCTCGGATTCGAGGTCTCCCAGTCGACGGTCGCCAAATGGCATTGACACGTTAAGTAATGGCGGATTTGAGGGCATTTTGGCGTAATGGTGCTCCCGCAAGCCGTTGATTTCCCTGTGACGCATGGTGACCGATTAAGACGCTTGACAAGTAAAACAGCTTAACGTGTCAAAGCCAATCTGACATATAGCCAGATCGCCTGTCGAATGATCAAGGGCGGAAAGCGATAACCGGCGTAGCTGATTTTGGTCCTCATGCAGGATAAGGGCCAGAGGTCAGGGGCGGCAAGCCGCTAATGTGACAAAGCCGTTTCATCGGCCACCATAACCCATCCGTCCGAATTTCGCCGATTAACGTGTCAATGCCACGAAAGTGGTAAGCTCGCTCAGTGTGTGCGGCTCTAACTCGGTCTGTTCTCGCTCGAGGCCAAGAATCGTTCAATGAGCTTCTTAAGCTCTGCCTGGCAGGCCTCTAAATGAGTTCGGACGATGTTTCTCTCTTCCTCTCTAAGAGGATTGGAGTGGAGGTCGTCCCAGTCGATCTGTATCGACTCTCGCAAGGTCTCGATGTCTCTTAGCAGCTTCTCTGTCTCAGTCATCACACGCCCTCAGATACCGGTCGAGCATCAGCAGGTGACATAGCGCGGTCGAAATCGGCGGACCAGCGCCGGCTATCCTTGTCGGAAATTAAATCCGACCAGAGCCGATCAATCGTTCGCAATGTCCATTTTGCCAAGGCGAGCGCGGAGTCATAGGCTGGTCGCGAATGCCCATGGCGCGGACACGTCGTTTGAAGACGTCGCCATAGGCGCCGTCACGGTCGCGAATAAGATATTTCGGCGGCTGTTCCCAGCCGCAAGCTTCGGTGAGCTGGCGGGCGATCCATTCCGCAGTGGGATGCGCGGTCACGCCTAACCACAATATCCTCCGACGGTCGTGCCGCATGATCAGCAAGCCATAGAGTAATCGAAAGGAGAGGGTTGGAATGTCCGTCGTCGAATGATTTGAGGCAGGCTGGGCTGCAATTTAGTGGAGGATGCGACTCACCTGACGATTGAGTTTAAGCGGCGGTCATTTGATGTTGCAAGCGTCGATTCCCGATTGTGATGCGTTTGATCCTTTCTCTTTCGCGCAGGATTTTTGCGCCGCGTCCGCAGTAGACGTCGGCGGGCGCGAGATTGTTCAGGCTCTCGTGATAGCGGCGATGATTGTAGTGATCGACGAA
>NZ_JAKFWS010000179.1 GCF_021731785.1 Methylocystis sp.
AAGCGCACTGCATTTTCCGCGTCGTCCGGCGCGACGGAGACCGTGTCGAAGCTTTCATTGACGAGGAAGGAGCCGGCGAGAAGGGCGCTATGGGCTTCGCCGGCATAGATGACGCTTTCGAGCTGCGCGTCGGACAAAAGGCCGGACTCGACAACGCGCTTTGGCAGATGCGGCCGATAGCTTGGCTTTGGCGGCGCGACGGACGCCATGGCGGCGGATTGCACTAGCGTCGTCGGATGCGGCTTCGCGCCCTCAATTGCGATCGATTGCACGGCATAGGGCTCATAGAGCCCGGCGCTGAGCGCGCCGCCCTCGGGCGCGTTCCAGTCGCGCGTCTCATAGGCGACTTCGGCAATCTCAGATGGTGCGGCGCGTGGGGCAGGGGCCGGAACGACACCCACCTTTTGACGCGCAGAATCCGCAAAGGCCAGACGAGGTGCAACGCGACGCGTTGTAACGATCGACGTGAAGGGCTTCGCGATCGAGCCCGCGCCGCCCTGGACCGGCCTCTCGCCATTGCCAGGCACAGTCGCAAGAGACGCGCGCGGCGGAATCTCACGCTGCACCAGCGCGAGCAGTTCCGAAAGATCGGCGATCGGACCGAAGCCCGCGACAAATTCTTTCGAATTCTCCGCGGGCGTCTCGTCGAAGACCGTCAGCCGGCTCTCAACGCTCGTCCCATGCCGCGCGAAAAATCCGGGCGCGAGGGAGGCGGTGAACACGAGCCGTCCCTGCTCCTGCAACCGCTCGAAACTCCCGCGCCAAGCGTTCGTCGTTGGCGCGAAACTCTCGCCCGTGATGACGACAAGCCGTCCGCCGCCGCGAAGGCGCGAGAGAGACGCGCGAATATGCTCGAAAGTCGCCGCGGCATGCCGTCCTTTAATCAGGGGCGACGACGAGAAGGGCGGATTCATCAGCACGACGCTCGGAACAAGACCAAGGTCGAGGCGATCGTGCAGCTGCGCGCCGTCGACGCGGCTGAGCGGCGCTTGGGGGAATAGAAGTTTCAGGAGATCGGCGCGCGTCTCGCCCCATTCATTGAGGATGAGTTTCGCGCCGGCGAACTCGGCATGGATCGCCAGCATCCCCGTGCCGGCGGAAGGTTCGAGCACGACATCGCCAGCGCCGATCCCCGCCGCAAGACTCGCGACATAGGCGAATTCCAGCGACGTCGAGAATTGCTGCAGCGCCTGGCTTTCTTCCGAGCGGCGCGTTTCGCTCGGCAGTAGCGCGCCGACCTTCTTGAGCATGGCGAGAAGGCGCGCCGGATCATTCGCCGCGCGCGCAGCCATTGCCGGCCCATAGCGACGCAGGAACAAAACTTGCGCCGCCTCGACCGCCTCATAGGCGTCTTTCCAGCTCCAGGCCCCTTGCGCGTCGCTTGCGCCAAAAGCGGCTTCCATCGCCACGCGCAGGGCTGGGGCGTCGATGACGCGTCCCTTCGCAAGATGCGCGACGAGCATCTGCGCCGCCATCGCCAGCGCATGCGGCTTGTCGGTCGAAATGAAGGAAAGTTCGGATTGTTCGCGGGGCGTAGCGGCGAGGATCGGGCTCATCGATTGTCTCCGGGATTGTGACCGGCCCGGGACGCTCTCTCTTTGCTCCTCCCGGGCTCGCCCTCCCGGCCAAGCCCTTTTCCTCTTCTCTCCCCCCGCCGTCGCGCCGACGATCAGCGCCGTGACGCCGCCGCCGCCAATCCGTCAGAACGACGACGCCGATTTTTGTGATGACTTACTGCGCGCGCGACGGCGTTCTCGCGACAGCGGGCGCGCCAGGCGATTGCGTAAGGCCGATCCGTCGGCGTCAACAGATCCAGAATGTCCTCGGGGCAGTCGCTCTCGCAGGGCCCCATGTGCTCCGTCATATCCTTGTAGCCGAAGATGAATCTTTCCGGATCACGCGGGTTGTAGTAGGTGAGGCAGACGAGCGCGAAGACCGCGCGCGCCCCGTCGCTGCGCTGCTGCTCGACGGCGGCGTAATAGGCATCGCCAAGAAGTGCCGAGCGCAAAACTCTCGATCGGCCTTCCGCATTCTCGAAGGTGAATTGCGCGTCGAGATAATCGGGCGGTCCTGAATGACCACCGAGCGATTGCATATAGAGCCAGCCCATGGCGTCGGCCTTTCAAAATGGAGGGAAGATGCGCGCGCCAAGACGCGCGCGACGATGTGGGGGGAGAGAATTTTTCAGGGAACGAAGACAGCGCGCCTTCGATCAGGCGTGATGAAACGTCAGCGTCGATGCGGCAGACGCGGAGAAAGGCGGAACGGCGCGCGCCGTCCCGCCTGGAGCATCATTCCGCGGCCGTGGCGTGCGGTTCCTCTTCCTCGGCGTCGCGTGACGCCGCATCTTCGTCGTCGCCCAGGAAATCCGGCAAGGCGTCGCCTTCTTCCGTTTGGACGATTGGCGCATCGGCCGCCTCCGTTGACGCGCCGCGCAGGGGCTCGGGCAGCCAGCCGGTTCCCTGAAGCAGACGCTCCGCCTCGATCGCCATGTCGGATTTTTTCAGATGATCGATCATCTGCGCGGTCGCTTCACCCTTGGCCTCGCGCACCGCCGCCAGAATCCGCGCCTTGGTCACCTTGCCGAAATAGCTTTCGACAGTCGGCGTCCAATGCGCGCTCATATCGAGCCCGACATGTTCGGCCAGTCGATCGGCATGATCCAGCGCCTTTGAGCGGCGTTCGTGCGGAAGCTGCAGCGCGTTGACGCTCTGGCCGACGCAAAAGG
>NZ_JAKFWS010000112.1 GCF_021731785.1 Methylocystis sp.
CGTCTGTTGCGGCGGTTGCGCGTCGTCACGGTCTGAACGCCAATCTCGTTTTCAAATGGATACGCCGCGCCCGCGAGGGTTGGCTTGATCGGCGGCGCGCGCCAGCGCAAAAGGCTGACGCCTCTGCGGTGGCGGGAGACAGCGACGCGCCGGCGTTTGTCCCGGTGACGCTCGTGGAACTGAACGCAGTGACGGCTCCAGCATTGGCGCCGCCGCGGGCGGCGTCGACGAAGCCGGTTCGCGAGCCGCGAAGAAGCGCGCGACGCGGGGCGATGGAGATCAGCCTGCCGAATGGCGCGCGCGTGTCGCTCGACGCGGATGTCGACGCCGAAGCGCTGCGTCGCGTCCTGTCCGCGCTGGGCGCTCTTTGATGCTTCAGTTCGCGCCGGGCGTGAAGGTCTATCTGGCGTGCAAGCCGGTCGATATGCGGCGCGGCTTTGATGGACTTGCCGCCGATGTCGCGCAGGTTCTGCGCGCTGATCCTTATTCGGGCGCGGCCTTCGTGTTCAGGAGCAAGCGCGGCGACTATGTGAAGATTTTGACCTGGGACGGGTCGGGCCTGTGCCTGTTTGCCAAGCGTCTGGAGAAAGGTAAGTTCGTGTGGCCGCCGATTGTCGAGGGCGCGCTGCAACTGACGGCGGCGCAACTGGCGCTCCTGATCGAAGGGATCGACTGGCGCCGGACGGTTGCGCCGGACGCGCCGAAACGCCCTGCATTCCTGTAGATTCCAGGCATTCTTGAGCTGCGCCGACGCGTGTTTTGTGGTAGACGAAATCATGTCGTGCGCCACTGCTGATTTGCCGGAAGATCCTGCAGAGCTGCGGCGCTTTGCGGCGGCGCTCGCCGCGGAAGTTCACGCCAAAACGCTGCTGATCGAAAAGCTGAAGATGCAGCTCGCCATTTTGCGGCGCGCGCGCTTCGGGCGATCGTCGGAAAAGCTCGATCGGGACATCGAACAGCTCGAGCTGCTGATCGGCGATATCGAGGAAAGCGACGCCGAACAGCAGGCGCGAACAGAAGCATCAGACAGCGGCGCTTCGGCTACGACGCCGAAGAAACCGTCGGTTCGGACGCCTTTGCCCGATCATCTTCTGCTTGAGACGATCACGCATGACGCGCCCTGCGTCTGCCCGACCTGCGGCGGAACGAAGTTCGGCCGGATCGGCGCCGACGAGCGGGAAGTGCTGGAATATGTCGCTTCGCACTTCAAGCGCGTGCGCCATGTGCGGGAGAAGATGAGCTGCCGCGCCTGCGAGACGATCGTTCAGGCGCCAATGCCAACGCTGCCGATCGAGAAGGGCCGGCCCGGGCCTGCGCTGCTCGCCCATGTGCTGGTCGCCAAATATTGCGACCATCTGCCTTTGCATCGTCAGTCTGACATTTATGCGCGCGAAGGCGTAATGATCGACCGCTCGGTCATGTCGGGCTGGGTCGGCCATATGGCGGCGCTACTGGAGCCGCTGGCCGAGCGCATCGCGCGCCATGTGCGCGCCGGCTCCGCGATCCACGCGGACGATACGACGGTTCCCGTGCTCGATCCGGGGCGCGGCAGGACGAAGACCGGCCGGTTATGGACGGCGGTGCGCGATGAAAGGCCCTATGGATCGACGGCGCCGCCGGCGGCTTTCTATCTCTACTCGGCGGACCGCAAGTCCGAGCGCGCTCATGCCTTGCTGAAGGATTGCCGCGGCCATCTGCACGCGGACGGCTATACCGGCTTTGGCGGCCTCTACGAGGCCGATCCAAAAACTGGCGCACCGGCGCCGTTCAAAGAGGTCGCGTGCTGGGCGCATTCCAGGCGCAAAATCTACGACGTGCATGTCGAGACAAAATCACCGGCGGCGGCACAGGCGCTTGAAATGATCGCGCGGCTCTTCGCCATCGAAGCCGACATCAAGGGTAGATCGCCGGCCGAGCGCGTCGACTCGCGCCGCGAGCGGGCAAATCCCATTTTGGATGAACTGCGCGCGTTCTTCGATGCGACGCTGGCGAAGATCAGCGGCAAGAGCGACTTTGCCAAAGCCATCCGCTATGCGACCTCCCGCTGGACGGCCTTGACCCGCTACGTCGATGACGGACGTCTCGAAATGTCGAACAACGCCGCCGAACGCGCCATCAGACCCCTTACTTTGGGCAGAAAGAATTATCTATTTGCCGGCTCCGACGACGGCGGACGTCGCGCGGCGACCATGTATACGCTGATCGAAACGGCGCGCTCCAACGACATCGATCCGGAAGCATGGCTTGCGGATGTCATCGCCCGCATCGCCGATCACCCGATCAATAAAATCGACGATCTCCTTCCCTGGAAGTGGAAGCCTCATGCGGAAAGCGCCGCGCCATCTCAAGCAGCTTGAGAATGAACTCCTCGCCCTTGGCGAGGAGGCCATGCTGCTCGAAGAACTCGATGGTCTTGTCGCCGGCGTGCTTGTTTGTCCGGAGATGATCCCGCCAAGCGAATGGCTTTCCGTCGTCTGGGGCCAGACTGTTGACGAGGCGGCGCCTGTCTTCGATACGATTGACCACCTGAACGAAGTGCTCACGCTCGTGATGGCGCACTACAATGATGTCGCAAAAAGGCTTTTCGAGAAGCCGGAGAGTTATGCGCCATACTTCGCCATCGACGATCGCAACGGTGACGTTCTGTGGGAGCTGTGGATCGAG
>NZ_JAKFWS010000162.1 GCF_021731785.1 Methylocystis sp.
GACGCAGCACCACGCGCGAGGTCGCGGTCTTCTGGCGCTGGCGGGCGTAGGCCGAAAGAAGATCGTAGAGGCTCGCCTGGAATTTCGGATGCGAGATGGTCTCGACGCCCTCCGGCCCGCCGCGCAAAAACATGTCGCGGCCAAGCCGGGCGCGTTCGGTGAGTCTGTCGGCGGCGCGGCGCATCAGCTCCAGCCGGCGCAACCGTTCGGCGAGCGCGGCGGCGAGGTCGGAGGCCGACGGTTCTTCGCCTTTCGGGGGCTCGGGCAGCAGCAGCCGCGACTTCAGGAAGGCGAGCCAGGCCGCCATCACCAGATAGTCGGCGGCAAGCTCCAGCCGCACCCGGCGGGCGGCCTCGATGAAGGCGAGATATTGCTCGGCGAGCGCGAGGATGGAGATGCGCGCAAGATCGACTTTCTGCCGGCGCGCCAGTTCGAGCAGCAGGTCGAGCGGCCCCTCGAATCCGTCGACGTCGACAAGAAAGGCCTCCTCGCCCGCGCCACGGGGCTCGTCCATTTCGAAGGTCAATTCCTGCGCCATAGGGGCTTTGCGTCTGTTTCCCTTGCCGAATCGGCCGCTCCGAGCGACTCGTTGCGAGATTGGCCCCTAAGGCCCGCAATCGCAAGCGCGGCCTGCGCTTTGGAGGCGCCGTCCACAGGAGAGGGAGCTTAGGCGACGCCATGAAATAGCCGAATCGGTCGCAGGAGCTTTGGCGCGCCAGGAGGCTCGCGTTCCAAGGGCGGCGCCTCCCGGACCGCGAGCCTCCAGGCTCGCTTGGCTGCGAACAGGCCGGAGTCGGCGCATTTAATTCGCGGCGCCGACTAGCGGAAGGGATCGACAATCCGCAGCTTATCGTCCGTGCGAAAGGTCCTCGGAATAGAGCCGCGCGCATCCCCTGCGCCTGCGCCGCGGCGATGATGACGGCGCATCGGCGCAGCGCGCGTTGACTCCTTCCGCGCTCCACGACAGTGTTTCGACGACCGTGGCCTTGTGAGTATGGACGAAAGGGCGGCTGGGCTCTCGACAGAGAGCAGGGCGGTATACGTTTTCTCGAATTTAATGGAGCAAAACAAATGGGTAACGGGGGGATGGGGATGCGTTATGGATCGGGACTGGTTTTTGTAATAGTTTTGGCGGGCGCTACTACTGCCTTCGCGCCATCCGCGCGTGCAGCCTGCACTATTCCGTCTGGGTCATACGCCGGCGTGAAGGCCGGCAGCGATTTCTTAAATGCCACGGGAATCCCCGGCTTTACTAATCAGACGATTTATAGTGTGACCTCGATGACAATCACCGAGTTTCCCACGGCCGCGTTAACAGGGAAATTTGCGTTGCTCGCAAAGTTGTCGGTCTCGCCGCCAACCAACCCCCAAAATAGTATTATAAATGCTGCGGGCACAATTTCGAAAATAACTGGTTACGATGCAACAACTTGTTCGGGAATTATAACAACTTACGCCAATTCAGCTGTCACCCCTATTAATTGCACCGCTGGGCCCAGCTGCGTTACCGGCGCCCAAACAGTTATACAGATTACATCGACTTTCAAATTTACAAGCAGCCAAGGCGGCGCTCACGTGACTCTCGCGCCTATCGCAATTGACCCCGTTGCGCCTGGATCCTACTTCGACCTATGGCGGCAGTGAACGCCACTCGGCCCTTCTGGCGCCATCAGCGCCAGACTGGCGCTCGCCCGATGGGTTCGTTCGTCGCCAGAAAAGTCTGTCGTGACGAATCGCGCCCGTCGGTCGACGGCGAAGTCGACGACAAATGATCCTGACGGCGACAAGACCCGTTAGAATTCACGCCACCGCCGACATCGCCGCGTCGAATTCGCGCGTGGCCTCGGCCACGTCGAAGGGTTCGATCTGCTGAACGCATTCGAGCGCTTTTTCGGCGCGCGCCAACGCCTTGCCCGCCAACGCCGGCGCGCCTTCGGCGACCGGCCGCGCTTCCGCGAGGTCGCCATTGCAATGGAGCACGACATCGCAGCCCGCCGCGATGGCGCGCTCGGCGCGTTCGCGAAAGCTCCCCGTCAGCGCCTTCATCGACAGATCGTCGGTCATCAGCAGGCCGTCGAAGCCGATATGGCCGCGGACGATATCGTCGATCACGGTCTTCGAGAGGGTGGCTGGCCCCGTCGGGTCAATATGCGTATAGACGACATGGGCGCTCATCGCCATCGGCAGATCGGCGTTGGCCTTGAACGGCGCGAAATCGACGCGCTCCAGCTCCGCGCGGCTGGCTTCGACGACCGGCAACTCGAAATGGCTGTCGGCGCGGGCGCGCCCGTGCCCCGGAATATGTTTCATCACCGGAATGACGCCGCCCGCCATCAGGCCCTCCGCGGCGGCGCGGCCGATGGCGGCGACGCGCGCCGGGTCGCGGCTGTAGGCGCGATGGCCGATAACGCCATGGGAGTCCGCCGAAGGCGTATCAAGCACCGGCAGGCAGTCGACGTCGAAACCGACCGCTCGCAGATCATGGGCGATGAGCCGCGCGCCGAGCCAAGCAAGCCGCTCGGCCTGCGCGGCGTCGGCGCCCGCCGCCTCGAAACGCGCCGCTGCGGGATAGGCGCGCCAATGCGGCGGACCCAGTCGCTGAACGCGGCCCCCTTCCTGGTCGACGAGAATGGGCGCCTCGCGCCCAAGCGCCGCACGAACG
>NZ_JAKFWS010000181.1 GCF_021731785.1 Methylocystis sp.
CATAAAAGCTCGAACCCTCATTCAGGCGCGCCCGTAAAATTTACAGGCGCGCGCCGATGTAAGCAAAAAGCGAGGGCCGCGACAAGTTAATCTTGGAGCGGCCGTCTCGCTGCGGCAAAGCGTCTCATCCTGCCTCGCCGCCGACCTCATCAAAATTTGAACTTCACGCCTCCTTGGAAAAGGCGAGGGTTGCCAGCGTAGATCGAACCGGTCCCGTTCTGCGCCAGCGTGGCGTATCCATTCTGCACCACGACGCCATTGACCAGCGACACCGAGTTTTGAATGTTGTTCGCCGATGCGATCCAATTTCTGTCGAAAATGTTCCGCACCTCGAAATAGATCGCGAAATTTTTGACCGGCCAAGCTTCAATATCCCTGTCGAAGTGGACGTTGGCGTTGACGAGGCCGTAGCCCGGGATGGTCAGAACATTGCCGTTATCGAGGTAATAGGAGCTTTGATAGACGTATTCCACGAAAGCTCCCAATCCCTTGTAGTCGCCGAAAGGCTGGTCGTATGCGAGCCGCGCGGTCGCGGTATGCGGCGCGACGTTCGGGATTTTATAGCCGGCTCGATTGAAGTTGCCGGTCCGGCCGGTGGCGCCAGCGGTGCCCAGCAATTCGGTAAAATTCGTGAAAACCTGATTGTTGTATGAGTAGTTCGCCAATATCCGCCAGCCTTCGATCGGCCGCCAGTCCGTCAGCGCCTCCACGCCCCGATGCGCCGACCCCGCGGCGTTGAACGTATAGTTCAACAATCCCGCTCCGGGAGACTGGGTCAGTTGCTCATTTTGATACCACTCATGGAAGCCGGTTAAGCTGAACAGCACCGTTTCGTGAGGCCGCCAGTCGAATCCGATGTCGATGCCGCTGTTGCGCTGAGTCTTCAAATCGGTGTTTGCGCCCGGCTGACCCTGCTGGTTGACGAAGAGCTGCCCTGGATTGGGCGTGCCATAGCCGCTCGACGCGCGGAAATGCGTCAGCAGCTCCGGCCACGCCCGCCAGGTCACGGAAGCTTCAGGACCGACGTTCCAGTAAGTTTTGTTGACGGGAATGCCCTGCCATGTCGCGATTTGCGCAAAGGCCGGATTGGCGGGCGCATTCACGTAAGTGAATTGATCCTGTTTCGCGGCGATCTTCGTCATTTCGGTCGCCAGGCCGAGCACGAGCGTCACGTCACGCGACAGCGCGACCTCCTCCCGGCCGCGCGCGCCGAGATTCTGCATCATCGCATTCTGTTTCGCCTGAAGCGCGCCGGTCGCGCCATTTCCGACGGCCAGAGTGTTGTTGGTGTAACTCGTATAGCGGGCCCGGTTGAAATAGAGGCCGGCGAAATGCCTCGCCTCGAAGCCTGCGAGCGAGCCTAACTGGGTAATATCCGTGCTGGCGTTTACCGCCGGCTCGTCCTGAAGCGCGGCGGTGCTGCCGGTGGGCTGAATGATGTTCTTGTCGTCGTAAATCGCTTGCGTGCGCCATACCGTATTCGCGTCGAAATTATGCTCCCAGCGCAGCCCGAGCACATCGCGGCGATCGTTTCGATTGAATCCGGCCAGTGCGGCGGTTGTCTGATAATTTCCTCCGCCGGTGGGGTTCAATCCATAAAGCGAGACGCTGGCGTTGCCGCACAAGGACCGATTGAGATAGCCGAGCGGCGTCGCGGCTCCGAGCTGCGTCAGCGCATAGCAGCCATTCTGATAGGGATTGAGATAATATTGGTTGAGCGACAACCGTGACGAGAGATCTCCATACAGCTGGTTGTGGATGAACTTGAAGGTCAGAAGGTCGTTCGGGGTCACCTGCCATCGCGCGGTCGCGTTGACGGTCTGGGTGTCGTAGCGATTGTGAAGCGTAAAGCCGTCGCCGCGCACGTCGCTGGCGAAGATCGCAATGTCGACATTGCCGGTATGTTTACCGATAGCCGTGAAATTATTGAGATATCCGAACGACCCGAATTCGCTTCCGACATGCACGCCGTCAATTTCGGCGCCGGTTCGCGTGCGAAAGTTGATTGCGCCGCCATTGGCGAAATTGCCGAACAGGGCCGACGACGGCCCGCGATAGACGTCTACGCCAGCATAGGCGTGCGGATCGGTCAGGTCGGTGCGGGACAGGCCGTCGGGCTGGGTGACGGAAAAACCGTCTTCCAGCAGCACGATGTTGCGCACGCCGAAACCATTGCGCGCCGAAGAGCCGCGAATCGAGATGACGATGTCCCGCGGCCCGTTGCCCTGCTTGAATGAAACGCCCGGACTATATTGCAGCATCTCCCGAATCGAAACCATCGGCATGTTCTCGAAATCCTTGCCTTGGACGGTCGTGAACGTCTGTCCGGTGGGATCTCGATAGACGGGAAGCGCCAGCTTGCGCGGGCTGAACCCGGGAGCCGCCGTCCCGGCAGGCCCCGGCGTCGACGTCGCGGCGGTCACGCGCGCCGGTCCGCCGACCGGGCGAGCCACTGGACCGCGGCGGACGGCGGCGCGGGCGCCGCCGACCTCGATGGTGGGAAGCGACTGCTGCGCATCGGCGGCCGAGGCGGCGAACAGGCTGAGCGCGGCGCAAGAGACTCCTCCGAGGAGGCGAGAATGACGGATCATGACGAGTTTCCTTGTGCGCCGACGCCTATCGACGCATGAGAGG
>NZ_JAKFWS010000159.1 GCF_021731785.1 Methylocystis sp.
AATCCTACGATGATATCGTCGATCACTGCTGTGATGCGTGGAACAGCCTCGTCGAACAACCCTGGCGCATAATGTCCATCGGGCTGCGCGAATGGGCCTATCGGTTCTAATCAACGCGGGTTGGTATGAGCACATTCACAAGAAATGTGCAGACTTTGAAGGCTTGCTGAGAAGAGTCCCCAAAGGTGAGCGGTTGAGACGTTCGACAAGTCGTGAGGGTCATAATACTCTCCTAACGATAGATGATGTTGAATGTGACTTGATTGATTTGCGTATCGGCTTCGCAATGTATGGTAATTGCCAGCTGCCGCTGGCCGGCCCATTGGATATCCGATCGAATATTACATAAGTGACGGACTGGCCGTAACGAAGCTCGCCCGGCGTTTCCAATGCCGATCGAACTGAGCAGATCCGCATAGCTACGGTCGCCGCGCCGAGCGTCGCATGATTGGCGCGCCGCGTCGAGGCTGTGGCGGCGCGCGCTCGTGGCGGTGGCCGCCGAAGCGTTCAGATGTCTTAAGCTGTTGAGTTATTTGGTCGGAGTGAGAGGATTCGAACCTCCGACCCCCTCGTCCCGAACGAGTTCGCTTTCCCTGATATTCAGCATTTTCAACGCCTTTCGTTGCGTTCTATTGCATCTTATTCCGTTTCTGTTCCGCTGAAACGGTGCCCAAACGGTGCCCACCCGGTTTTTGCGCGATCTTGTTCGCCGCTCCCCGCTGGTAGTCGGGGTGATGGTGTCCGTAGACGCGCTCCAGCGTCTCGACTGTCATGCCCAAGAAGCCCGCCGCTTCCCATAGATCGCAGCGGTTCTTCATCAGCCAAGTCGCGGCGGTGTGGCGCAGCGTGTGCGGCATGACGTTTTCGAGCCCGGCCGTCGCCGCCGCCTTTCGGAAGCCCTTATTGACGCGCTCAACCGGCTTGCCGCCCCACTCGACAACCGCCGTCTTGCACAGCCCGAGACGATGCCAGCGGCGCAGATGGGCGAGCAGGCGGTCAGGAAGCGGGGCGGGGGTCTGGCGTTTCTTCGTCTCGCGAACGCCTTCGGCCCGGCGATAGAAGACTCCGCCTTCGAGGTCGATGTAACCGCGCCCGGATAGGCGGTCCAGAGAGGCCCCGCAGACGGCCCCGGCGCGCGTGCCGGTATACAGCCCTACCAGAATGAAACGGGCCACGTGCTGGCCCACAGGGCGCTTTGTGGGCGCGCCTGCCTTGTTGGCGTCTATCTGCCGGGCGCGCCATGCCGCCCAAAGCAGCCGGGCCGCCTCGGATCGCGTCAACCAGCGCTCGCGCGGCAGCGATTTCTCAGGAAGCGCGACTCCGACGATCTCGCTGCAATAGCCTTGCTCGCGATGATGCGTGATCGCCGCGCGCAGGTCTTCAAGCTCGCGCCGGGCGGCGCTCTGTGATCCGCGATACTCCACATAAGCGTCACACGCCGTCCCGTTGATGAAGCTCAGCGGCTTGTCGCCAAAGAATTCGAGCAGCCTTTCGAGCCTCGCCGCCGTCTCATGCGGTCGCGCGTGTTTCGACGCTTTGCCCGTGGCGTAAATACTCAAAACGTCTGCTATCGCAATTTGAGAGGGATGACGGGCGCCATCTCGCGCGATGCGGTGCTTTCTGGCGAGATAGTCTTGGAGTGCTCTTTCAGCGCCTTCACGGTCAAGCGCGCCGCAGCCTGTGCGGATTGAAAGTTGTCCGTCTTTGATGAGCCACGCTGCGGGGCGGACTCGATTTTCTTCCCGGCTCTCTGGCCGCAGCCAGAGTCGTGCGCCTTTGCTGGGTCGCGGCACGAATTCCTCCACGCTTGGATGGCGGCCGGGGTCGTGACAGTCGCGCGCCCGAGCCGCTCAACGACGAGATCGCCGCGCTTAGCGGCCGCGCGTAGAGTCGACTCTTTCACGATCCCGCGCAAGAGAACCTCTGCGGCCTCTTTGAGCGTAAGAGGATCATCCGGGGCGAATGGCATTCGTCAATGACCTTTCGGGCGCGCGCGCCTTAAGGCGCTCGCTCGCTGGCGGCTCATTGGGGAAGTGTTAAAGCTGGGCCGCGCGCCCCTTCATTCAGGCGCGCGCCGATTTCTCGGCGACCCAAGCTCGGACGCGAGACTGCGGGACGGTTCGCAGGGTCGTCAACGGCTTTCTTGAGGCGAGCCCTATCCTTTGAGCCACACAACTCTATCGTTTGAGGCAGGCAAGCCGGCTATATACGATTGAATTTATTGCGTAATGCATCTCAAAATATGTCGTTCAAAAAGTTGGCGAAAACTGATTCCGCCCCCGCTTTCCCGTCTCCCCCGCCTTAAGCCTTTGCCGATGCCGGCGGCTGATTTCAAGCCGGCTCTGGCGCTTACAGGCGGGGCACAGCTTCTTGTCGGTTCGCCTGGCCCCCAGGATCGGCGCGGCGCAGCGCGTGCACTTCAGCGCGGCGCGCGCTTTGGCGCTCGCCTTCGCCGTCTCGCCGTTGTGATAGGCGTTGGCGCAGCGCGTGCTGCAATAGACGCGCTTCCCGCCGCGGCCGGATTTCTGCTCAATCGGCTTCGCACAGACGGGGCACCGTTCGTCGGGCAAGGCGTCGAGCGTCGTGACGACAGGTATCGCAACA
>NZ_JAKFWS010000111.1 GCF_021731785.1 Methylocystis sp.
AGCTGGGGCTGGTAAGCCCGAAGCTCTCCAGGCAGCTTTTGCAAGGCGGCGCGCGACCTTACCGCGCCGCCTTTTTTGCCGTTCCCGGACACGAACGGTAAAAGCGGACGCCGCGCCGGTCGCGGCGCCGACAGCTAAGCGAGGCCGCCGCCGAAAATGGGGAATTCACACGCGACGACGATCGCAACGACGCCCTTCGCCGATCAACGCCCGGGCACGTCCGGCCTGCGCAAGAAAGTCGAGATCTTCAAGCAACGCCACTATCTCGAAAATTTTATTCAGTCGATATTCGACAGTCTTGAGGGATATCAGGGCGCATCGTTCGTCGTTGGCGGCGACGGCCGTTATTACAACCGTGAGGCCGTTCAAAAGATTTTGAAGATCGCCGCCGCCAACGGCGTCGGCCGCATCGTCGTCGGGCAAGGCGGGATACTCTCCACGCCCGCCGCCTCGGCGCTCATTCGTTCGCTTAACGCGTTCGGGGGCATCGTGCTGTCCGCGAGCCACAATCCCGGCGGCCCGCACGGCGACTTCGGCGTCAAATATAACATCTCGAACGGCGGCCCGGCGCCCGAGAAGGTGACGGAAGCCATCTACCGACGCACGCTCGACATTGCGTCCTACAGGATCGTCAACGCTGAAGACGTCGACATCGACGCGCTCGGCGAGTCGATGATCGGCGACATGCGCGTCACTGTCGTCGACAGCGTCGCAAATTACAAAGCGTTGATGCAGACGCTCTTCGACTTCGATCGCATTCGCGACGCTTTTCGCTCGGGCCTCACCTTTACATTCGACGCCATGTCCGCGGTCACCGGCCCCTATGCGCGCGCGCTGTTTGAGGACGAGCTGGGGGCGCAGCCGGGCAGCGTCATCAATGCGACCCCCCTGCCCGATTTCGGCGGGCGCCATCCCGACCCCAATCTCGTCCACGCCAGACATCTTTACGATCTCGCCATGTCGGACGGCGCGCCCGATCTTTGCGCTGCGTCCGACGGCGACGGCGATCGCAATCTGATCATCGGCCGCGGCCGTTTCGTCACGCCCTCGGACAGTCTCGCAATCCTTGCCGCCAATGCGACAATTGCGCCGGGCTATCGCAAGGGCGTTGCAGGAATCGCCCGCTCGATGCCGACCAGCGGCGCCGCCGACCGCGTCGCGGAAAAGCTTAGCGTCCAGCTTTACGAGACGCCGACGGGATGGAAATATTTCGGCAATTTGCTCGACGCCGGCCTCGTGACGATTTGCGGCGAGGAAAGCGCCGGCGCCGGCTCCGATCATGTGCGCGAGAAGGATGGGCTATGGGCGGTGCTGTTCTGGCTAGACATACTCGCGGCGCGCAAAGAGAGCGTCGACGCTATCGTCCGGCGACATTGGGCGCGTTACGGGCGCAATTATTATTCGCGTCACGACTACGAAGAAATCGCGAGCGACGGCGCTCATGCGCTGATTGAGACGCTGCGCCAGCGTCTGCCGGCGCTCAGGAGTCAAGGCATTGGCGCTCTCGAAGTCGCGACGGCCGACGACTTCGCTTATCACGATCCGGTCGACGGCTCGGATTCCAAGCATCAGGGCTTGCGGGTGATTTTCGCCGACGGCTCGCGGATCGTCTATCGGCTGTCGGGCACCGGCACCGCCGGCGCGACGCTGCGCGTCTATATCGAGCGTTACGAACCCGATCCCGCGCAACAATATCTGGAGACTCAAGCGGCGCTCGCCGACCTCGTGACGCTGTCGCGCGAACTCGCCGAAATCGAGCGCTATACGCAGCGCGCCGCGCCGAGCGTCATCACATAATCATCGACGCCTGGAGCAGATCATTGGAGAAGCAGCGGCTCGAAGCCTTCAGTGACGGCGTCATCGCCATCATCATCACCATCATGGCGCTCGAGTTGAAACCGCCGCATGAGGCGAGCTTTGCGGCGCTCGCGCAGGTCGCTCCCGTCTTTTTCAGCTATGTTCTGAGCTTCGCCTATATCGCCATCTATTGGAACAACCATCACCACCTGTTGCAGGCCGCGTCGCATGTCACCGGCCGGGTGCTGTGGGCCAATGTCCATCTGCTGTTCTGGCTATCTCTCATCCCCTTCGCCAGCGCCTGGATGGCGGAGAACCATTTCGCTCAGGCGACGGTCGCGGTCTATGGCGCGGCGCTGCTGGCGCCGGCGATCGCCTATTTCATTCTCAGCCGCATGCTTCTGAAGACGCATGGACCGGAGTCGACGCTCGCCCGCGCCATCGGCGCCGACGTCAAAGGCAAGATTTCGGTGCTGCTCTATCTTCTCGCGATCGGACTGACGCTGCTCGACCCGCGCCTTTCGCTCGCGATCTACGTGCTCGTGGCGCTGATGTGGCTGATACCCGACCCGAGAATCGAGCGCCTTCTGGCCGAGCGGCGACATAATACCAACCTGTGCTGATCAGAACCGATGCGCCCAGTCGCGCAAACCGATGGACATGATGCGCCAGGGTTGTTCGATGAGTTTGTTCCAGGCGTCGCAGCAATGGTCGACGATGTCGTCGTATGATTTGAACACGCGATTGGAGAGCCAGTTGTCGCGCATGAACTGCCAGAGGTTCTCGACCGGGTTGAGTTC
>NZ_JAKFWS010000075.1 GCF_021731785.1 Methylocystis sp.
GGCCGGCCGTGGCCGCCCCACCGCCGCAGAAGTGTTTGGCAGTGGCGGCTATCGCCATGGCGTTCCCGAGATCGGCGCCCTGAAAGCCCCGGACTTTCGCTTCCGCGAATTTCGTCGCGACGAAGGGATCTTCGCCAGGGCCTTCGGCAATCCGTCCCCAACGGGGGTCTCGCGTCACGTCGAGCATGGGCGCGAAGGTAAGATCAATCCCGTCGCCCGAGGCCTCCCGCGCCGCCGCGCGCGCCGTTCTCTCCCACAGAGACGGGTCGAAGGCGCAGGCCTCGGCGAGCGGAATGGGAAAAATCGTCTTGTGCCCATGAAGCACGTCGAGAGCGAAAAAAAGCGGAACGCCAAGTCGCGTTTCCTCGACCGCGCATTTCTGCATTTCAGCGATCGCCGCGCGACCCCAGACATTGAACACTCCGCCGACGTTTCCCGCGCGGATGCTCGCCGTCACGTCACCGGAGCCTTGAGGTCCAGTCACGGTCTGCCCCGCCGTCACCAGATTGAGCTGGCCGACCTTTTCATCGAGGGTCATTCGCGCAAGAAGCGCTTCGATTCTATCCATCGAGACCCAATCGCAGCACTCTCTCATTCGGAGCGAATGACTCAACATAAAAAGTATACCCGATTTTTGACGCTGCGAACCAAACGCGGCCAAGCGTCGCATTCCAGCGGCAACCGACCGTTCTATCCGGTGCGGTCGAATTTATTGTTGTCGCCAGCGCCGCCGCCGCGCATGTTTGGTCAAACACACTTCGTGACTCGGCGAGTTATTGATTTCCACGAGGGCGCTGGCAATGAATGGACCAAAAGAGCGAGAGAAACAGAAAAGCGGCCACGCGACGATCATGGAGCCAGGACTCTTTTCACAGCTCCGTGCGATGGCGCATGTGCTGCTTGTCTCGCCTCAGCGAAACGCAATTGTCTGGCTGGCTCTCGGATTGGCGGTCGTCGTCGGCGCGACAGCCTATGCGCAGATCGAACTAAACGCGTGGAATCAGCCGTTTTACGACGCGATCAACCGCAAGGACCTTTCTGGGGTCGGGCGGCAGCTGGGCGTCTACGGCATCATCGCTGGCGCTCTGGCGCTCGGCTACCCCGATCCATCGTCGAAATATTCGAATCAGGAGTTCATTTCGGCGCTTGAGCAGCTAGGTTTGACGCAGCTTGTTCCCTCTCTCGACGTGGTGGCGCGCTGGGATCATGAGCTGACCGCGCCCGAGCAACAGGCGCTCGCCTTCGCAAGGCTCTTTCTTCACAAGCCGCGATGGGTGATCATCGACGCCGCTCTCGAAACGCTGGCGCCAGAAGCGAGGCGGACATTTATCGCCAATTTCCAAAAGGAACTGCCGAATTCGGCATTGATCTCGATCAGTGACATTTCTACGATGGGCGACTTTTTCCGGCGTGTCGTGAGCCTCAAGCTGGATATGTCTGGTCAGCGGCTTGCTCCACCTATCTGATAGCGGAGACGGCGTGAACCAATCAAAGGTCGCAGTAGAGCGATCTCTTCTCGGAGTGGCGTGGCATGAGTTCGAGCGCCGATGGTCTCCTTGACTGGATGACCCAACAATGCGCCTTCTCGGCGAAGGCGATGCTTCGTACGCTTTCCGCAACGCAACTCGTCAAGAATCGTGCGCATCTTGGCCAACAAATCCGTCCTGCGCGTGGCTCGGTTCTCGCCTCTCCCGAAATCGCGGCTTACGATCCCGATCCAGATTATTTTTTCCACTGGCTGCGAGATTCGGCGATCGTCATCGACGCGTTACGCGTTCTCTATGAGGACAGAACGCTCGGCCCGGACGCGCTCGATCATATTTCCGACTTCATGCAATTCAGCCTCGACCTTTGTCGGCTGGATGGCCGCGTCGTGGCGGATAGAGGCGATTTTCGCCGAAATGTGAGCGCCGATTTCCTGCGTCATGTTCGTTCGAAAGAGGAACTTCGTCAGGTGACCGGCGACCGCGTGCTTGGCGAAGTACGTTACAATCCCAACGGAACGCTCGACATATTAGCGTGGGCGCGTCCCCAGAATGACGGCCCGGCGCTGCGCGCGTTGACGGCGCTGCGGGCGTGGCGTCTGGAAGCGTTTCGTCAGCGAGCGGATTTAGGCATCGTCGAACAACTTCTCGAAGCGGACCTCGACTATACCTTCAATCATTGGCGCGACGCCTGTTTCGATCTCTGGGAGGAAATTCGCGGCCATCATTATTATACGCGTCTGGTTCAGCTTGCGGCGCTCATTGAGGGCGCGGAATGGCTTGAACAGAAGGGAGACGCCGCCAGGCCGCGCGCCTTCAGAGCCGCCGCAGATGACATTTCGCGATGCCTTGACGCGCATTTGGATAAGGATGCGAGCTTTTATCGCGCTTTTCTTCCCGATCTCGTCCAGCCCTCGACAATTCCTGACGCGCGCCGTCTCGACATCGCCGTCGTACTCGGCGTGATTCATGCCGCGCGTTCCGGCGACCGGCATGGCGTGCTCGACCCCAAGGTGCTCTCGACGCTTCTTCGACTCGAGAGCCTCTTCACGTCGGAATACAAGATCAATCAGGATCGCGCCGCCGATTGGGGGC
>NZ_JAKFWS010000137.1 GCF_021731785.1 Methylocystis sp.
TCCATATCATCCTGGCAAGCGATCGCGTCGGCGACCCGTTTGCCGATAACCCCATATCCATTCAACGCGACACGAATCTTTCCAGTCTGTGTTGTCATGTTCCGCGCTCCTTCTGTTGATTGTGGCGCTACAGTCGATGCTTCGGCGTCGTCCATCTATCGCTTCGAAAACATTCGTATTCGGTGAGCGGCTTCAAACCATTGGCGTTCCTCGACAGACTCGTCGACGCATGGCGGTGACGACGTTTCGCGGCTGACCATCGACAAAGCTAATCATGTTCTCGATCGTTGTGTCGATGATGCGTCCGATGGCCTCGCGGCGATCCAGATTCGCCCTTCGAGGCCGTGTCGATTACATAATTATAGGGCGGGTCTCCAAAGGCGGCGTTCAGACGTACGAGAGCATTTTGCGGCGCGGTGGCGAGAGCGTCGATTTCAGCGTCCTGAATGTCTCCGAAATAAGCTTGATGCGGCTTCGGGAGAATTCACACCTCAACCGCTCCGGAAGGTCGACCGGCAAGGGCAACTCCTGGACGCGCTCATGAGTCGCCTCTCTGCGGAAACACAGTGACATCGCCGTCTATCGAGAGGGCGAGCGCGCCGAGCGCGGCGGGGCGACGCTTGACGAGGCCGCCGAAGCGCTCAATGTCAGCTCCGCAACCATCCGCCGTTTGATCGCCGACGGCGCACTTCCCGCAAGTCAGCACTGCAAGGGCGCGCCCTACGCGATCCTCGCCGCGGACCTGCGACGCACCGATGTCGTCAAAGAGGCCGCTGCGCGAAGGAAACGTTCATCGCGACCTCCGCCGTCTGCAAATCAGCCGGATTTACCCATAGATTTTCAATGAGATGGTGAGGTGAGCATTATGACGCGGGCTCGGTGCCGCCGATCAGAATGAGATTGCGCTTGGCGTCGATGAAGTCGCCCGCGTCGAGTTCGCGGATTTGTCCTTCATCGACCGGGGTGTCTTTGAAGACGAAGGCGTCGAGATCCTTCAGCTTCAGTCCGGTCATGGCATCGATGATCGGATGCCGTTCCATGGCGCGTCTTTCGTTCCTTTGCGCAGATTGTCGTAGCGGGCGCAGTCGGCGATCGGTTCTGTTCTGAGTTTGAGCGCCTCTGGCGTCGTGATGCTCGGCGGCGCCGGCGGCTGCCGCTTGCGGGCGAGGATCGCGAGGACGACGTCGCCATTGGCGATTCCGGCCTCTAGCGCTTCGGCGCAGGCCTGCGCCACGGCCTCGACGCCGTCTTCCGGCACGCGACCGAGAATCTTGACGAACTGCCGATCGCCGTCGGCGTGATGCTGGAGCCTGGCCCGGATCGCCGACAGCGGCGCCGGCAAATCCCAGTCCTTGAACGGCGCGCCGTTCCTGAGGGCGCCCGGCTTGCGCATTAGTACGGGCAGGTAATGCCAGGGGTCGTAGACGACCTGATCGCGCTTGAAGCTGCGCGCGTGATCGGCGACGACCTCCTCGCCGAGCAGGACCACGATGCGATCGGCGAAAACGCGCACCAGCACCGCGCGTCCGGCCGCCTTGGCGTCGACGCTGTATTTGTTCCGATCATGCGCAATCAGGCATGTCGTCGTCGCGCGCATCGGCTTCTCAATGAAGCCGGCGAAGGGGCCGAGGAAGGGCATGAGGCGCGGTCGCTCCTCTTCAAAAACCTCGAAGATCGTTCGATCCTTGAACTCCGGATGCTTCATTCGCTTCGCGTAGGCGACGCATTGCTCAGCGAGCCAATCGTTCAGCTCCTCAAGCGACTTCACCTTCGGCTTTGGGCGGAACAACACGTCGCGCATCGTGCCGACCTGGTTCTCGGCCTGGCCCTTCTCCCAGCCCGAGGCCGGCGTGCAGGCGACCGGATCCACCAGATGATGCGAGCAAAGCCGGAGGAAACGCCGGTTATAAGTGCGGGCGCGGCCGAGGGAGACGACCTCCACCGCCGTGCGCATATTGTCGTAAATCCCGCGCCGGCAGACCCCACCATAAAAGCGAAGGCGCGATCATGCGCGTCGAACACCATCTCCTGCGTGTCGCGGAAATAAGCGCGCACGAACGGCATGCGGCTGTAGGCGAGCCGCATCTGCGCCAGCTTCACCGTCAGCGGCAGACCGTGAAGTTCGATCCCTTCATGGCTCCAATCGAACTGATAGGCCTCGCCAGGATCAAACCGCAGCGGCACAAACGCCTGCGCCGGAGCCCGGGCCGCGCGCAGCTCGCCAGCTCTTCACATATCGATGCACGCTGTCAGGCGCGCCGTCATAGCCGCGGCCGCGGAGTTCTTCGAATAGCCGGATGGTCGAGCGACGCTCCAGAGTGGGCAACATTGCACGCGATCTCACACCGGAGACGAAAAAAGCCCGCCGGTGGGCGCCACCCGCGTCTCATCAAATCCCTCGGCCGCGCCGATCTCCTGATCCTCGACGACTTCGGCCTCGAGCCGCTCGACGCCGGCGCCCGTCATGACCTCCTCGAAATCCTCGAAGAGCGATACGGGCGCCGATCGACGATCGTCACCTCCCAGCTTCCCGTGACCTCATGGCATGAGGTTATCGGCGA
>NZ_JAKFWS010000099.1 GCF_021731785.1 Methylocystis sp.
GACGCAGCACCACGCGCGAGGTCGCGGTCTTCTGGCGCTGGCGGGCGTAGGCCGAAAGAAGATCGTAGAGGCTCGCCTGGAATTTCGGATGCGAGATGGTCTCGACGCCCTCCGGCCCGCCGCGCAAGAACATGTCGCGGCCAAGCCGGGCGCGTTCGGTGAGCCTGTCGGCGGCGCGGCGCATCAGCTCCAGCCGGCGCAACCGTTCGGCGAGCGCGGCGGCAAGATCGGAGGCCGACGGTTCTTCGCCTTTCGGGGGCTCGGGCAGCAGCAGCCGCGACTTCAGGAAGGCGAGCCAGGCCGCCATGACGAGATAGTCGGCGGCGAGTTCGAGGCGCACCCGGCGGGCGGCCTCGATGAAGGCGAGATATTGCTCGGCGAGCGCGAGGATCGAGATGCGCGCGAGGTCGACCTTCTGCCGGCGCGCCAGTTCGAGCAACAGGTCGAGCGGCCCTTCGAATCCGTCGACGTCGACAAGAAAGGCCTCCTCGCCCGCGCCGCGGGGCTCGTCCATTTCGAAGCTCAGTTCCTGCGCCATAGAGGCTTTGCGCCTGTTTCCCTTGCCGAATCAGCCCTTCCTGGCGACTCAATGTGAGATTGGCCCTTAAGGCCCGCAATCGCAAGCGCCGCCTGCGCTTTGGGACGGCCGTCCACAGAAGAGGCCGCTACTGGAAAGGGTCGACAAGCCGCGGATCGTTCCCTTTCGCTTCATAAGCGTCGCGCAACCGGCGAAAGCGCCGCTCGCTGATCTCCTGCAAATTCAGCGCATCGGCGCAGCTCGCGTTGACTCCTGCCGCGCGCCACGCCATCGTTTCGACGAGCGTAGCCTTGTGAGTCTGGGATCAAGTGGCGGCTGGGCTCTCGATTGAGAGCGGGCCGGCAGAGTTTTCTCGAATTCGAGGGAAAAAACCAATGGGTAACAGGGGGACGAAGTTGCTGCGTTATGGGACGAGACCGCTTTATGTGATTGTTTTGGCAGGCGTCATTTCTGCCTTCGCGCCATCGGCGCGTGCGGCGTGCACGATGCCTTCGGGTTCCTACGCCGGCGTGAAAGCTGGTGGCGATTACTTCAATGCCACGGGAATCGACGGCTTTACTAACCAGATGCTTTACGGTGCGACCTCTATGACAATCACCGAGTTTCCCACGACCTCATTAACAGGGAAATTCAAGTGGGTCGCAAAGTTGTCGCTCTCACCGCCAACCAGCCCCCAAAATAGTATTGTAAACGCTGCTGGTACAATTTCGAAAATAACTGGTTACGATGCAACAACGTGTTCTGGAAATATAACAACGTACGCCGCTGCAGCTGTCACCCCTATTAATTGCACCGCTGGGCCTAGCTGCGCTCTTGGCGCCCAAACAGTTATACAGCTTGCACCGACGTTTAGATTTACAAGTAGCCAAGGCGGCGCTCACGTGACGCTCGCGCCTATATCAATTGACCCCATTGCGCCAGGAACCTACTTCGATCTATGGCGGCAGTGAACGCGACTCTGCCTGTCGGGCGTCATCAGCGCAGGACAGGCCCTGGCCTTGCAAGTTCGTTAGTCTCCAGAACAAGTCTGGCGTGACGAATTGCGCCCGACGGGGCGACAACGAAGTCGACGACTGGATCCTGACGGCGACGAGACCCGTTAGAATTCACGCCACCGCCCGCATCGCCGCGTCGAATTCGCGGGTCGCCTCGGCGACATCGAACGCCTCGACGCCGCCCACGCATTCGAGCGCCTTTTCCGCCCGCGCCAGCGCCTTGCCCGCCAGCGCCGGCGCGCCCTCGGCGACCGGGCGTGCTTCGGCAAGGTCGCCGTTGCAGTGCAGGACCATGTCGCAGCCGGCGCCGATCGCGCGCTCGGCCCGTTCGCGAAAGCTCCCCGTCAACGCCTTCATCGAGAGATCGTCGGTGATCAGCAGCCCGTCGAAGCCGATATGGCCGCGGATGATGTCGCCAATCACCGTCTTCGAGAGCGTGCCGGGCGCCGCAGGGTCGATCGCGGTGTAGACGACATGGGCGCTCATCGCCATCGGCAGATCGGCGTTGGCCTTGAAGGGCGCGAAATCGACGCGCTCCAGCTCCGCGCGGCCGGCCTCGACGACCGGCAACTCGAAATGGCTGTCGGCGCGGGCGCGCCCGTGCCCCGGAATATGTTTCATCACCGGAATAACGCCGCCCGCCATCAGGCCCTGCGCGGCGGCGCGGCCGATGGCGGCGACGCGCGCCGGGTCGCGGCTGTAGGCGCGATGGCCGATAACGCCATGGGAGTCCGCCGAAGGCGTATCAAGCACCGGCAGGCAGTCGACGTCGAACCCGACCGCTCGCAGATCATGGGCGATCAGCCGCGCGCCGAGCCAGGCGAGCCGCTCGGCCTGCGCGGCGTTGGCGCCCGCCGCCTCGAAACGCGCCGCTGCGGGATAGGCGCGCCAATGCGGCGGACCCAGTCGCTGAACGCGGCCCCCTTCCTGGTCGACGAGAATGGGCGCCTCGCGCCCAAGCGCCGCACGAACG